>JAIPCJ010000178.1 GCA_021738245.1 Methylotenera sp. | reverse complement strand
CGCGCGCGGCCTTGTGCTCGTCGATCATCTTCTGCGCATAGGCGGCCTGGCTGAGGCCGTCGAAGGGCATGGGCACGCTGGGGGACTTGAGCTCGGGCGTCATCTTCACGCCCAGCTGCTTGAACAGCGCGATGGCCTCCTTCAGCGACAGCAGCGTGCCGCTGGTGGGGCCGGCGTAGAGGTCGGTGCGCCAGTTGGGCGTGCCGGCCATGTACTCGGCCACGGTGCGGCCGCGCGGGTTGAAGGCGTCCATCTTGCCGCGCAGGCTCTTGAACTCGGCCAGCGTCAGCTCGCTGGTGCGGCACTCGGCAGCGGCCGGCGTCACCACGTTGCCGGCTGCATCCAGCACGGCCGGCGTGAATGGCTTGACGCACTTGGCCGCCAGCGGCGTGGCCAGGATGTTGGTGGTGGTGTGCAGATCGTTCTGCGCGTGGCGGCAGACGAGCTCCTTGTCCTTGGTGAAGGTCACGTCGCACTCCACGATGCCCGCACCCATGCGGGCGGCGGCCTCGTAGCTCTCCTTGGTGTGCTCGGGGAACTGCAGCGCCGCACCCCGGTGGCCGATGGAGAACAGCGTCGGGCGGTAGGCCTCGCGGGTGGCGGCGCAATGCTGCAGGCGCTTCTTGAGCGGGCTGTCCAGCATGTCGTTCACGAGGAAGAACGGGCGGGGGCCGAGCTGCACGGGCACGCCGTCGTTGCGGTCGCCACGGTCGTGCGCGATCGCGGGCCAGGCGGCACCGGCCAGGGTGAGGGCCAGCGTGGCCAGGCGCAGGAGGGAGCGGTTCATGCGGTGTCTCCGTGGAATGAAGCACCGCACGCTAGGCAGCCGGCGTGAAGCCGGCATGACAGCGCGCCGCAAAGTTAGGGGTGGCCTCAGGGACCCGGCGCGTAGGCCTTGGTGCGCAGCGCGTCGGCAACGCCCTTGCGGTTCTGCGCCAGGGCGGCCATGCTGAAGTGGATGTGGCCGCTGCCCGGCGACTGGCGCCGGATGATGTCGATCTGCGCCAGCACCTCGTCGGGCTGCCAGCTCTGCGGGGTGTCGTTGATGCGGCTGGTGAACAAGCCCGGGTGGATGGGCCGGCCCAGCGGGTTGAGCGCGCGCCAGGCTTGCAGCAGCGGCTCGAAGGCCTGCGCCGTCTGCGCGCGCGGCCAGTAGAGCTGGGGCGCGAGGTAGTCCAGCCAGCCTTCGCGCAGCCAGAGCTCGACGTCGGCGTAGAGCTTGTCGTATTGGCTGAAGCCGCTGATGCCCGGCGGCCGCGCGCCCGGCTTGGGCAGGCCGAAGGGGCTCACGCCCACGCGCGTGCCCGGGCGCACCTCATGGGCCAGCGCATAGAGGCGCTGCACCAGGCGGTTGACGTTGTAGCGCCGCCAGTCATGCCGCGCCAGCGAGCCGCCGCCGGCCACGTAGCGCTGCCAGCTGGGCTCGTCGGGAAAGTCCAGCTCCTGCTTGGTGGCGGGGTCCTGCACCGGGTAGGGGTAGAAGTAGTCGTCGATGTGGATGCCATCCACGGCGTAGCGGCTCAGGCAGTCGCGCACCACGGCAAGCGTGTGCTCGGCGGCGGCGGGCTCGCCGGGGTCCATCCAGAGTTGGTCGCCATAGCGCTTGACCCACTCGGGGTGGGTGCGGCTGACGTGGCTGTCGGCCACGGCCGACTTGGCCGTGCTGTGGCGCGAGCGGTAAGGGTTGAACCAGGCATGCAGCTCCAGCCCGCGCGCCTTGGCCTCGGTGATCCACACCGCCAGCGGGTCGTAGCCCGGATGCTGGCCCTGGGTGCCCGTGAGGTATTCGCTCCAGGGCTCCAGCTTCGATTCGTAGAGCGCGTCGGTGGACGTGCGCACCTGCAGGATGAGGGCGTTCAGGCCCGTGGCCGCGGCGGTGTCGCACAGGCTGCGGATCTCGGCCTGCTGGGCCGCAGCGCTCAGGCCGGGCTTGCTGGGCCAGTCGATGTTGGCAACCGTCGCCACCCAGGCGGCACGCCATTCGCGCGGCGGCGGGGCGAGCAGCGGGCCGGAGGCGGCGGGGCCAGGCACGGGGCCGGCGACCGGGCCGAGCGCCGCTTCGCTGGGCGAAACCGGTGCCGCAGCGGGCGAGGGCGAGGGCGGTGTGGCGCAGGCGGCGAGCAGCGGGGCCGAGGCGAGGCTGAGGAGGTGTCGGCGTTTCACGGGGTCAGACTTTCACGAACCACTGCTTGCGGTACATCACCCAGGCCACGGCGTACATCACCGCGACGAAGGCCAGCGCATGCAGCAGCGAGGCGTTGACGGGCGCGAGGCCCGAATCGCGCAGCGGCGCGTACAGCGTGGCGCCGAGGCTGCGGCCGTCGGTCAGCTTGACCGTGTAGAGCATCTTGGCCACCAGCCCCGACAGCGCGAACAGGAAGAGGGCGTTCATGCCGAACACCACCAGCGGATGCAGCCAGCGGGCCCAGCGCGCGCGGGACAGCGGCTGGGGCTGGGCGTCCAGCAGCCAGTAGAAGACCGCGAACACCACGCAGGCCCAGCCGGCCATCGTGAACACGAAGGACGGCGTCCACAGCGACTTGTTGATCGGCATCAGCCAGGCGTCCAGCACCTGGCCCAGCCAGAGCGAGGCCAGGCCGGCGAGCATCCAGGTCATGGTCTTCTCGGCGGGCTGGCGCGAGCTGGCCAGCACGTAGCCGGCGAGCACGCCGAGCAGTTGCGACGACACGGCCGGCAGCGTGGACAGCAGGCCTTCCGGGTCCCAGGTCTTGGCCTGGCGCCAGAGGTGGCCGTCCATCAGCAGGCGGTCGAGCCAGGCGCCGACGTCCTTGCCCGGTTCGAGCAGCCCGGTGTGCACGACGCCTTCGGCATCGGGCACCGGCACCAGGAGCTGCACCGCGCTGTAGAAGGCCATCAGCCCCAGCGCCCACAGTGCCACGCCGCGTGGCCGGCACCAGATGACGATGGGCGCTGCCGCGAGCGTGCACAGACCCAGGCGCTGCAGCACGCCGGGCAGGCGCACCGTGCTGAAGTCGAAGCTCGGGATGAGGTTGAGCAGCAGCCCGATGCCGATGATGACGGTCGCGCGGCGCGCGGTGGTCAGCAGCAGCGCGGTCTTGTCGGCCCCGGCCTGCGCGCGGCGGGCCAGGCTGATGGTCATGGCCATGCCGCTGATGAACACGAAGAAGGGGAAGACCCAGTCGGTGAACGTCCAGCCGTGCCACTTGGCATGCAGCAGCGGTGCGTAGACATGGCCCCAGTCGCCGGGGTTGTTCACCAGCAGCATGGCCGCAATGGCAAAGCCGCGGAAGGCGTCGAGGCTGAGCAGGCGTTGGTTCAAGCGGCCTCCTTGCGGCCGAAGTTCTCGGGCACCTGGATCAGCGCCGCCATGGCAAAGCTCGGCACGGTCGCCACCAGCACCCACACGAAGAAGCTCACATAGCCGAGGTGGTCCTGCAGCCAGCCGCTCCACATGCCGGGGATCATCATGCCCAGGGCCATGAAGCCGGTGCAGATGGCGTAGTGGGCGGTCTTCTGAGGGCCCTCGGCCACATGGATCATGTACATCAGGTAGGCCGTGAAGCCGAGGCCATAGCCGAACTGCTCCACGGCGAGCGCGGCACTGATGACGGCCAGGCTCGTCGGGTGCGTGAGCGCCAGCACCAGGAAGGCCACGTTGGGTACATGCATGGCCAGCACCAGCGGCCACAGCGCGCGCTTCAGGCCTACGCGGGAGATCACCCAGCCGCCAGCCAGGCCGCCCAGCGTCAGCGCGGTCAGGCCCACAGTGCCGTAGGCGATGCCGACCGCCTTGGTGGACAGGCCCAGGCCGCCTTGCTCGACGGGGTCGAGCAGGAAGGGGCTGGCCAGCTTGAGCAGCTGCGCTTCCGGGAAGCGGTAGAGCAACAGAAAGCCCAGGATGACCGCGATGCCGGGCTTCTGGAAGAAGCTCACGAACACCGCGAAGAACTCGCGCGCCAGGCCGCGGGCCGCACGGTGGCCCGGGCCGCGCACATCGGCTGCAGGGCGCGGCAGCACCAGCCCATGCCAGGCTGCCAGCGCCACGAACAGCCCGCCGAGCAGCCAGAACACCCAGCTCCAGGCCTGCGCGGCACTGCCGGTGCGCTCGGTCAACTCACCGGCGAGGTAGACCAGCCCGCCCTGGCCGCCGATGTTGGCCAGGCGATAGAAGGTGGAGCGCACGCCCACGAAGGCGGCCTGCTGGTGCTGGGGCAGGGCCAGCATGTAGTAGCCGTCGGCGGCGATGTCGTGCGAGGCCGAGGCGAAGGCCATCAGCCAGAACACCGCGAGCGAGAGCTGGAAGACATGGTCGGTCGGGATGGTGAGCGCCACACCCGCGAGCGCCGCGCCCACGAAGAACTGCAGCACCGCCACCCACTGCCGCTTGGTGCCGAACAGCTCGGCCAGCGGCGACCACAGCGGCTTGATCACCCAGGGCAGGTAGAGCCAGCTGGTGTAGAGCGCGATGTCGGTGTTGGAGATGCCGAGGTTCTTGTAGAGCACCACCGACAGCGTCATGACGACGACGTAGGGGATGCCCTGGGCGAAGTAGAGCGTGGGGATCCATGCCCACGGGGAGGTCTGCCCCTCGCCCGCCGGGGACGGCGGTCGATCCCCCGGCGCTGCGGCCTTGTCGGTCATGCGCTCAGGGCCCGGCTCACGCTGCCGTCAGCTGCGGCCAGCAGGGCGCGTGCCTCGGGTGCGCCGACACCGCGTTTGAGCATGACCAGCGCGGTCTTCACGTGGTGGTCGCATTGCGCGAGTGCCGCCTGCGCATCGGCTTCGCTGGCGCCGCTGGCGCGCACGGTCAACGCCAGGGCCCGCTTCACGAGCTTGGCATTGGTGGCCTTGAGGTCCACCATCAGGTTGCCGTAGACCTTGTTGAGCCTGACCATCAGCGCCGACGAGAAGGTGTTCAGCGCGATCTTCTGCGAGGTGCCGGCCTTCAGCCGTGTGCTGCCGGAGATGACCTCGGGGCCGGTGTCCAGCGTGATGCCGATCTCGGCCTGCGCGGTGACCGGGGCGCCGGGGTTGTTGGCAAAGCCAATCGTCAGCGCGCCGGCCGCCCGGGCCGCCTCGATGGCGCCCAGCACATAGGGCGTGCCGCCCGAGGCGGCCAGCAGCAGGGCCACGTCGTTGGGGCCGGGGTTGAGCGCGGCGATGTCGGCGGCGCCCTGGGCGCGGTCGTCTTCGGCCCCTTCAACGGCGACGAACATCGCGCCCTCGCCGCCGGCGATGACGGCCACGGCCCGTTCGCGCGGCCACGAGAAGGTGGGGTGGAGCTCCACGCTGTCGAGCACGCCCAGGCGCCCGGAGGTGCCGGCGCCGGCATACAGCAGCCGGCCGCCCGCGCGGATGCGGGGCAGCGCAGCGTCCACCGCGGCGGCCAGTTGCGGCAGCGCGGCCTTCACGGCGGCGACGGCGGCGGTCTGGTCGTCGATGAATGCATCCAGCAGGGCCGGCGTGGCGTAGGTGTCCAGGTCGGGGTGACGGGTGCTCGGGGTCTCGGTGTTCAGCATGGGGAAAAGGCAGCGGCAAGCTGCCGGACTCTAGCGGCTGCGACCGGGGCCTGACGAATGCCGGCCGCCATTGCAGTCATAACGTCAGCTCATCAGAATCTGACCGCCGGCTGTAAGGAAGCGGCCCGCCATGCCGACGCAAGCAGGCAAGTCGATTGCGGAGGGCTTCTCCGCTCGACCTGTGGTGACCCGATCTCAACCACTTCCTTTTACTGGAGAGCTTCATGAACGCATCCCTCAAGACCGGCCTGGGCATTGCCGCCGCCGCTGCCGCCCTGTTCGCCACCGCCGTGCCCACCACGGCCCTCGCCGCTGACGGCATGGTCAAGTGCTCAGGCATCAATGGCTGCAAGGGCACCTCCGAGTGCAAGACCGCCAAGAGCGAGTGCAAGGGCCACAACGGCTGCAAGGGCCAGGGCTGGGTCAGCAAGAAGTCGGCCGAAGAGTGCACCAAGGCCGGTGGCAAGGTGGAGAAGTAAGACCCCCCTACCGGCTGACGCCGGCCCCCCGAGGGGGCGCACCAGGCGGACCGGCGAAGCCGGATCCGCCGGTGCTGCGCGATGAGGCGCGGCGCTGCGCGCGCGCCGTTGCATGGTTCCTTTATGACGACGATCCAAGGCTTTGGCCTGGGGTTGCGCGTGGAGCATTACGCGGCCTTCGAGGCGGGCGTGGATGCTGCGGTGCGGCCCGACTGGCTGGAGATCATTTCCGAGAACTACCTGGTGCCGGGCGGGCCGCCGCTGGTGCATCTGGAGCGCATCCGGGCGGACTATCCGCTGGTGATGCATGGCGTGTCGCTGAACGTCGCCGGGCCGGCACCGCTGGATGCGGGCTATCTGCGCGAGCTGCGGGCGCTGGCTGACCGTCTGGCCCCCGGCTGGGTGTCGGATCACCTGTGCTGGAGCGCCGATGCGCACAGCCAGTTGCATGACCTGCTGCCGGTGCCGCTCACGCGGGCGGCGCTCGACCATGTCGGCAGCCGCATCGCCCAGGTGCAGGACGCGCTCGGCCGGCCGCTGGTGCTGGAGAACGTGTCCAGCTATGTGCGCTTCGCGGCCGATGAGATGACCGAATGGGACTTCATCGCCCAGCTGCTGAAGGCCACCGGCGCGCAGCTGCTGCTGGACGTGAACAACGTCTATGTGTCGAGCCGCAACCATGGCTTCGACCCGTTGCACTATCTGGCCGGCCTGCCGGTCGGGCTGGTGCGGCAGATCCACCTCGCCGGGCATGAAGACCGCGGCGACATCGTCATCGACACGCACGACCATCCCGTGCGCGATGAAGTCTGGGCGCTCTACCAGCAGGCCGTGCGCCGCTTCGGCCGCGTACCGACCATGATCGAGCGCGACGACCACATCCCGCCCTTGGCGGACCTGCTCGACGAACTGGCCACGGCACGCCGCCTGGCCGCTGCCGCATGAGCACCGCCGACCTGCAATCCCACCTTGCCGCGGCCATCCGCGACGGTGCGGACGCCACCGGCCTGCTGGCGGGCGATTTCGCGCTCGGCCTGGAGGTCTACCGCCATGCCTACCGCGCCCGGCTCGCGGCGGCCCTGGCCGACAACTTCACCGTGCTGGCCCGCGCCCTGGGCGACGAGGCCTTCGAGGCCCTGGCCCAGGCCTACCTCGGCGCCCGGCCCAGCCAGCAGCCGTCCATCCGCTGGTTCGGCGACGGGCTGGCCGACTTCATGGCCAGCGCGGGCGACACGCTCGTGCCCCACCCCAGCCTGGTGGACTTTGCCCGCATGGACTGGGCCCTGCGCGGCGCCTTCGATGCGGCCGAGGCGCCGCTGCTGCAGGCGGCGGCCCTCGCCGCCCTCGCCCCTGACGACTGGGCCGGTCTGGTCCTGCATCTGCACCCCAGCGTGCAGCGGGTGGCGCTGGCGCATGCGGTCGAGCCCGCGTGGCGTGCGCTGCGCGAATGGGACCCCGAGTCCGCTGACGCGCAGCCTGAGCTGGACGAGCCCTCGCCGCACCCCCATGTGCTGCTCGCCTGGCGCCAGGGCCACGAGACCCGCTGGCGCTCGCTGGCCCCGCTGGAGGCCGGGTTGCTCGCGGCCGTGGCGGCGGGTGAGCCGTTCGCGGCCCTGTGCGAGCAGGCGGCGGCCGAGCTGGGCGATGCCGGCGCGGCCGCGCAGGCCGTCATCGGTCTGCTGCAGGCCTGGCTGTCCGAAGGGCTGCTTCAGAGCCGGGCGTCGTAGCTGAGCGGGTGGGCCGCGCTTCGCTCGCCCACGAGCGAGCCATGCTGGTTCATCGTGGCGGGCGTGCTGCCTTCGGCGCGGGCTGACCACACTACCGTCAGCTCGCAGCGGGCAACGGCCGGCGTGCGGGTGTCGTTGTTGTTCAGGCTGCGGCTGGTGGCGGTCAGGGCCTCATCCACCGCAGCGGGTTCCAGCCGGTAGCCGCCGGCCACGCCGGTCTCGCCAACGGCACCCAGCCCGGTGCCCGTGGTGGTGAAGCTGCTGCCATCGGCGCGGGTGCAGCTGCCCACGGCGGTTGCACTGGCGGTGCTGGCGGTGGCCAGGCTCAGCCGCACGGGCAGCGCCGCACCGGTGCGCGTCAGCACAGCCGCGCCGGTGGGCTGGAGCACCGTGAAGGCCGGGGGCATCGTCACCTGGCTGACATGCCGCACCCCGGCGCGCGTGAACACCACTTGCACCACCGGCTGGGCGCTGGCGGCGGGCAGCCGGGCGGTGTAGTCGTAGCGCTTGCCGTCCGGGTTGGCCATCGTCACCTCCGGGGCGCCGTCGACGCTGGCGGTGAGCCGCTCGTTCGGTGCCATCAGCACGGTGGTCAGCAGGTTGGCCGACTTGCCCAAGCTGCCGCTGATCTGCACGCTGCTGTCGCCCGCTGCCTGCGTGGCGGTGAAGCGCGGGCTGATCTCGTCGACGTTCAGCGTGCTGGACTCGGTGCAGTTGCGTACGCCGCACGCGACGGCCTCACCCACCGCCTGGCCAATGTCGTTGCCGATGTCGTTGGCCACGCCGCCGCAGCCGGCCAGCCCTCCCAGAATGGCCAGCGGGAGCAGGCCGAGCGCCGTCACGCGGCAGCTGGAGCAAGAAGTCATGTCATTCACCTCGGTATTCGCCGCCGCGCATACTAGCCACTCGCCGGCTGCTCCGGCCCCCTCTTGACCTGTGACTGTTCACCTCTTGGAGTCGTTATGTTGACGTCAACCGCCCGCCTGCTGTCGGCCCTGCCCCTGCTGCTCGGACTGGCCCTGCCCGCCCATGCGGCGCTGACCGTCGGCGCGCCCGCGCCCGACTTCAGCGCCGACGCCGCCGTCGGGGGCCAGCCTTTCAAGTTCAAGCTGGCCGAGGCGCTGAAGCAGGGCCCGGTGGTCGTTTACTTCTACCCCAAGGCCTTCACGAGCGGCTGCACGGTCGAGGCCCACCAGTTCGCCGAGGCGACTGACAAGTTCAAGACGCTCAACACGACCGTCATCGGCATGTCCAACGACAACATCGACACGCTGAAGAAGTTCAGCGTCGAGGCCTGCCGCAACAAGTTCGCCGTGGCGGCGGATGCCGAGGGCAAGGTCATCAAGGCCTATGACGCCAGCCTGAAGATGGTGCCCGGCACCATGGCCGACCGCATCTCCTACCTGATCGGCACCGACGGCAAGATCGCCGCCGTGCACGCCAGCATGGACCCCGATGGCCACATCGCCGCCATGCTCAAGGCCGCGGAAAAGCTCAAGAAGTGATCGCCGGCCTGTCGGCCGCCGAGCTGCTGTCGGCCTACCGCACGGGTGAGCTCTCGCCCGTGGCGGTGATGCGCGCCGTGCTGGCCCAGGCCGAGGCGCGCGAGGCCGAACTGCATGCGTTGTGCGCGGTCGATGCCGAAGGCGCGCTGGCTGCAGCCCGTGCCAGCGAAACGCGCTGGCGCACGGGCACGCCGCTGGCGCTGGACGGTGTGCCCGTCACGCTGAAGGAAAACATCGCCGTGCCGGGCGCGCCCTACCGCCTGGGCACGGCCGCGACGCCCGAGACGGCGGTGGCCGGCTTCGAGGCGCCGCCGGCCGCCCGCCTGCGCGAGGCGGGGGCCATCGCCTGGGCACGCACCACCATGCCCGACTACGGCATGCTGAGTTCCGGCCTGTCCAGCCTCTACCCCGAGCCGGCCCGCAACCCCTGGGACACGCGGCTCACGCCGGGCGGCTCCAGCGCTGGTGCGGCCGCTGCGGCGGCAGCCGGCTATGGGCCGCTGCATCTGGGCACCGACATCGGCGGCTCCATCCGCCTGCCGGCGGGCTGGTGCGGCCTGGTCGGCCTCAAGCCCAGCCATGGCCGCGTGCCCATCAAGCCGGCCTATGCCGGGCGCGTGGCCGGCCCGCTGACCCGCAGCGTGGCCGACGCCGCCTTGATGTTGGCCGTGCTGGCCCGGCCCGACGCCCGCGACGCCACACAGTTGCCGCCGGCCGACGTGACGCCGCGCCCACTGACCCTGCGCGGTTTGCGTCTGGGCCTGATGCTGGATGCCGGCTGGGGCGAGGCGGTGCAGCCCGAGGTGG
>JAIPCJ010000177.1 GCA_021738245.1 Methylotenera sp. | reverse complement strand
GCTGTGGCAGCTGCAGTTCGGCTTCTCCGCCTCGATTGCGGTCAACCTGCCCAGCCGGCTGTTCGAGCGCACCGATCTCGTCGAGCACATCCACCAGTGCGTCAGCGCTTACGGCGTGCCGCACCGGTCCATCCAGCTCGAGATCACCGAGAACAACCTGATGAAGGACCTGCAGAACGTCATCCCGTCTCTGCACCGGCTGAATGAAGTGGGGGTGGAGATCTCCATCGATGACTTCGGCACAGGCTACTCGTCCCTCGCCTACCTCACCACCTTGCCCATCTCCGAGGTCAAGGTCGACCGCACCTTCGTGCGCGATCTCGGCATCACGCCGCAGAGCTCGGCGGTGGTCACCGCCATCATTGCGCTGGCACGGGCCCTGGGCCTGCGCGTGATTGCCGAAGGCGTCGAGACCCTGCGCCAGATGGAGGTGCTGCACCGCCTGGGCTGCTCGTTGATGCAGGGCTTCCTGTTCAGCAAGCCGCTGCCAGCCGATGAGCTGGAACGCTGGATTGCCCAGACCGTGCTGCCCCGCAAGGCCCCCTGGATCACCCAGGCCGACCCGAACGTCGACCTGCTCACCCGCGGACAAGGCTGATGCGCTCGCAACTCCCGCCCGCCCAACTGGCCAAGGCGGCGCTGCAACGCCTGGCCCAGGCCCGGCTCGAACCCACCCCCGAAAACTACGCCCGCGCCTACGCCATCGAGGCCGGCAGCGAGCCCGCGGCCGCGAGCACGGCCGTGCCCGAACGTGTGCAGCAGCTGCTGTCCAAGCTGATCAGCCTGGCCCTGCCGAGCGGCAGCACCCGGCAGGAGCTGCAGACGGCCCTGCGCGACCAGCGCCTGGACGAACTCCAACGCCAGGTGGACCGCCTGCTCGACGTGGCCGGCCCGGGCGCCCAGGCCGAAGCGCTCGCCCAGGCCATCGAGCGCCTGGTGCGCGGCCTGGAGCGCGGCGGTCGGCACTGGACGGTGGCCCGCAAGAAGGACGGCATCTTTCGCGCGCTGGAGCTCAGCCGCAACGACAGCGGCAAGCTCATCAAGCGCCTGAGCCAGCTGATCGCCAGCTGGGACAAGGACGGCGAAGGCAGCGATGTCGAGACCGACGACGACGGCGGCACACCGAGCCAGCTGTTCGCCGACAGCGGCTTCATGGACGCCGGCAGCTTTGGCGACACGGGCTTTCGCGACAGCAGCGGCTTTGGTGAACTCAGCCGCACCGGCACCCGCGAACCCGCCGTCGTTGCCCCGCCTGACGCCACGCCGCACTGGCTGACCCTGTCGGGCGAACTCAACGGCACCGTGCGCCATGCCCTGCGCTCGCCCGCCACCGAAGCGACACCGGCCGACGCCCTCATCCGCGAGCTGGACGCCGCCCAGGCCGAGCTCAAGGCCCAGGGCGCCACGCCCGAGCGCGCGGGCCAGATGGCGGCCCTGTGCCTGCGTGCGCGGCACCTGCTCGACCATCGGCGGCATCTGTTCGACGAACTCGGCGGGCTGTGCCGCGGGCTCAGCGAAAGCCTGGTGGATCTGGCCGAAGACGACTCCTGGGCCCGCGGCCAGGCCGAGGCCATGAACAACACGCTGGCGCAGGGCCTGTCGGGCCGCGGCGTGCGCACGGTGTCGGAGCTGCTGGCCGGCACCCGCGAACGCCAGCGCAGCCTGCGCGAGGAACGCTCCCGCGCGCGCGATGCGCTCAAGGGCCTGATCCAGCGCATGCTGTCGGAGCTGGGCGAACTCGGCCAGCACACCGACCGCTTCCAGAGCAGCGTGGGCCGCTATGCCGAGGCCATCGAGCATGCCGACTCACTGGAGAGCCTGGCCGGCACGGTGCGCGAGATGGTGGAAGAAAGCCGCAGCGTGCAAAGCCTCGTGGCCCAGACGCAGCAGCGGCTGACCCTGGAGCACGACCGCGCCGCAGCCCTCACGCAGCGGGTGGACGAACTCGAAACCGAACTGCGCCGCCTGTCCAACGAGGTCCACACCGACCAGCTCACTCAGGTCGCCAACCGCCGCGGCCTCATCCAGGCCTTCGGCATCGAGCAGGCCAAGTCCGAGCGCGAGTCAACCCGCGTGGCGCTGGCCCTGCTGGACATCGACAACTTCAAGAAGCTCAACGACAGCCTGGGCCACCATGCCGGCGACATCGCCCTGAAGTCGCTCGCCGAACGCGCGCAGGCGTCGCTGCGGCCCGGCGACATGGTGGCGCGCTACGGCGGCGAGGAGTTCGTGCTGATGCTGCCCAACACACCGCTGGACGAAGCCCAGCAGGTGCTGGTGCGTTTGCAGCGCTCGCTGTCCACCGCCCTCTTCAACCACGAGGGCAAGGACGTCTTCGTGACCTTCTCGGCCGGCGTCACGCTCTACCGGCCCGGCGAGACGCTGGAAGCGGCCCTCGACCGCGCTGACGTCGCGCTGTACGAGGCCAAGCACACCGGCAAGAACCGCGCCTGCATCGCGGAATAACCGACACCGGCGCAGCACGGCGGTGCCGTGTGCCGGTTCGCGTTTTTACGGAGTCGAAAGACTTTACAGCGCAGGCGCGCTCCGCGCGCTGCCCCGGCTCGCCTCGGCCGCCATCCCCGATGGCTATTGGCATCGCGGGCCGCGCCCCGGCGTGGGCACGGCTTGTGCGTGCACGGTTCAGCCTTTGCAAAACGCCCCGCTTTTTTGCGCCGCCGCGAAGGTCACCAATCTCCAGCTTTCCGAGGACCCCCCATGTTTTCCCTCCCCATGGCTCACCCCACACGACGCTTGAAGCTGCTTTGCGCCGCCGCCATCGCGGTGCTCAGCGCCGGCGCCAGCCACGCCGGCCTGGTGCACACCGAAGCCGGCGATGCCGGTGAACTGACCGGCAGCGCCCAGGCCATCCTGGGCAATGCACCGCTGAGCGCCGTGCGGGGTGGCACGTCCGACAACGACGCCGCCGACCTGTTCGCCATCCGCCTGACCGCTGGCACCGAATTCACCGCGTCGACCGAAGACTCCAGTCTCAGCTTCAACGCGTTCGACACGGTGCTGTACCTGTTCGATGCCTTCGGCCAGCAAGTCGCCTTCAACGACGACGACATCGGCTCGCAGTCGCTGCTGAGCTTCCTGCCCACGGTCACCGGCGTGTACTTCCTGGGCATCACCGGCGCCAGCTATGTGCCGACCTTCACCGGCGGCAGCCTGAGCGGCTGGTCCAGCCTGACGAGCGAGTTCGGCCCCTACGAGATCGTCCTGACCGGGGCCAACGCGGTGCCGGAGCCGGCGACCCTGCTGCTGGCCGGCCTGGGCCTGGCCGCCGCGGGCGCCGCCCGCCGCCGCACGGCACGCTGACCCGCCCTCACGCTCGGGCGCCGGGCGCGCCCATCGTCTCCCCTGTTGCCTGAGCGGCCGCACGGCCGGCCGCCTCTTTTGGAGAAACACCCCATGCGTTCATCGAACCGCCTCCGCCTGCTCGCCGCGCTGCTCATGCTCGGCGCCGCCAGTGCCAGCTACGCGCAGTACGCCAAGCTTGACAGCCGCCTGTCTGACCTGGTCGACACCATGGCCAGCGCCCAGACGCGCACCCTGCGCCTGGCCGTGGCCGACGTGCCGCAGGCCCGCCTGCAGCCCATGACCGACGCCGCCGGCCGCGTGCTCGTCGACATCTACCTGGACGGCAGCACCAGCCTGACCAGCTTCAAGGCCCTGCTGACCAGCGTCGGCGGCGAAGTGACGGGCGAGAACCCGGCGTTCCGCTACGGCGCGCTGTCGGCCTATGTGCCGACCACAGCCATCACCACCATCGCCGGATGGAACGGCCTGAACCTGATGAAGATGACCGCGCGGCCGCACCGCAACGTCGGCGCCACCACATCGCAAGGCGTGAAGGTGATGCGCACGGACGTGGCCAATGCCAACGGCTTCATCGGCACCGGCATCACGGTGGGTGTGCTCTCGGACTCCTACGACGCCTCGCCCTCGTCCTTCACCACCATCCGTGCGGCGAATGACATCGCCACGGGCGACCTGCGCGCGCCGAAGTACGTTCTGGACGTGGCGCCTGCGGCCAACTACACCGACGAAGGCCGGGCCATGATGCAGATCGTCACCGACGTCGCACCTGGCGCTGACCTTTGCTTTGCCACTGCGTTCACGGGTGAAGCGGCCTTCGCGGCCAACATCCGCGCACTGCGCACCAACCCCGCCTGCAACGCCGACGTCATCGTCGACGACGTCTTCTACTTCGACGAGCCGTTCTTCTCCGACGGCCAGGTCGCCCAGGCCGTCAACGATGTGGCCACCAGCACCACCCTGCCCGGCAAGCTGGTCAGCTACTTCTCGTCGGCAGGCAACCAGGGCTCGGCCGGCGGCGGCGGCTCCATCGACGTGCCCAAGGCCACCTTCTCGACCACCCCGAGCAACCTGGGCAACATCAAGCTGAACACCATCGCCAGCTGCACCAGCTCGCCGCGCACGGGCAGCACCAAGGCCAATACGGCCGGCGGCTTCGTGGACTTCGGCGGCGGCAACTACGTCTTGCCGGTCACGTACGACGGCACCGGCTCCGACCTGATCATGCAGTGGGACGACCTGTTCTACCAAGGCCAGGTCACGACCGACCTGAACTGGTACATGTTCGACGCCTCGGGCAACTGCGTCTTCACGTTCGCGACCAACAACATCAGCGCCGACCTGGGCATGGAGTACGTCAGCCTGGCGGGTGGCCCGTCGGGCACCTACCGCATCATGGTGGCGCGCACGAACGCCGGCACCAACCGCGCCACGCGCCTGCGCCTGCTGAACCTGGGCGGCTGGGGCGGCACGGCCTTCGCCACACGCACCAGCCCGACCACCTTCGGCCACAGTGCCGCGGCGGGCGCCAACAGTGTGGCGGCCTACCGCTACACCTACCCGGCGTCGCAGCAGGTGCCCCTGGTGCCGATCTTCGAGCCGTTCAGCAGCCCAGGCCCGGTCACGATCGCGTTCGACGCAGCCGGCAACCGCCTCGCCGTGCCGGAGACCCGCAAGAAGCCCGACTTCGCAGCCCCGGATGGCGGCAACACGACCTTCTTCTACCCGAACTCCGACTTCGAGGGTGACGGCTTCAACAACTTCTTCGGCACCAGCGCCGCCGCCCCCCACGCGGCTGGTGTGGCGGCCCTGATGCTGCAGAAGGCCGGCGGCCCGGCGTCGCTGACGCCCAAGCAGGTCAAGTCGGTGCTGCAGGGATCGACCGCGCCGCGCGTGGTGCCCTACTCGGGCGGCACGGCCGTGCGCGGCTGGAGCGCCTTCGACGGCTTCGGCCTGATCGATGCCGTGACGGCGCTGGGCAAGCTGCCCTGATGCACCGGGCGCACCGGGCGCACCAGGCGCGCCCCGCGCGCCTGGTGCGCTTCACGAGCCACCGCCCCGGCGGTGGCTTTTTTACGTCTGGAAGCTGAACGCCAGTCGCAACCCGCCCCAGTGCCGTCCCTGCACGACGATGGGGGCAGCAGCCTCCTTCAGCACGACAAAGCGGCCGCCGCCCATGTCGCGGCGGTAGGTCTGCAGCAGGAAGGGCCGGGTGTTGCGGGCCGAGGCCAGGCCGGTGCGGTCATTGAAGATGCGCCGGTAGCGGCTGTTGGCCGTGTTCCAGACGGTGTCGCCCGGGCGCTGGGGCTGGCAGTACTTGCGGTTGTGCGTGGCGATGTAGCCGTTGCGATCGGCCGCGATGCAGAACACGATGCGATCACTCACGGCGAGCATCTTTTCCTGCACCGCCGGGAAGAGGCGGTCGGTCAGCTGGCAAAAGCGCGTGGTGTGCTGCTGCGGCGAGGTGCCGTCGATCGGCCGGTAGTCCTCGTCGAACAGATCGGCCATGGAGATCTGGCCGTCGCGCAACGCGGCCCCCAGCAGCCCGGCGATCTCGGCGGCCGCCGTTTGCGCGGTGCGGATGAGGGGCATGTCGTCCACCTCGATGCCGCTCTCGGCAATCTGCTCGACCAGGTCCTCGGCCATGCGCAGGAAGCGGTCGCTGCCATCGAAGGCCACCTTCAGCCCGTGCGAGGCCTGCGTGACCTCGCGGTCCAGCTCATGCGCGCGTTCGTTGAGCAGCTGCATCTGCTGACCGCTGTCGGCAGCCGACGCGGCGATGCGCTGCACGTCCTGCTCCACCGCGCTGAAAGCCGCATGGATCTGGCTGGGCTTGGCAGGGTTCTCGGTCAGCTCCGCGCTGAAGCGGTCGATGCGGTCCTGCAGGCTCGCGATCGCGCTGACGATGGCCTTGGACGACGCCTCCACCTGCCCCGCCAGCGCCTTCACGGCCTCGGCCACGACGGCGAAGCCGCGCCCCGCGTCGCCCGCATGCTTGGCCTCGACGGCCGCGTTGAAGGCCACCAGCCGGGTCTGCAGGGAGATCTTGGTGATCTCGGCCGCAGCATCGGACACCTGGGCCAAGGTCGTGGCCATGCCGGTGACTTCACTGCCCACGCCCCCCAGCGCGCCGCGGGCGCGCTGCACCGCGGCGGCACTCTCGGCCGTGGCCGCCGTGATGGCCGCCTGCGCCTGGCTGATCTGCTGCAGCTGGCGCGCCAGGGCCTGCATGGCTTCGCTCTGCTGCTGGACCACGCGTTGCGTGTCTTCCAGCGCCCCCCTCACCTCGGCTGCATCCTTGCCGACGGTGGAGATGGACCGTGAGAGTCGTTTGACGACGTTCAGTGCGGCGCTGTCATCACGCCGGGGTGCGTCGTCAGGCACTGCTGCGGGATTCGTCCGTCCCGCCTTGGGCCACTTGAGCATGCACTTGTCCCCTCGGTTGGCGGGGAACGCGGCCTCAAGGGCGCCGCCCCGCTAAATCACCAGTCGCGCAGCTTAACCCGCAACCTGGCGATGGACTGACTGTGCAGCTGGCAGACCCGCGACTCCGTGACCTTGAGCACGGCGGCAATCTCCTTGAGATTCATGTCGTGCTCGTAGTACATGCTCATCACGAACTGCTCGCGCTCGGGCAGGTTCTTGATGGCTGCCACCAGCGCCTCGCGCATGCGGTGGTCCTGCAGCTGGGCCATGGGGTTGCTGGCCTCGTCGGCCACGTGGCGGTCGAGGAAGTCCTCGTCGCCGTCGTCGCCGGACATGTCTTCCAGGTACACCAGCTGCGTACCGCGCACCTTGGACAACAGCTCCTGGTATTCGGTCAGCGGCAGGCCCATCTCGGCCGCGATCTCGGCTTCGCTCGGCGCGCGGCCCAGGCGCTGCTCGACCTTGTGCACCGCCACCTCGATCTCGCGCTGCTGGCGGCGCGTGCCACGGCTCATCCAGTCACCGCCGCGCAACTCGTCGAGCATGGCACCGCGGATGCGCTGCGTGGCGAAGGTCTCGAACTGCACGCCCTGCTCGGCATCGAAGCGCGACAGCGCATCAGTCAGGCCGATCAGGCCGACCTGGATCAGGTCATCCACCTCCACGTTGGCCGGCAGCTTGGCGATCATTTGGTGCGCCAGGCGTCGCACCAGCGGGCTGTACTGCTTGATCAGCGTGCTGTTGTCGAGGCGGCCTTTGGGCGTGTACATGTTCTGCTCCCGGCGGGGATCAATGTGCTGCGTGGAAGGAAGGCATGGCCGCGCGCGCCGGGCGCAGCGGAGTGGCATCGGCCGAGGCGTCGACCGCCGCGCCAGGAGGGGCTGCGAGCAGCAGCTCACGGGCCAGGTGGCGGAGCTCGGGCGTGAGCGGTGCGTGCTGCGAGGCACGCGGGTCCAGGCAGGCCCAGTCACGCAGTACCGCGCCGAGGAAGCCGTCGGCGCAGGAGTGGAGCTGTTGCGCGATGCGGTTGGCCACGCGCAGCTGAGGATGGCAGGCCATGAGCAGACTGTAGACCAACAGCCCGGCGCGTTGTGTGAGCCATTTCATGCCGGCGTAGGCCTCGGTGACGCTGGCCGGGTCGGTATCGGCCAGCAGCAGCGGGCGCACCTCGCGCAGGGCCACGATGCGGGCGAGTTCGGCCGCGCTCGCGTGCAGCAGGATGACGTCGGCCTGGGGCGCCGCCTCGGCCACCGCTTCCAGGAAGGAGGCCGCCGAGCCCTGTGCGTTGATGTAGCGCATCGGCAGGCCACGCGCGGCCAGATAGCTCACGCGCGGCGACAGCCGCTCGATGCAGTTGGACAGGTCCACCTGCGCCAGCTCCGACGGCTGGGGCGAATGCACGCCGGCATCCACCACCAGGGTCTGCAGGTTCAGCTCCGCGAACGCGGCGCACAGGCCTTCCAGCAGCAGCCCGGCCCCCATCACGCGCGGGTTGGCCACGACAGGCACGAAGCGCTGCTTGGACGCTGCAAACAGACGGCGCAGGCCGTGGGCTTGGTCTTGATGAAGGCTCACTTCAAACACTCCGACGTGCGCAGCAGACGGGCTGCGTGCAACGGCCGACAAACACAGCCACACAGGCACAGAGACACAGAGCAGCCATTCGAGTACACGCGGGCCTCTCTGAGCCTCCGTGCCTCTGTGGCTGTGTTCCTGGGCGTTGGCATCACGACTACCAAGGTGTCAGTGGACAGCCCGAGACAGCCCCTCACCCAGCGGCGCGCCGGCAAAGATGAGGTTCACATCGGTGTTGTCCATGCGCCAGGCACCGGCGGCCGGGCTCTTGAGCGCGCGCTGCACCAGGGCGGCGCCCGGCAGGCGATGCCAGTCTTCGGGCACGCGCTGGCCGTTGGCCACGCCCAGCACCTTCAGTCGATGGCGGATCAGGGTGTCCAGCGCCGGGGCGAGCTTCACGGCCTCGTCGATCTTGCTCAGCACCACGCCTTCGCAGGCCGCACCCTTCCAGGCATTCACCACGTCCTCGATGGTCTCGCCCTGCTGCGCGGCGTTGATGACCAGCAGCTTCTTGATGCTCGGGTGGGCCAGCATCTCCAGCAGCTCCTGGGTGCGGCTGTCGCGCTGGGCCATGCCGGCGGTGTCGATCAACACCAGCTTCTTGCTTGACAGCAGGTCGAGCAGGTCGTCGAGCGAAGCGCGGTCGTGCGCGGTATGCACCGGCACGCCGAGGATGCGGCCGTAGGCGCGCAGCTGCTCGTGGGCGCCGATGCGGTAGGCATCGAGCGTGATCAGGCCCAGCTGGCCGGCGCCGTGCTTGGTGGCGAAGTGGGCGGCGAGCTTGGCGGTGGTGGTGGTCTTGCCCACGCCGGTCGAGCCGATCAGGGCATACACGCCGCCGCGGTCTTCGATGGCCGGCGCGGCCTCGTCGGTCTGCAGGTTGCGCGACAGCACGTGCGCAGCCCAGGCGGTCTCATCGGCCGGGTCAGCGGGCGACCCCGGCTTGAAGTCGGACGGGCAGCTCTCGGCCAGCTTGCGCACCAGCGCGGGGGAGAAGCCCAGTTCCAGCAGCTTCTGCGTCAGGCGGGCCTGCACCGGCTGGCGCTGCAGCTTCTCCATGAAGGCCAGCGACGAGAAACGCTCCTCGATCAGGCCGCGCATCTGGCGCAGCTCGTCGGCCATGTCCATCTGGCTGCGCTGGCTCGGCGTGGGCTGGCCCGGCAGGGGCAGCGGCTCGGCGCCGAGATCGCTCAGCGTGGGCACCAGGCGGGCGCTGGCGGCGGTGGGAATGCGGATCTCGTCGCGCAGCACCGGCGGTGCCGGGCGAACCTGGGGCATGACCGGCGGCGGCGCGGTGCGCATCTCGGGCATCACCGGCGGCGGCGCGCTGCGGCGCGGCGCGAGCACAGCCATCGCCTCGGCAGCGCGGCGCTCACGCTGGGCGCGGGCGGCGTCCAGCGACACGGCGGACGGCTGCACCGGCGGCGGCGCGGCCTGCATCACCGGATCGGGGCGGCCGGCCAGCTCGGCCTCGCGGCGGCGCAGCACGCGCTCGCGCACATAGTCCTGGAAGGACAGCGTGCTCATGGCCAGCTGCTCCACGTCACCGCGCACCTCCGGGCTGCCGAAGGTCGGCTCCTGGCGCTGGGCGCGCTCGGCGAAGCTGGCCCGCGGGGCCCCCGGCGCGGGCATGACCGGCGGCGGCGCGACCTGCGGGCGGGCGACGGTGCGCGGGGCGGTGGCGGCCATCTGCTCGATCTGGCCCATGCCTTCCGGCGCCATGGCGAGCACCTCGACGCCCTCGGGCACGTTCTTGTTGGACAGCACCACGGCATCCGGCCCGAAGGCCTGCTTGACGAGCGCCAGAGCCTCGCGGGATGTGCGGGCCGTGAACTTGCGGACATTCATGCTGTGCCTCCGATGATGGAGCCGATGCGGATGGTGTGGGTCTCAGGAATCTCGCTGTGGCCGAGCACCTTCAGCCGAGGTGCGGCGCGCTTGAGCAGCCGGGCCATGGGTGCGCGGATCAGGTCGGGCACCAGCAGCGCCGCGGGCACACCGCGGTCTTC
>JAIPCJ010000015.1 GCA_021738245.1 Methylotenera sp. | reverse complement strand
GGTACAACGAGGTTCGGATCAAGAGCTCACTGGGCTTTCGCAGTCCCGCCCAGCATCGTCGGCGCCTGGGCATCGCCGCATAACCAGTCCAAGTTTTTGTCCGCATCCCCGGTGGGTCAGGATTGCGCGGGAATCAACAAGCCGGGAGAAGGCACTTCGGAAAATCGATCAGTCGCGGGCTTTCTTCGGTGACCTTGCCGAACACGGAAACGAAGAGATAGCGCACCAGATCGCTTGGCATGTGGGCTCGGCTTTCATGGTTCGTGAGCAACGTGGTGTCGCGATCCCTGTACCAGCTGGCCATCGCCCGCAGTTTCTTGCGACGCTTGCTTTGGGGCAGCCGCGTCCGCTCGCTACCTGGCCCCGGCTCGCTTTGCCTGCCCAATAGCTCGGCGCGGCACTTGGTCATTTCTGCAGCTATCTTGCGGCTGACCTCCGAGTTCTGCAGCATCAGCTCGCGAACCGCCTTGTCGAAGATGGGCAGCGACAGCGCATCAAGCCACGTAGTTCCCTTGCCCCTGCTGGATATTTGCGGACTGAGAGCGGGCAAGTCACCCAGCACCTTGGAGACGGTAGGGGGGACAGAACAACGGAGCCCCGCAAACCGGACGAGCTTGGCGTGGACGTCTGTTCGGATGCCGACAATGATGACCCTATGCCGCGCTTGGGGAACGCCGAATTCCTCGGCCTTCAAAATGAAATCCGCTGGCGCCGGAGAGGCGTCGGGGTCAGCTGATGCCTGGGCGGCCAACGGCATCAATACGTATTCCGCAGCATCGCTGGAACCTTCAGCCATCCCAGGCCTCCTTAGATCCGCCATGATGCGCTCGAAGATGCGTCCGTCGCCGACACGCGACGAGAGAATTCCCTTTACGTTCTCCATCACAAAGACCGCTGGACGGAATTCAGCGATGACGTGGAGATACTCCTCGTACAGAAAGTGCCGGTGATCCTCTTCGGCAACATACAGCTTTGTGCCCTTGTTGCGAGAGCGTCCCACGACCGAATACGCCTGACATGGCGGCCCGCCGATGAGCACGGCGTTGGTGGGCAATGCCCCGTCCTGGCAGTACGGCTCCAAGCGCTTTCGGATCTCCTTCGAAACCTCCGCCCTGTTGTCAGGCCCGAGCTCCAACTGATGTGCCTCCAACTCGGCATGCCGGCAGGCCTCGACGATCAACGGACAATCGCAGATGAGCAGCGAGCTGAAGAGGACGTTCCAAGGGTTCTCCTCAACCAGCCGGTCCCATAGCTGCCAAACATCTTTCGTCACCTTAGGATTTCGTTGCAACGCGCGATGAGCCGCGCGCAGTCGCAAAGTCTCGTGTGCCATCCCATCCTTCTCGATGGAGATGGCAATCCTGAAGTCGGCAGCGCGGGAACGGGAGAACCCCTCGCCCAAGCCACCTGGGCCAGCGAAAAGGTCAATTACAGGAATGGTCATCTATTGTCGTTCTAGGGCGCGATCGGCGAGAGTGGCGCTCGTCCATGGAATGCTACCAGGCTGAACATCCAGCACCGGGCGGCTCGACGAAAGGAATAGGTAGTGGTCGATACGGTCACGCCAGCTACGCGCTCCAGGATGATGAGCTCCATCCTTGGACGCGATACCAAACCCGAAATGCAGGTGCGCCGCTACCTGCACGCTGTAGGTCTGCGGTACCGGCTGCATGACCGAAGACAACCCGGCAAGCCGGACCTCACTCTCCCGAGCCGGAAGGTCGCGATCTTCGTGCACGGCTGTTTCTGGCATCAACACCCTGGCTGCAGCTTTGCGACTACTCCCCGCACCCGTGCAGAGTTCTGGCAGGCGAAGTTCGCTGCAAACAAGGCTCGAGACGCTCTGGTCGCCGAGCGATTGCGTACGTCGGGATGGCATGTTTTTACGATATGGGAATGCCAGACGAAGGATGAGCTAGCGCTAGATCAACTGGCGTGGGCGGTACTGGCGCGGCCCGTTCAAACGTAATTGACCCGTCTGGCAGACCCGGTTCCGACGAG
Organism: Methylotenera sp.; assembly: GCA_021738245.1. Classification (GTDB taxonomy): domain Bacteria; phylum Pseudomonadota; class Gammaproteobacteria; order Burkholderiales; family Burkholderiaceae_C; genus Pelomonas. Next base: position 42,757 of record JAIPCJ010000015.1, on the reverse strand, counting down.
CCGGTGGGTGCGTAAAGAGTTCAGCCTTCACTCAGCCCCAGCCAAGCACCTCAGATCCACACTGGCGCCTAGCACAAGAGCCAAAGATCCTTTTCGATCAACGACTTGGAGGTACCGCTGGCACGACACCCATCGGGTCAAAAGTTCCAAGTTGAGCGCAAACAGTTCCAAGTTCTGCGCAAACCGACACCGGTTTAAGCAGCGAGAACCGACAAACAATCCCGCCCATCCCGCAAATTCTGCAGTCTGTCGCTCCCCGCTAGGCCCCTCCGAGCCCGGGAGATATGGTGTGCTACATCAGCAACACACCCCGGAGCGCCCATGACTCCCACCTGGACTGACCAGGCGCCGATCTACCAGCAGCTGGCCGACCGACTGGCCGTGCAGCTGCTCGACGGCAGCCCCCCGGAAGGCGAGGCCTTGCCTTCGGTGCGCTCGCTTGCGAGCCAGTACGTCATCAACCCGTTGACCGTCACGCGGGCCTTGCAGGCGCTCAGCGATCATGGGCTGATCGAGTCGCGCCGCGGCCTGGGCATGTATGTGACGGTGGGCGCCCGCGAGCGGCTGCTGCGCCAGGAGCGCGAGCAGTTCCTGCAGAAGGACTGGCCGGCGCTGCGAGCCAAGCTCAAGCGGCTGGGGCTGAGCGCAAAAGATCTGAACTGGGAGGCCACATGAACCTGATCGAAGTCAAGAACGCGCCGCTGCGCTACGGCAGGAAGACGGGGCTCAATGAGGTGTCCATCACCGTGCCACAGGGTCGCGTGGTGGGGCTGCTGGGCCACAACGGTGCGGGCAAGACCTCGCTGATGAAGGCGCTGGTGGGCCTGCTGCCGGTGCAGGGCGAGATGACGGTGCTGGGGCTGAACCCGGCCGGCGACCGGCAGAAGCTGCTGGAGCAGCTGAGCTACATCCCCGACGTGGCGGTGCTGCCGCGCTGGGCGCGGGTGAGCGAGCTGATCACACTGATGAGCCGGCTGCAGCCCAAGTTCTCGGCCGAGCGGGCGCGGGCGCTGCTCAAGCGCACCAGCGTGAGCGAGAGCGACAAGATCAAGAGCCTGTCCAAGGGCATGGTGGCGCAAACGCACCTGGCACTCATCGCCGCCATCGACGCGAAGCTGATGATCCTGGACGAGCCCACGCTCGGCCTGGATGTGGTATCGCGCAAGAGCTTCTACGAGATGCTGATCGACGAATGGTGCGACGGCGAGCGCAGCGTGCTGATCTCCACCCACCAGGTGGAGGAAGTGGAGGCGCTGCTGTCCGACGTGATCATGCTGGACGAGGGCCGCGTGGCCCTGGCCATCAGCCTGGAGGACATCGACCGCCGCTTCGTGGCCCTGAACCACGACCCGGCCGCGGCGGATGCGATGGCCGCCGCCCACCCGCTGCTGCGCTACCGCGAGCAGGGCCGCACGACCTCGCTGTTCGACGGTGCACCGCCAGAGCATGTGGCCAGCCTCGGCCAGCGCGTGCGCCCGAGCCTCGTCGACCTCTTCATGGCGCTGACCCGCAACCCGGCGCTCAACAGCAAGCAAGCCTGAAGGACCTGCCATGCAAACCCATCTCCCCACCCTGCTGCTGCGCGAATGGATGCAGCACAAGCGCGGCTGGCTGATTGCCGCCCTCGCCCCGCCGCTGCTCTTCCTGGCCATGCTGCCCATCGGCAGCGTGCAGGGACTGCCGGACAAGCACCGCGAGCTGGTCGCGCTGATCATCGTGATGATCTCGACGGTGGCCATCTATGGCATCTGCCTGCTGGTGGCGCTGTTCCAGTTGCCGGGCCTGGCCCGGCGTGACACGCAGGACCGCTCCATCGAGTTCTGGCTGTCGCTGCCCGGTCGGCCGAGCGAAAGCGTGGCGGCCACGGTGCTGGCGCATGCCTGGCTGGTGCCCTTGGGCGGCGCGGTGATCGGCATGCTGTTCGGGGTGCCGATCGCGATGTCGGTGGTCGCCAAGCAGGACGGCTTCGGCGCAATCACGGCGGTGAACTGGTCGGAGGTGATGTCGGCCGCGGCGCCGCTCTTGGTGCGCGCATTTGCCGGCACGGTGCCGATGCTGCTGTGGCTGTCGCCGCTGATCTTCGTGCTGATGGCGGCCTCCGCCTGGCTCAAGCGCCTGGGCGTGCCGCTGGTGCTGGTGGGCTCGCTGATTGCGGTGCTGGTGCTCGACAAGATCTACGGCATCAGCTGGCCGGTCGATGCGCTGCAGGCCTGGAACCTGCAAGTCAACACGGCCATGGTGCACAACCCGCCCGGGCTGCAGGAGGCGCTGATGTCGGACGTGAACCTCTGGGCCTGGGTGGCCAAGGACTTCGGGGAGGCACTGCTGGAACTGGTGTCGCTGCAGTTCCTGGGCTGGGCCGCCCTCGCCGCTGCCGGCTTTGCGCTGGTGGTGATGAAGCGGGCCCGGGGCGGCTGAAGGCGGCCAAAGGCGGCTGCAGCCCCAAAACAAAGAGGCCCCGCGGGGCCTCTTTTGCGTTGGCGATGGGGGGCGGGCTCAGGCGGGCGCCAGGCCACTGCCGGCGGGCGGCGTGAGGCGCGCGGCCATCTCCTTGCGGAAGCGGTTGAGCTCCTGCACGGTGGCGAAGCTGCGGTCCATCAGCAGGCTCATGTTGTGCAGGATGCGCTCGACGACCTTGTTCTCCCACACCGAGTCGAACTGGATCTGGGTGTCGAGCCAGCGTTCCAGCCACTCGGGGTCGGGCAGGCGGCTCTGGATGGTGTCCCGCGGGAAGAGCTTGGCGTTGACGTGCAAGTTGGTGGGGTGCAGGGCCTGGGCGGTGCGGCGGGCCGAGGCCATCAGCACGCCGACCTTGGCGAAGGCGGCGCGGGCTTCGTCGCCGAACTTGGCCATGGCGCGCTTCATGTAGCGCAGATAGGCGCCGCCGTGGCGGGCTTCGTCGCGCGAGAGCGTCTCGTAGATGGCCTTGATGACCGGCTCGGTGTGCCACTCGGCCGCGCGGCGGTACCAGTGGTTGAGGCGGATCTCGCCGCAGAAGTGCAGCATCAGCGTCTCCAGCGCCGGCGCGGGGTCGAAGTCGAAGCGCACTTCGTGCAGCTCTTCTTCGGTGGGCACGAGGTCGGGGCGGAAGCGCTTGAGGTATTCCATCAGCACCAGGCTGTGCTTTTGCTCCTCGAAGAACCAGACGCTCATGAACGCGGAGAAGTCGCTGTCCTCGCGGTTGTCGCGCAGGAACATTTCGGTGGCCGGCAGCGCCGACCACTCGGTGATGGCGTTCATCTTGATGGTCTGCGCCTGTTCGTCAGACAGCAGACTGGCGTCGAACTTGTCCCAGGGAATGTCGCTGTCCATGTTCCAGCGCACGGCTTCGAGTTGCTTGAACAGTTCGGGGTAAAGCATGGCGGGTCCTCGTTTAGAGGCCGGATTCTAAAAGTTCGCGGAGCCGTGTCACTTCGGCGGTGATGTCGCCCAACCCGGTCAGGCAACGAACCCCCTCGATCGCGGAGGTCTGTCGCAGCGCGCGGCTGGCGCCGCCCGCCCAGATCTCGACGGTGGGCGGCAACAGTGCGCGCAGGTCGGTCAGCCCGTCATGTACGGCGCGATTGGCCAACTGGATGCTGAAGCTCAGCGCCACCACATGCGACCGGTGCACCTCCGCCGCCGCCACCAACTGGCCCAGCGGCGTCTGCGCGCCCAGCGACAGGCAGGCGGCGCCCTCCAGCGTCAGCAGCGCCTCGGCCATCAGCAGGCCCAGCACATGGGTTTCGCCGGGTAGCGTGGTCAGCAGCACACGGGGGCCACCGGCGACCGGGGCCGGCAGCGCCTGGATGGCCTGGCGCAGCACGAGTTGCAGCGACTCGCTGTAGATGTGCTCCTGAAAGACCTGCAGGTCGCCCGCCATCCACAGCTCACCGACGCGGGTGGTCATGGGCGCAAACACTTCGGTGACCGCCCCGGCCAGGCCGCGGCGCAACACCGCCTGCGACATCAGCCGGCGCAGGCCGTCGATGTCGTGCTGCTTGAGGGCGTCGGTGCAGGCGGCAATCTCGGGTGCCTCCGCCGGACCGTCCGGGTTGAGCAGCGGGTTGGGCGCCGGCTGCAGCAACGTGGCCAGTTCGTCCAGCGGCGCCCCCACCACCCGGCCCGGGCGGTGGCCGGCGTCCATCAGCCGGCGCACCAGGCGCAGCTTGTGCACCTGCTCAGGCGGGTACAGCCGCTCGCCGGTCGCATCGCGCCAGGGTGCAGGGAAGCCATAGCGGCGCTCCCACACACGCAGTGTCTCCTTGTTGATACCGGTTTCGCGCTCGACTGCCGCAATGCCGATCGCCCCCACAGGCGGGGGTGCATCCGTTCCCTCGCTGGGCGCGTAAGTGTCAGCGCCGCTCATGGCTGGCAGGCCGCCGGCAGCGGCCGCGGTGCAGTGGAAGGTTTCAAGATTTGTCCTGGACAAAAGTGAGACAAGACGCGCCCACTGGCGTAATATAGGCCGGCAAACGAAATTTGCCCAGGACAAATCATCAACAACATCACTCGATTGTCCCCCTGGTACAGGCGCCCGGCGCACTGTTTTCAAACCAGTTCCGGAACATCGAAGACAGCGCAGGACACCCGACCATGACGACAACAATCGTCGCCCGAACTGGGTACAGCGCCCGAGAACTTCATGTTTCGGAGCGACTCTCACGCTACACACCGGGTGGAAACCCGGGGGCGCCGTCGCCCTGCCCTGCCCCGTTCAACGCCGAATTTGGGTCGCGCAACCTCTCTGAATCCAGAGCAGCCAGCCCGGAGCCGTTCTCCTCCTCCTCCCTCCCTCCCTCGTTGGCTCCGAGGCGTTCCGCGGCCCCTTTTACAACCCGGGCCCGTGTCGATGACGCGGGCCCGACCTTCACCGGCGGCCCGGCTGGTGCTCACGCAGCCCCGGTGCTCGACTTCCTGCGCCGGCGCGGCCACCCGCGCGGGCCTGGCAGCGAAACCGGCAAGCGCATCGCCGTCATCGGCGGCGGCATCGCGGGGTTGTCCGCCGCCTGGAGCCTGAGCGACCGGGCCCACGTCACACTGTTCGAAGCCGGCCCCTACGTGGGCGGCCACACCCACACCGTGGACGTGACGCTGGGCGGCGTCACGCACGGTGTGGACACCGGCTTTCTGGTGTTCAACGAGCGCACGTATCCGCTGCTGATCCAGCTGTTCAACCAGCTCGGCGTGCGCGCCGCGCGCAGCGACATGAGTTTCTCGGCCCAGGTGCCGGCGGACGACGTGGAATGGAGCGGCAGCAACCTGGCGACCGTCTTCGCGCAGAAGCGCAACCTGGCCCGCCCGGCCTTCTGGGCCATGCTGACCGACCTGTTGCGCTTTAACCGCCTGTGCACCGAACTGGCCGCGAGCGGCGAGGAGGCCGCCCTGGCCGAGCCCATCGGCGACTTCCTGGACCGCCACCGCTTCGGCCGCGGCTTCCGGGATTGGTATCTGCTGCCGATGGTCGCCTGCATCTGGTCGTGCCCGACCTCGCAGATGCTGCAGTTCCCCATCCGCACGCTGATCCGCTTCTGCCACAACCACGGGCTGCTGCAGGTCAATGACCGGCCCCAGTGGTGGACGGTGACTGGCGGCGCCCGCCATTACGTCGAAGCCATGCTGCCCGCCCTGCACGACGTGCGCCTGGCCACGCCCGTGCAGCGCCTGCAGCGCCTGCCCGGCGGCGGCGTGGTGCTCACGTCAGCCCGCGGCGAGGAGCGCTTCGATGCCGTCATCTGCGCCAGCCACAGCGACCAGACCCTGGCCCTGCTCACTGATGCAAACCCGCTGGAGCGCGAGCTACTGGGCGCCGTACGCTACCAACCCAATGTCGCCGTGCTGCACACCGATGCCCGCCTGCTCCCGCGCCGCCGCGCGGCCTGGGCGGCATGGAACTACGAGAGTGCTGGCCAGCACGAAGGCCAGGGCGCGTCGGTCTGCCTGCATTACCTGCTCAACCGCCTGCAGCCCCTGCCCTTCGAGCAGCCGGTGGTCGTGTCGCTGAACCCGCTGCGCCAGCCCGAGGCCTCGACCGTCATCGGCCGCTACGACTACGCCCATCCGGTATTCGACGACGGCGCGGTGCGCGCCCAGGCCCGGCTGCCCGAGATCCAGGGCACCGGCGGCGTCTGGTATGCCGGCGCCTGGACGCGCTACGGCTTTCATGAAGACGGCCTGCTGTCGGGCCTCACCGCCGCCCAGCAGGTGGCTGAACAGGTGCTGGCGTGAACATCGCCCAGCTCGGCATGGGCCAGGTGTTCCACCGCCGGCTGCGGCCGCGCGAGCATGCCTTTGCCTACGCCAGCTACTTCTTGTGGCTGCCGATGCGCTCGCTGCGCCGCGAGGCCTGCGCGGCGCTGAACCGCAACGGCCGCGGCTGGCTGAGCTTTCATGATGCCGACCATGGCGAAGGCGGCGGCGACGCGCTGGCCTGGCTCGACAGCCTGCTCGCCGCCGAAGGCGTGGACGACGCCGACGGCGAGGTCTGGCTGCAGACCTACCCGCGCGTGCTCGGCCATGTGTTCAAGCCGGTGAGCTTCTGGTTCTGCGAGCGGGCTGACGGCGGGCTCGCGGCCATCGTCGTGGAGGTGAACAACACCTTTGGCGAGCGCCACTGCTACCTGCTGCGCGGGCCCGAGCTGGCCTGGGGCCAGGAGCAGCGGGCGGCCAAGGTCTTCCATGTGTCGCCCTTCTGCCGCGTGGAGGGGCGCTACCGCTTTCGCTTCATGCGCCAGGCCGCCCATGTGGTGAGCTGCGTGGACCACGACGACGACGCCGGCCCGCTGCTGCTGACCAGCCTCGCCGGCCAACTCGAGCCTCTCACCACGACGGCCGCGCGCCGCGCCTTCTTCGCCATGCCGGCGCTGACGATGATGATCGTCGCGCGCATCCACTGGCAGGCCTTGAAGCTGTGGCTCAAGCGCGTGCCCTTCTTCTCCAAACCCCAGCCTCCTGAGCGTTTCGTGACGCGTTGACCGCCATGCCGACCACCACCACGACCTCCCTGCCCGCGCTCGCGGCCGACCTGCCCCGCGCCGCCCGCCGCGTGCTCGCCTTGCTGCAACACCTGCGCCACGGCAGCCTGGACCTGCAGACCCCCGAAGGCGAACTGCTGCACTTCGGCAATGAGCAGCAGCCACGCGCCGCCATCCGCATCAGCGACTGGTCGGTGTGCGATGCCGCGCTGAAGTCCGGCGATGTCGGCTTCGCCGAGAGCTTCATGGCGGGCCACTGGACCAGCCCTGACCTGAGCGCGCTGCTGGAGCTGTTCATCCGCAACCGCACCGCACTGGAGCAGCTGTTCTATGGCGGCTTCTGGGGCGGCCTGCTGTACCGCCTGCGCCATGCGCTGAACCGCAACACCCGCACCGGCAGCCGCAAGAACATCCAGGCCCACTATGACCTGGGCAACGAGTTCTATCGCCTGTGGCTGGACCCGACGATGAACTACTCCAGCGCCTGGTTCGAAGGCGAGCGCGGGGGCGACCTCGTCGCCGCGCAGCAGGCCAAGATGCGCCGCGCGCTGGCCGAAGCCCAGGTGGCACCGGGCAGCCGGGTGCTGGAGATCGGCTGCGGCTGGGGTGCGGTGGCCGAAGTGGCCGCGCGTGATTTCAATGCGAGCCTGACTGGCGTGACGCTGTCTCACGAGCAACTGGCCTGGGCCCGCGAGCGCCTCGCCCAGGCCGGCCTGGCCGCCGACCTGCGGCTGCAGGACTACCGCGACATCGCCGACGAGCCGTTCGATGCCGTCGTCTCCATCGAGATGTTCGAGGCCGTGGGCCGCGAATACTGGGACGGCTACTTCCGCACCGTGCATGACAAGCTCAAGCCGGGCGGCCGCGCCTGCATCCAGAGCATCACCATCCGCGACGACCTGTTCGACCGCTATGTGCGCTCGACCGACTTCATCCAGCAATACATCTTCCCGGGCGGCCTGCTGCCCAGCCCGAGCCAGTTCCGCGCGCACGCCGAGAAGGCCGGCCTGCGAGTCGTCAACGAGCTGGCCTTTGGTACTGACTACGCCGAAACGCTGCGCCGCTGGCGCGAGACCTTCCTGCGACACGACAGCCGCGTGCGCGAGCTGGGCTTCGACACCCGCTTCATGCGGCTGTGGGAGTTCTACCTGGCCTACTGCCAGGCGGCCTTCGCGGCCGGCAATACCGACGTCATGCAGTTCACCCTGGTGAGGGCCTGATGGACCGCCGCCGCGCTCTGGCTTCGCTCGGCAGCCTGGTCGCTCTGGGCACGGCACTCACGGCGCGCGCCCAGGCGCAGCCAGGTCCTGAGCTGGCCGGGCTGAAGCTGCGTGGCCAGGGGCGCTTTCGCTACTTCGGGCTGTCCATCTACGACGCACGGCTGTGGTCGGCCGAGCCGGTGCAAGCCGCGAGCTGGGCGGAGCAGCCCCTGTCGCTGGAGCTGCAATATGCGCGCTCGCTGGTGGGCCGCGAGATCGCCAAGCGGTCGCTCGCGGAGATGCGCCGCCAGGCCAGCATCAGCGAGGCGCAGGGCCAGGCCTGGCTCAAGGCCATGGAGGCCGCCTTCCCCGACGTGAAGGACGGCGACCGCCTCACCGGCCGCTACGAGCCGGGCAGCGGGGCGCAGTTCTTTTTCAACGGGCAGCCGCGCCAGCGCATCGACGATGCCCAGTTCGCGCGGCTGTTCTTCGGCATCTGGCTGAGCCCGCAGACCTCGGAGCCGGCGCTGCGCGAGCAGCTGCTGGGCAGCCGTGACGGACAAGGCTGAACTTCCCCCGCTGGATGGCCTGCGCTACGGTGCGCTGGGCCTGGCACTCGCCTTCGTCGCGCTGCCGCTGTATGTGCATCTGCCTCAGCACTACGCCACCCAGTTCGGTGTGCCGCTGGCCAGCCTGGGTGCCTTGCTGCTCGCCGCCCGCGCGCTGGATGCCGTGGCCGACCCCTGGATCGGGCGCCTGAGCGACCGCGCCCTCGGGCGGCGCGGCCTGCTGTGGCAGCTGCCCCTGGCCGGCGTGCTGCTGGCCGCGGGCTTTGCGGGCTTGTTCTTTCCGTTGCCACGCACACCGGGCGCATTGCTCGCATGGGCCGGCGTGCTGCTGGTGCTCACCTACCTCGCCTACAGCCTGCTCACCGTGCTGCATCAGGCCTGGGGGGCACGGCTGGGCGGCGGCGTGGCGCGGCAGACCCGCATCGTGGCCTGGCGCGAAGGCTTTGCGCTGGTCGGCGTGGTGACGGCCAGCGTGCTGCCGTCGACGCTGGGCCTGGCCGCCACGGCCGTGGCACTGGCGGTGACCCTGGCCCTGGGCCTGGTGCTGCTGGCGTTTGCGCCGCAGCCCGGCGTGAGCCCGGCCAAGCCGGCGCCGCTGGCCCTGGCCTGGCGGGTGCCGGAGTTCCGCCGGCTGCTGGCGGTGTACCTGCTCAACGGCATTGCCGCGGCCGTGCCAGCCACGCTGCTGCTGTTCTTCATCGATGACCGCCTGCGCCTGCCGCAGGCACAGGGCTTGTTCCTGGCCAGCTATTTCGCCGCCGCGGTCGTGTCGCTGCCGCTGTGGCTGCGCATCATCCAGCGCTTGGGCCAGCCGCGCGCCTGGGGCCTGGGCATGGGGCTGGCCATCGCCACCTTCGCATGGGCGGCCGTGCTGGGGGAGGGCGACCAGAACGGCTTCCTGGCGGTGTGCATCGCCAGCGGCGCCGCCCTCGGCGCCGACCTGGCCGTGCCCGGCGCGCTGTTGACCGGCGTCATCCAGCGCGCTGGCCATGCCGGCCAGGCCGAAGGCGCCTTCTTCGGCTGGTGGAACGCCGCCACCAAGCTCAATCTCGCCCTCGCCGCAGGCCTGGCCCTACCGCTGCTGCAAGTGCTGGGCTATGCCCCGGGGCAGCGCGACGCCCAGGCCCTGCAAGCCCTGACCCTCGCCTACTGCCTGCTGCCCTGCGCGCTCAAGCTCGCCGCGGCCGCGCTCCTCTACCGCCACTTCATCGCCAAGCCATGAACCGACGCCTGCTGCTCTCCGCCTCCGCTCTGGCCCTGCTCGCCGGCTGCGCCAGCGCCCCCGTGCCCGAGGACTACGCTGCCGAGAAGCCGGCGCTCGACCTCAAGACCTACTTCAACGGCCCGCTCACCGCCCACGGCCTCTTCACCGACCGCGCGGGCAAGGTCAAGCGCCGCTTCACGGTGAAGCTGGTGGGCCGCTGGCAGGGTGATGTGGGCACGCTGGAGGAAGACTTCCTCTACAGCGACGGCAAGACCGAGCGCCGCGTCTGGACCATCACGTCGCTGGGCAATGGCCGCTACAAGGGCACGGCGGGTGACGTCATCGGCGAGGCCGAGGGCCTGGCCCGCGGCAACGCGCTGCGCTGGAGCTACACGCTGCGCCTGCCGGTGGACAACACCACCTATGACGTGCAGTTCGATGACTGGATGTACCTGATGGACGACCGCGTCATGCTCAACAAGGCCCGCATGAGCAAGTTCGGCATCGACCTCGGCGAGGTCACCTTGAGCTTCTACAAACCATGAGCCTGAACCCGCAACTTCGCGACTGGCAGGGCAAGACCGCCTGGTTGATCGGCGCCTCCACCGGCATCGGTGCGGCCACCGCAAGCGCACTGCATGCCGCCGGGGCCCGGGTCATCGTCTCGGCCCGGCAGGCCGCGCTGCTGGACGAGTTCGTGGCGGCCCACCCGGGCAGCCGCGCGCTGCCGCTGGACGTGCTGGACCTGCCCGCGCTGCACGCGGCCGCCAGCAGCCTCGGGCCAGTCGACTTGTGCGTGTACTGCGCCGGCTACTACCGCGCCATGGGAGCGACCAACTTCGACCTCGGCGAGGCCCGCCGCCACCTGGAGATCAACTTCAACGGCGTGCTGCACCTGCTGGACGCCGTGCTGCCCCAACTGCTGAGCGCCGGCAGCGGCCACCTGAGCTTCATCTCCAGCGTGGCCGGCTACCGCGGCCTGCCCAAGGCCCTCGCCTACGGGCCGAGCAAGGCGGCGCTCACGCATCTGGCCGAGGCGCTCTATCTGGATCTGCATCCACGCGGCATCGGCGTGTCGGTCATCCACCCCGGCTTCGTGAAGACGCCGATGACGGCACAGAACGACTTCCACATGCCCGCCGAGATCAGCCCCGAGCAGGCGGCCCGCGCCATGCTGGCGGGCTGGGCCGCGGGTGATTTCGAGATCCATTTCCCGAAGCGCTTCACGCGCTTCATGAAGGCCCTGCGCCAGCTGCCCTACCGGCTCTACTTCCCGCTCGTCAGCAAGACCAACCGATGACCCACAGCGACCCGCGCGTGGCCACGCTGATCGGCCTGTACGAAGCGCTCGCCCCGGCGACGCTGGACGACCTGGCCGCCCGCTATGCGCGCACCTGCCGCTTCAAGGACCCCTTCAACGAGGTGGAGGGCCGTGCGGCCGTGCGGCGCATCTTTGCGCACATGTTCGAGACCGTGAAGGCGCCGCGCTTCGTCGTGACCTCGGTCATGGCCGAGGGTGACCAGTGCTTCCTGGGCTGGGACTTCCACGCCGGCGACTTCGTCATCCGCGGCGCGAGCCACCTGCGCTTCGACGACGCGGGCCTCGTGGCCCACCACCGCGACTACTGGGACGCGGCGGAGGAGCTTTACGAGAAGCTGCCGGTACTCGGCGGCCTCATGCGGCTACTGAAACGACGACTCAAGGCGGCGTAGTGCATGGCCTAGCGACTGCCGTGGAACCGGCTCTGCCGGGCCACCGGCAGTGCCCCCTTGAGGGGGCGGCCGCCAGGCCGTACGGGGTGGTCTATTTCAACCAGCCCTTGCGGCGGAAGTAGATGAAGGGTGCGGCCACCGACACCAGCATGAGGCCGAGTGCGAACGGATAGCCCCAGGCCTGCTCCAGCTCGGGCATGAACTTGAAGTTCATGCCATAGATCGACGCGATCAGGGTCGGCGGCAGCAGCGCCACGCTGGCCACCGAGAAGATCTTGATGATCTTGTTCTGGTTGATGTTGATGAAGCCGACCGTGGCGTCCATCAGGAAGTTGATCTTGTCGAACAGGAAGGCGGTGTGCGAGTCGAGCGAATCGATGTCGCGCAGGATCTGGCGCGACTCCTCGAACTGCTCGGCATTCAGCATGCGGCTGCGCATCATGAAACTCACCGCGCGGCGCGTGTCCATCACGTTGCGGCGGATGCGGCCGTTCAAGTCTTCCTCGCGGGCGATGGCCGCCAGCACCTCGCCGGCCTCGGCGTCGGTCACGTCGCTCTTCAGCACGCGTGCGCTCACGGCCTCGAGCTTGTCGTAGATGCCTTCGAGCACGTCGGCGGAGTATTCCGCGTCGGCGTCATAAAGCTTGAGCAGCACGTCCTTGGCGTCTTCGATCAGCGCCGGGATGCGCCGCGCCCGCAGGCGCAGCAGGCGGAACACCGGCAGGTCCTCGTTGTGGATCGAGAACAGCACGTTGTTGTAGAGAATGAAAGCCACGCGCACGTTGCGGGCGGGCTTGCCGTCGGGCTGCTCGTCACCTTCGATCAGGAAGTCGGAACGGATGTGCAGCTCGCCGTTGTCTTCCTCGTAGAAACGCGCGGACTCTTCCAGGTCTTCGTCGACGATGTCTTCGGGGATGGTCAGCCCGAAGCGGTCGCGGATCCAGCCCTTTTCTTCCTGGCTGGGGCTTTCGAGGTCGACCCAGATGGGTCGCGACAGGGCCAGGTCCTCGGCGGTTTCGATCTCTTCCTGGAACAGGCCGCCCTTCAGGCGTCCGTTGTCCAGCGTGAACACATTCAGCATGCCTCGTCTCCGGCAGCGACAAGCGGGGAGGACGACGGTGCGCCGTCCGGTGTGGTGGGGTTCAGGTCAACCGTCTCACTCCGGGCGGCGGGCCTCATGCAATGTGCAGGCCCGGGCGGCAGGAGCGGACGGTCACCGAGGGTGATCGCTGTCCAAGTGGCTCTCCGAGGGGGAATAGCCCAGGATTATTGCACCGTGATGCACGTGAAAGAAGGCACAAAAACTTGAACCAGATCGGCACAAAGGTTCACCGTCATCCCCTTGTCATGCGCCGGCTTCGCGCGCAAACTGGGCTCGTCGATTTCCCCACTCCCCCTCCACTCCGCTACCCGAAAAGACCCCTCCCTCCTCCTCCCCCTTCGTTTGGTTTTCTCTGTTTTCCCGGTCTGTTTTCTGGACCCAACCCTCTGAAAGGAGGCTTTATGAATCTGACGATCAGTGGCCATCATCTCGAAGTCACGCCAGCGCTGCGCGAGTACGTACTCACGAAGCTGGACCGTGTGACCCGCCACTTCGACCAGGTCGTTGACATCAACGTCCTGCTGACCGTTGAGAAGCAAAAGGAGAAGGACCGCCGCCAGCGCGCCGAAGTGACGCTACACGTCAAGGGCCGCGACATCTTCGTCGAACAGTCGCACGAAGACCTGTACGCCGCCATCGACCAGCTGATGGACAAGCTCGACCGCCAGGTCTGCCGTCACAAGGACAAGGTGCAGGACCACCACCACGCCTCGGCCAAGCGCCTTGAGGTGCCCGCGCCCTGAGGCTGAGTGCCTCATCTCACGGCGGCCTGCGGGCCGCTTTTGTTTTTGCGATGTGCAATTGCTTGTTGCTGCGGTGCCGCAAAAACACGCATTCGGGCGTCCTGGGACAGGTTTTGCACGGGTCTAGGGTCTCTCGCCCACCTCAAAACGGTCCACGGTTCCATAATCTGCGACTCTGAATGACCCACCTGCCCAGCCACGGCCGCGCTCCCCAGGCGCCCCCGGAGCCAGGCCTCCGCCCATGAACCGTCTCGCCGCCATCCTGCCCGCCGACAACGTGCTGGTGAATGTGGATGCGTCCAGCAAGAAGCGCGCCTTCGAACACGCAGGTCTGCTGTTCGAGAACCATCACCAGATGGCCCGGGCGCTGGTCACCGACAACCTGTTCGCCCGCGAACGGCTGGGCTCGACCGGCCTGGGTCACGGCGTGGCCATCCCGCATGGCCGGGTCAAGGGCCTGAAGAACCCGCTGGCCGCGGTGCTGCGCCTGGCCCAGCCCATCGGTTTCGATGCGCCGGACGATGAGCCGGTCAGCCTGCTGATCTTCCTGCTCGTGCCGGAAGCCGCCACCCAGCGCCACCTGGAAATCCTGTCCGAGATCGCCGAGATGCTGTCCGACCGTGAGCTGCGCGAGCAACTCAAGGCCGAGCCCGACGCGCCCACGCTGTACAAGCTGATCGCGGCCTGGGAGCCGCTGAAGTCGGTCGCTTGATGCGGGTCGCGTTGGGCCGAGCGCCGGGCCGCTCCCAACCCGGCCCGTCGGGCGATGTGCTCGCAGCTCGTTGCCGTAGCCATCCCCGTCTCCGCGGGGGACCGACCGGCGTACCCGCCGGACGAGGGGCACCATGAAACCGACGTCCATCAGCGCCGAGCGGCTGTTTGAAGAGCACCGCGAGGCCCTGCGCTGGGAGTGGATCGCCGGCCACGCCCACCCCGAGCGCCGTTTCGACGAAGCTGCGGTGCGCGATGCGCAAAGCGCGGCCGACCTGGTCGGCTACCTCAACTACATCCACCCCTACCGCGTCCAGATCGTGGGCCGGCGCGAGGTGGCCTACCTCAGTCAGGAAAGCACCGACGTCCAGGACCGGCGCATCTCGCGCATCGTCACGCTGGAGCCGCCCGTGCTCATCGTGGCCGACGACAGCGTGCCGCCGCCGCGGCTGGTGGCGATGTGCGACCGGGCCGAAATCCCGCTGTTCCGCACCGCCGAGTCCGCGGGTCACGTCATCGACCTGGTGCGGGGCTACCTGTCCCAGCTGTTCGCCAACCGCACGACGCGCCACGGCGTGTTCATGGACATCCTGGGCCTGGGCGTGCTGCTGACGGGGGAATCGGGCCTGGGCAAGAGCGAACTCGGCCTGGAACTCATCTCGCGCGGCCACGGCCTGGTGGCCGACGATGCGGTCGACTTCTTCCGCATCGCCCAGACCGCCATCGAAGGCCGCTGCCCCGAGCTGCTGCTGAACCTGCTGGAGGTGCGCGGCATCGGCCTGCTGGACATCAAGGCCATCTTTGGCGAGACCGCCGTGCGCCGCAAGATGCGCCTGAAGCTCATCGTGCACCTGGTGCGCAAGGAGACCATGGAGCGCGACTTCGAGCGCCTGCCCTACGAGCCGCTCTATGAAGACGTGCTCGGCATGCCGGTGCGCAAGGTCGTCATCGCGGTGGACGCCGGCCGCAACCTTGCGGTGCTGGTGGAGGCCGCCGTGCGCAACACCATCCTGCAGCTGCGCGGCATCGACACCTACAAGGAGTTTGTCGAGCGCCACCAGCGCGCCATCGACAACGGCTCGCTCGATTGACGCGGCGGCGCCGCCCGGCCCGCACCGCCGCACTGCGTAAAACGGAACTCCCATGGCCTTGACTGGCTTCAGCGACATTGCCCGGCTGCTCGTGCTGAACACGGACAGCTACAAGACCAGCCACTGGCTGCAATACCCGCCCGGTACCCAGACCGTCTTCAGCTACATCGAGGCGCGCGGCGGCAGCCTGCCCTACACGGTGTTCTTCGGCCTGCAGGCGCTGCTGAAGGAGTACTTCAGCAAGCCCGTGACCGCTGAGGACGTCGCGCTCGCCGCCGAGGTGTGCGCGGCCCACGGCGTGCCCTTTCATCGCGAAGGCTGGCTGCACATCGTGACCGCCCACGGCGGCCGCCTGCCGCTGCGCATCCGCGCGGTGCCCGAAGGGACGGTCGTGCCCGTGCATCACGCGCTGGTGACGGTGGAGAACACCGACCCGGCCTGCGGCTGGCTCACGAGCTATGTCGAGACCGCCCTGCTGCGCGTCTGGTACCCGACCACGGTGGCCACGCACAGCCACGCCACGCGCCGGCTGATCGGCGACGCCCTCGCCCGCACCGGCGACCCCGCCGGCCTGCCCTTCAAGCTGCACGACTTCGGCGCCCGCGGCGTGTCGTCGCTGGAGTCGGCCCTGCTCGGCGGCATGGCCCACCTCGTGAACTTCCAGGGTACCGACACCCTGACCGCCCTGCTCGGCGCCCGCACCTACTACGGCGAGCCGATGGCCGGCTTCTCCATCCCGGCGGCCGAGCACAGCACCATCACCGCCTGGGGCCGCGAGGGCGAGGCCGAGGCCTACCGCAACATGCTGCGGCAGTTCGGCAAGCCCGGTGCCATCCTGGCGGTGGTCTCCGATTCCTACGACCTTGATGCCGCCGTCACGCGTCTCTGGGGCGGCGAGCTGCGCGAAGCGGTCATCGCCAGCGGGGCCACCGTCGTCATCCGCCCCGACAGTGGCGACCCGACCACCGTCGTGCTGCGCACCGTGCAGTCTCTGGACGCGGCCTTCGGCAGCGATGTCAACACCAAGGGCTTCAAGGTGCTACGCCACGTGCGCGTCATCCAGGGCGACGGCATCACGCGCGCGTCCATCGCCAGCATCCTGGCAGCGCTCGAAGGCGCGGGCTACTCGGCCGACAACATCGCCTTCGGCCAGGGCGGCGCGCTGCTGCAGCAGGTCAGCCGCGACACGCTGGGTTTCGCGATGAAGGCCTCGGCCGTGCAGGTCGAGGGCCTTTGGCGGGATGTCTACAAGGCGCCGGTCACCGACCCGGCCAAGCGCAGCAAGGCCGGGCGCCTGACGCTGCTGCAACAGGACGGCGCCTATGCCACGGTACGGCTGGATTCACCCGGCTGCCAGGAGGCGCTCGCCGCTGGCGCCACCGAGGCCCTGCGCACCGTGTACGAAGACGGCCGGCTGCTGGTGGACGACAGCTTCGCCGCCATCCGCGCCCGCGCGGCACGCGACTGACCGCTGCGGGGCTGCCCGCTCAGCTGCGGTTCGGGCAGTCGGCCTTCACGCAGGCGGCGTAAAGCGCCAGCGAATGCTCCTGCAGCGCGAAACCGCGCTCCCGCGCGATGGCGTGCTGGCGCTCCTCGATGTCGGCGTCATAGAACTCCTCGACCTTGCCGCAATTCAGGCAGACGAGGTGGTCATGGTGATGGCCCTCGTTGAGTTCGTAGACCGCCTTGCCGGTCTCGAAATGGTTGCGGCTGAGCAGGCCGGCCTGCTCGAACTGCTGCAGCACCCGGTAGACCGTGGCCAGGCCGATGTCGGCGCCTTCGCCGAGCAGGGCCTTGTAGACATCTTCGGCCGTCATGTGGCGCTGGGCCGAGCGCTGGAAGATCTCGAGGATCTTAATGCGCGGCAGCGTCGCCTTGAGGCCGCTGTTCTTGATGTCGTGGGTCTGGTTCTTGGGTGAAGAGGGCATGGCACTGGGGCGCGGAAAGCCGGCAGAGGCCCCCGCTAGAATCCGCCCGATCATAGCCAGCCGAGGCTTCGGCCGGCGTTCCTCCCGTCACTCTGCGCTCCCCGCCAGCCGCCCGATGCGTTCCTTGCTTGCCTCTTTCCCGCTGCTTGCGCTGCTCGGCGGCTGTTCCTACCTCCCGACCTGGGATTCCCTGCCCAGCGTGACCGGCGAAAAGGTGCTGGGCCTGGTGACGCCCTACCGCGTCGAAGTCGTGCAGGGCAATGTGCTGACCAAGGAGATGGTCGCCCGCGTCAAGCCTGGCATGCCCAAGGCGCAGGTGCGTGATCTGCTGGGCTCACCGCTGCTGACCGACGTTTTCCACGAGTCGCGCTGGGACTACGTGTTCACCATCAACCGCCAAGGGACGGCGCCGCAAAAGCGCCTCGTCGTGGCCCTGTTCGAGGGCGACAAGCTCAAGTCGCTGACCGTGCCCGACGACCTGCCGGCCGAGAACGACTTCGTCGCCGCCATCAACACCTTCAAGCCCAGCAAGAAGGAACCCAAGCTGGAGCTGACCGAGGCCGAGCGCAGCGCGCTGCCGCCACCCAAGCGCAGCGCCGAGACCGCGCCCACCGCCGCCGCCGAAGGCCCGGCGCCCGGCCGCGTCTACCCGCCGCTGGATGCAACCCTGCCGAAGTCGGGTTCGTGATGCTGAAGGTCGCCGTCATGGGCGCCTCCGGGCGCATGGGCAAGATGCTGATCGAGGCCGTCGAAGCCGCGGAAGACTGCACCTTGCACGTCACCCTGGACAAGGGCGACGATGTCCGCGCCGGCCTCACCGGGGCCGACGTGATGATCGACTTCACCCGCCCCGAGGCCACGCTGGCCCATCTGGCCGTGTGCGCCGACCTGGGCGTGAAGGCCGTTGTGGGCACCACGGGCTTCGACGACGCACAGAAGGCCGAGATCGCCCGCCTTGCCGAGCGCACCGCCATCGTCTTCGCGCCCAACATGAGCGTGGGCGTCAACGTGGTGCTCAAGCTGCTCGACCTGGCTGCCCGTGCGATGAACGAGGGCTTTGACATCGAGATCATCGAGGCCCACCACCGCATGAAGGTGGACGCCCCCAGCGGCACCGCGCTGCAGATGGGCCAGGTCGTCGCCGACGCGCTCGGCCGCGACCTGAAGCAATGCGCCGTCTATGGCCGCGAAGGCGTGACCGGCGTGCGCGACCCGTCCACCATCGGCTTTGCCACCGTGCGCGGCGGCGACATCATCGGCGACCACACGGTGCTCTTCGCCGGCACGGGCGAGCGCATCGAGATCAGCCACAAGGCCAGCAACCGGGGCATCTACGCCCAGGGCAGCCTGCGGGCCGCACGCTTTCTGGCGGGCCAGCGCACGGGGCTGTTCGGCATGAACGACGTGCTCGGGTTCGCGCGCTGACATGGGCGGCTTCTCGGCGTTCTGGGCCCAGAGCGACCTCATCGGTCGCGCCGTTGCGCTGATCCTGCTGGCCATGTCGGTCAGCGCCTGGGCCCTGATCCTCTGGAAAGCCTGGCTGCTGAGCCGCGCCCGCCGCGGCATGCTGCGCGCCGTGCCGGCCTTCTGGGCCGCCGCAGGCGTCAGCGAAGGCCGGGTCGCGCTGCAGAACTTCGACACCGAAGCCGTGTTGCTGCCCCTGCTGGACGCCGCCACCGCCGACACCCGCGCGGCCACGCTGGAAGCCGCCGGCCGCCAGGAAAGTCGCCTGACCCGCCGCCTGCGCGAGGCGCTCCACGCGGTGCTGGCGCGCCTGCAGTTCGGGCAGGTCATGCTCGCGTCCATCGGCGCCACGGCGCCCTTCGTGGGCCTGTTCGGCACCGTCTGGGGCATCTATCACGCGCTGGTGAGCATCGCGGCCAGCGGCAACATCACGATCGAGAAGATCTCCGGCCCGGTCGGCGAGGCGCTCATCATGACCGCGGCCGGCCTGGCCGTGGCCATCCCGGCGGTGCTGGCCTACAACGTGTTCGGCAAGCGGGTCGCCGCCTGCGAGGCCGACCTCGAAGGCTTCGCGCACGACCTGCGCGAACTGCTGCACGACACCCCCGGGGCCCGCTGATGGCCTTCGGTCGCCTCGAGAAGCCCGAAGGCTCGCGGCCGATGAGCGACATCAACATGACGCCGCTGATCGACGTGATGCTGGTGCTGCTGGTCATCTTCATGATCACCGCGCCGCTGATGACCGCCTCGCTGCGCCTGGACCTGCCCAAGAGCGACGCCGCCACGCCGAGTAATGCCCCCACCTTCATCGCCGTGGCCATCGCCCCCGATGGCAGCCTGCATCTGGGTGACGACGCGCTCGACGCGGCCACCTTCCAGCAGCGCGTGGCGGAACTCGGCCGCGCCAACCCGCAGATGGAAGTGCAGTTGCGGGCCGACCGCAACGTGCCCTACGGCCAGGTGGCTGAGCTGATCGGCTGGGTGCAGGCCGCCGGCCTGAGCCGCATCGCCTTCGTCGCGCAGGCCGCCGCCTCCGCGCCCTGAGCGAAGGGCGGCCGCGGGGGCGGCCCCTACAATTTCGGCATGAACGCCCCCATCGAAGCGCCCAGCTACAACCCCACCGAGATCGAAGCCGCCGCCCGGGCCTACTGGGCCGAGCGGGACGCCTACCGCGTGTCTGAGGACGCGAGCAAGCCGCACTTCTACGCCTGCTCCATGCTGCCCTACCCCAGCGGCAAGCTGCACATGGGCCATGTGCGCAACTACACGATCAACGACATGCTGGCCCGCCAGCTGCGCATGAAGGGCTACAACGTCCTCATGCCCATGGGCTGGGACGCCTTCGGCCTGCCGGCCGAGAACGCCGCGATGAAGGGCAAGGTGCCGCCGGCCCAGTGGACGTACTCGAACATCGCCCACATGAAGGGCCAGATGCAGGCGATGGGCCTGGCCATCGACTGGAGCCGCGAAGTCGCGACCTGCCAGCCCAGCTACTACAAGTGGAACCAGTGGCTGTTCCTGAAGATGCTGGAGGCCGGCATCGCCGAGCGCCGCACCCAGGTCGTCAACTGGGACCCGGTCGACCAGACCGTGCTGGCCAACGAGCAGGTCATCGACGGCCGCGGCTGGCGCTCGGGCGCGCTGGTCGAGAAGCGCGAGATCCCGGGGTATTACCTGAAGATCACGCAATACGCCGAAGAGCTGCTGTCGGCCGTGGCCAACCCGGAAGACCCGAACTACCTCTCCGGCTGGCCCGAGCGTGTGCGGCTGATGCAGGAGAACTGGATCGGCAAGAGCCAGGGCGTGCGCTTCGCCTTCCCGCACACGATCGAGGGCGGCGGCGGGCGGCTGTGGGTGTTCACCACGCGTGCCGACACCATCATGGGCGTGACCTTCTGCGCCGTGGCGCCGGAGCATCCGCTGGCCACGATCGCGGCCAAGGACAAGCCCGAAGTCGCCGCCTTCATCGAGGAATGCAAGGCCGGCGGCACGACCGAAGCCGAGCTGGCCACCCAGGACAAGAAGGGCGTGCCCACGGGCCTGTTCGTCACCCACCCGCTGACCGGCGCACAGGTGCCGGTGTGGGTTGGCAACTATGTGCTGATGAGCTATGGCGACGGTGCGGTGATGGGCGTGCCGGCGCATGATGAGCGCGACTTCGCGTTTGCGAAGAAGTACGGCATCGAGATCAAGCCCGTCGTGGCGGTGGCTGGCGAAACCTTCACGACCGACGCCTGGGCCGAGTGGTACGGCGACAAGACGCGCGGCGTGTGTGTCAACTCCGGCGCGCTGGACGGCCTGGGCCACAAGGCGGCGGTGGACAAGGTCGCTGAACTGCTCGGTGCCCAGGGCCTCGGCGAGAAAAAGACCACCTGGCGCCTGCGCGACTGGGGCATCAGCCGGCAGCGCTACTGGGGCACGCCGATTCCCATCATCCATTGCGACGATTGCGGCGTGGTGCCGGTCCCGGAGAAAGACCTGCCCGTGGTGCTGCCGGAAGACTGCATCCCCGACGGCAGCGGCAACCCGCTGAACAAGCGCGCCGACTTCCTGAACGTGGGCTGCCCGAAATGCGGCAAGCCCGCGCGCCGCGAGACGGACACGATGGACACCTTCGTGGACTCGTCCTGGTACTTCATGCGCTACTGCGACCCGACGAACGACCAGGCCATGGTCGGCGCGGGCACGAAGTACTGGATGCCGATGAACCAGTACATCGGCGGCATCGAGCATGCCATCCTGCATCTGCTTTATGCGCGCTTCTGGACCAAGGTCATGCGCGACCTGAAGCTGGTGGAGGTGTCCGAGCCCTTCCAGAAGCTGCTCACCCAGGGCATGGTGCTCAAGGGTGCGTTCTTCCGAAAGCCGGAAGACGCCGGCAAGAACTACTACTGGGAACACGAAGTCGACGTCATTCGCAACGAACACGATGCGATCGTTGGTGGCACGCTCAAGGCCGATGGCCTGCCGCTGACGTACGAGATGACGACCATGTCCAAGTCGAAGAACAACGGCGTGGACCCGCAGGCCCTGATCGACCAGTACGGCGCCGACACGGCCCGCCTGTTCGTGATGTTCGCCAGCCCGCCGGAGCAGACGCTGGAGTGGAACGACGCGGCCGTGGAAGGCGCGCACCGCTTCCTCAAGCGCGTGTGGAACTTCGGCGTGCGCAACGCGACGGCCATCAAGACGGGCGGCAGCGACTATGCCGCGCTGAACGGCGACGGCAAGGCCCTGCGCCGCGAGGTGCACAACGTGCTCAAGCAGGTCAGCTACGACTACGAGCGCATGCAGTACAACACCGTCGTCTCGGGCGCAATGAAGCTGCTGAACGCGCTGGAAGGCTTCAAAGCCGAAGGTCAATCGGCCGCCATCCGCGACGGCTTCTCGGTGCTGCTGCGCGTGCTCTACCCGGCCACGCCGCACATCGCCCACCAGCTCTGGCAGGACCTCGGCTTTGCCGCCGAGCATGGCGACCTGCTCGACGCGCCCTGGCCCACGGTCGACGAGGCCGCGCTGGTGCAGGACGAGATCGAGCTGATGCTGCAGGTCAACGGCAAGCTGCGCGGCGCGGTGAAGGTGCCGGCCAGCGCCGACAAGGCCGCCATCGAGGCGGCGGCGCTGGCCACCGAGGAGTTCGCCAAGTTCAGCGAAGGCAAGGCGCCCAAGAAGGTCGTCATCGTGCCCGGCCGGCTCGTGAACGTGGTCGTCTGATGAAAAGACGTACCGCCCTTCTCGGCCTGACGGCCCTGGCCGGCTGCGGCTTCGAGCTGCGCCATGAGCCCGTGCTGCCGTTCAAGAGCCTCGCGCTGACCGGCTTCCCGCCTGACTCCCCGCTGGCCCTGGGCCTGAAGCGCCAGATCAAGCGCACGCCGGTGCAACTGCTGGACGACCCGGCCCGCGCCGAGGTGGTGCTGGAGGCGCTGCAGGAATACCGCGACCGCACGGTGGTGGCCTCCACCAGCGTGGGCCAGGTGCGCGAGTGGCAGCTGCGCCTGCAGTTCGACTACCTGATCCGCACGGCCAGCGGCGAGCTGCTCGTGCCCAAGGTGGAGCTGCGCCTGTCGCGCGACATGAACTACACCGAGACGGCTGCCCTGGCCAAGGAGCAGGAGGCCACCAACCTCTACAACGCGATGCACTCCGACGCCATCGCGCAGGTCATGCGCCGCCTGGCCGCCGTGCGTCTTCCGGGATGACATGAAAACCCAAGGTCGCTGACCGATGCAATTGCGTCCCGAATCGCTCGGCCCCCACCTGGCCAAGGGCCTGGCCCGCATCTACACCGTGCATGGCGACGAGCCGCTGCTCGCGCAGGAGGCGGCCGACCAGATCCGTGCCGCCGCGCGTACGCAGGGCTTCGGTGAGCGGCAGATCTTCACCGTCACGGGCGCCTATTTCGACTGGGCGCCGGTGCTGGCCGCCGCGCAGGCCATGAGCCTGTTCGCCGAACGGCAGTTCATCGAGGTCCGCATCCCGACAGGCAAGCCCGGCAAGGACGGCTCCGAGGCCCTGCAGCGGTATGCCGAGGCCGCACCCGACGATGTGCTGACCCTTGTCACCCTGCCACGGCTGGACAAGACCCAGCTGTCCAGCGCCTGGTTCATGGCGCTCGACGGCAACGGGGTGTCCGTGCGCGTGGAGCCGGTGGAGCGACGGCTGCTGCCCGCCTGGCTCGCCCAGCGCCTGAAGGCCCAGGGGCAGTCCGTGCCGGAGGGCGAAGACGGGCAGAAGGCCCTGACCTTCTTCGCCGACCGGGTAGAAGGCAACCTGCTGGCCGCCCACCAGGAGCTGCAGAAGCTCGCGCTGCTGCACCCCAAGGGCGAGCTGACCCTGGAGCAGATCGAGGCCGCGGTGCTGGACGTGGCGCGCTTTGACGTGTTCAAGCTCAGCGAGGCCGTCCTCTCGGGCGCCGTGCCGCGCATGCTGCGCATGCTCGACGGCCTGGAAGCCGAAGGCGAGGCCGCCGTGCTGGTGCACTGGACACTGGCGGAAGACGCCCGCGCGCTGGCCCGGGTGCGCGCTGCGCTGGATGCCGGCAAGCCCCTGCCGCTGGCCCTGCGCGAAGCGCGGGTATGGGGCGCCAAGGAGCGGCTGATCGAGCGTATCGCGCCGCGGCTGGACAGCGCCCAGGCCGGCGCGCTGGTGCAGGCCGCCCAGGTGTGCGATGGCCTCGTCAAGGGCCTGCGCCACCCCGACTGGCCAACCGACCCTTGGGCCGCGCTGCGCCGCCTGGCGATGATGCTGGGTGAAGCCGCAAGTGGCAAAACTGGGGCAGTTCTCACGGGACGTTGAGGCCGATTCGGGCTAACGTCGAGGGCGCTCAGCTGCCTGCCCGCCATGACGACACACCGCCCCACCCCTCACCTCCCGGCCGTCCTGACCCTGCTGCTGACCTTCGCAGGCACGGCAGCCCTGGCCGTGCCGGTGACGGTGCAGCTGCGAGGCCCGGGCGGCCAGCCGCTGGCGGGGGCCGCCGTGGCCATCGAGGTGAAAGGCCGCACCGGCAAGACCAGCAGCGCCAAGGCCGAGATGGGCCAGCGCGACCGCCAGTTCACGCCGCAGCTGCTGGTGGTGCAGACCGGCACGGCCGTGAGCTTCCCGAACTTCGACACGGTGCGGCATCACGTCTACTCGTTCTCGCCGATCAAGGTCATCGACATCAAGCTCTATGCCGGCACGCCGGCCGAGCCGGTGGTGTTCGACAAGCCCGGCGTCGCGACCCTGGGCTGCAACATCCACGACCGCATGAGCGCCCACGTGGTGGTCGTGGACACCCCCACCTTTGCCCGCACCGATGACAAGGGTCAGGCCAGCTTCGATCTGCCGCCGGGCGATCACGCGGTCAAGGCCTGGCACGCCGGCCAGAAGTCGCCCACGCTGCAGGCCCTGAAGCTCGAAGTGCCGGCCGCGGGCGGCGCGTTGACGCTGACCGTGGCGGAGTGAACGCAGCACGATGAGCCTGCCCGCCTGGCTGAACCTGCGGCGCCTGGAAGGGCGCATCGTGGCCCTCTTCCTGGCGCTGCTGCTGGTGGTGCAGCTGGCCAGCTTCGGCATCATCCATGCGAGCATCACCCGCAATGCCGAGCAGTCGCTCGGCGCCGAGCTTCAAACCGGCGAGCGCGTGCTGCGACGCCTGCTGGACCAGCGTGCCGGCAAGCTGCGCGACGCCGCCGAGCTGCTGGCCAAGGACTATGGGTTTCGCAGCACGGTCGGCCTGTCGCTGGCCGAGGCTGACACCGTCGAGACCATCAAGGACGCCCTGGTCAACCAGGGCGCGCGCGTGGGCGCCTCGGTCGTCGCCTACTTCGACGATCAGCAGCAGCTGATCGCCGCCACGCGTGAGGGCTCGGCCGGCCTGGGCGGCGCCCTGGCGCAGATCATCAGCAGCAACGACAGCGCGGCACTGGCGGTGCAGGGCGGGCAGGTCTATCAGGTGGTGGCGGTGCAGGTGCGCACGCCGGCCCCGGTGGGCTGGGTGCTGATGGCCTTCGCGCTCGATCGCGAGGTGCTCGTAGACCTGCAGGCGCTGTCCGAGCTGCAGGGCGCGCTGCTGCTGCAAAGCCCGTCACAACCCTGGGCCGACATCGTCGACAACCTGGACGCCGGCGCTTCCACGGCTTTGCGCAACCAGCTCGGCCGCGAGGTGCCCGGCGACGGCAACCTGACCCTGGCCGGCGAGCGCATGCGCGCCCGCTTCGTGGCCCTCATCGGGGGCGAGCAGCCACTGGGCGTGCTGCTGCTGCGCTCGCTCGATGCGGCCCTCGCGCCCTACCAGCAACTGCAGCTGGTGATGCTGGGCCTGACCCTGATCGGCGTGGCGGTGTTCGCTGGCGTCAGCGTGCTGCTGGCCCGTGGCATCAGCAACCCCATCACAGCGCTCTCGGGCGCGGCCGGGCGGCTGGAGGCGGGCGACTACGACACCCCGGTGCCGAGCACCTCGCGCCTGCACGAAGTGCGCGAGCTGGCGGTGGCACTGGAAGCCATGCGCGAAGGCATCCGCCGCCGCGATGCGCTCGTCAATAACCTGGCCTATGTCGACCAGCTCACCCAGCTGCCCAACCGCGCCCGCTTCGCCGAGTTCGTGCAGCATGTGCTGGAGCACAGCCCCCTGCCGGGCGCGGTGCTGATGCTGGACCTGGACCGCTTCAAGCATGTCAACGACGTGCTCGGCCACGAGGTCGGCGACCGACTGCTGCAAAGCGTGGCCGAGCGGCTGCAGGCCCTGTGCGCCGCGGACGACGCCGTGCTGGCGCGGCTGTCGGGCGACGAGTTCGCCATCCTGCTGGCGCATGCCGATGCCCGCAC
Organism: Methylotenera sp.; assembly: GCA_021738245.1. Taxonomy (GTDB): domain Bacteria; phylum Pseudomonadota; class Gammaproteobacteria; order Burkholderiales; family Burkholderiaceae_C; genus Pelomonas. The sequence continues at coordinate 16,772 of JAIPCJ010000015.1, read as the reverse complement.
CGCCAGCGAGGCGGCCGTGGCCATCCTGAAGGATTTCGAGCGTCCGCTGCAGATCGACGACGAGACGGTCGACCTCGGCGCCGGCATCGGCATTGCGCTCTTCCCCGAGCATGGTGACGAGGTCGGCCTGCTGCTGGGCCGGGCGGAACTGGCCATGTACGCGGCCAAGAGCCGCCAGTGTGGCAGCCTGATCTATCACGCGGCGCTCGACGCGGGCAGCCAGGAGTCGCTGTCGCTGTTGTCGGAGCTGCGCCGCGCGGTCGAGAACAACGAGCTGCGGCTGTTCCTGCAGCCCAAGGTCGATCTGGTGCAGCGGCGCGTGGTGGGCGCGGAGGCCCTCGTGCGCTGGCAGCATCCCACCCGCGGCCTGGTGCCGCCGATGCAGTTCATTCCATTTGCCGAGCAGACGGGCTTCATCCGCATGCTCAGCGCCTGGGTGCTGGCCGGCGCAGCGCAGTTTGCGCGCCAGGCGGCCGACGCGGGACTGACGCTGCGGCTGTCGGTCAACCTCTCCACGCGCGACCTGATGGACCAGGACCTGCCGGCCAAGATCGAGGCCCTGATGGCGCCGCTGAAGGTGCCCACCGAGCGCCTGTGCCTGGAGATCACCGAGAGCGCCATCATGGACGATCCCGAGCGGGCGATGTCCACGCTGGAGCATCTGCATGCGATGGGCTTCAAGCTGTCCATCGACGACTTCGGCACCGGATACTCGTCGCTCGCCTACCTGAAGCGGCTGCCGGTGGATGAGCTCAAGATCGACAAGAGCTTCGTGATGGCGATGGAGCGCGACCTGGACGACGCGCGCATCGTGCGCTCGACCATCGAACTCGCGCACAACCTCGGGCTGACCGTGGTGGCCGAAGGCCTGGAAACCGTCAAGGCCTGGGCCATGCTGGCGCGCCTGGGCTGCGACGAAGGCCAGGGCTACTACATCAGCAAGCCGATGCCGCAGGAGCAATTCATCGACTGGATGCGTGACTGGCAGGCACCCGAACCCTCCAGCATCTCGGCAGACAGCCAGTTGGCGAAGCTGGGCTGAGGCTCAGGGCTGCTGGAGTGCATGGTCCAGCGCCGTGAGGCCAGACCGCAGCGTCTGGATGCGCACCGCCTGCCGATCCCCGCTGAACCCTTCACGCCAGACCTGCACCGGCTGCCCCCGGTGCGCCAGGGCCAGCCAGACGGTGCCCACGGGCTTCTCGGCAGTGCCACCTGTCGGGCCGGCGATGCCAGTGACAGCCAGCGCCCAGTGCAGCGGTGCCCGGTCGAGCAGGCCGGCCGCCATGCGTTCCGCCACCTCGGCACTGACGGCGCCATGGCGGGCGATCAACGCGGCGGGCACCCCGAGCAGCTCGGTCTTGGCCTCGTTGCTGTAGGTCACCACGCCGCGCTCGAACCACTGGCTGGAGCCCGACAGGTCGGTGCAGGCGGCCGCGATCAGGCCGCCGGTGCAACTCTCGGCGGTGCCAAAGCATTCGCGGCGGCGCAGTAGCGCGGCGGCGATGCGGTGCAGAAGATCAGCGTCGGTCGCGAACATGCATCACCCGAGGAAATGGCGCCCGGCAGCGAACACGAGCAGCGTGCAACCGGCCGCGACGAAATCGTCAAAAAGAATGCCGAAGCCCTGAGCCCAACCGATGGGCTGGCCGCGCTCGATCTTGAACAGCCGGTCGGCCCAGCCCACCGGCCCGACCTTGACTGCATCGAACACCCGGAACAAGCCGAAAGCCACCGCCTGCGCCAGCCACGAGGCTGGACCGATGAGCCACAGGATGAGCCAGAAGGCCACCACCTCGTCCCACACCACGGCGCTGGGGTCGGGCGTGTGGAGCTGGCGCGCGGTGACGGTGCAGGCCCACCAGCCCACCAGCGTGCCGCCACCGATGAGCCCCGCCCAGGCCATGTCGTTCATCCAGGGCGACAGCACAGCGAACACCAGCCACGCCCACAGCGTGCCGACCGTGCCAGGCGCCTTGGGACTCAGGCCACTGCCGAAACCCAGCGCGATCCAGCGCGCGGGATGGCCCCACATGAATGCGGCGGTGGGGCGAATGGGCGCGGAGACGGTCATGACTGGAAATGATCGAAGGAACGCAGGCCGTGGGCCACAGGCTCGCCGCGAGCATCCACCACGCGCAGCCCCGGCTCGGCCTCGATGCGGCCAATGCGGGTCAGGGGCACGCCGACATCGGGCAGGCGGGCACCCGGCGGCGCGGTGAAGACGAGTTCGTAGTCATCGCCGCCGGCCAGCAGGCATTCCTGCTGCAGGGCCGGCGGCTGTGCAGCCAGCACCTCGCTGCGCGGCAGGGCGGCGAGTTCAAGCGTGGCGCCCACGCGCGACGCGGTCAACACATGGCCCAAGTCGCCGAGCAGGCCGTCGGAGATGTCGAGGGCCGCGGTGGCGACACCGCGCAAGGCCTGGCCCAAGGCCAGCCGCGGCATGGGCCGTTCCATCGCCGCCCGCACCTGCTCGAAGGCCTCACCAGCCAGCGCCACGCGGCCACGGAACACCTCCAGCGCGAGCCGCGCATCCCCGAGCCGGCCCGACACCCAGATCTCGTCGCCCACCTTCGCGCCGCTGCGCAGCAGCGCCTGGCCGGGCGGGGCCTCGCCGAAGACCGTGATGCACAGGTTCAGCGGGCCTTGCGTGGTGTCACCGCCGACCAGCGGGATGCCGCTGGCATCGGCCAGCGCCCACAAGCCTTGCGCAAAGCCGGTCAGCCAGGCTTCGTCGGCCCGCGGCAGGGCCAGCGCCAGCGTGAAGCCGCGCGGCGTGGCGCCGCAGGCGGCCAGATCGCTCAGGTTGACCGCCAGCGCCTTGTGGCCCAGGCGGGCCGGGTCGACGGTGGACAGGAAATGCCGGCCTTCGACCAGCATATCGCTGGACACCAGCCAACGCGCACCCGGCGTGGGCACGAGCACGGCGCAGTCGTCGCCCACGCCCACCTCCACACCGGCCGCTGCAGGGCGCTGAAAAAAGCGCCGGATCAGATCGAACTCGCCCATGCCGCCATTAGACCTTGTGGATGTCCACAGCACCCGGGTCCGGGGGCAGTGGCATGATTCCCACCCCGTCGGCCTTTGTGATCCTCACGCCATGTCCAGCTCAGAAGAAAAACGCGCCCAACTCCGCCAGGCCGCTCTCGAATATCACGAGTTCCCGACGCCCGGCAAGATCGCCATCGCGCCGACCAAGCAGCTGATCAACCAGCGTGACCTGGCGCTGGCCTATTCGCCCGGCGTGGCCGCGGCCTGCGAAGAGATCGTGGCTGACCCGGCCAACGCCTACCGCTACACCTCGCGCGGCAACCTGGTCGCCGTGGTCACCAACGGCACCGCGGTGCTGGGCCTGGGCAACATCGGGCCGCTGGCGTCCAAGCCGGTGATGGAAGGCAAGGGCGTGCTGTTCAAGAAGTTCGCCGGCATCGACGTCTTCGACCTCGAAGTGGCCGAGAACGACCTCGACAAGCTCGTCGACGTGATCGCTGCGCTGGAGCCCACCTTCGGCGGCATCAACCTCGAGGACATCAAGGCCCCCGACTGCTTCTACGTCGAGCGCAAGCTGCGCGAGCGCATGAAGATTCCCGTCTTCCACGACGACCAGCACGGCACCGCCATCGTGGTGGGCGCGGCCTTCCTGAACGGCCTGAAGGTCGTCGGCAAGGACATCAAGCAAGTCAAGCTCGTCACCTCGGGCGCCGGCGCGGCGGCGCTCGCCTGCCTGAACCTGCTCGTCAAGCTCGGCCTGCCGCGCGAGAACATCTGGGTGACCGACCTGGCCGGCGTCGTCTACGAAGGCCGCACCGAGCTGATGGACCCGGACAAGGCCGAGTACGCGCAGAAGACCGAGGCGCGCTCGCTGCGCGAGGTCATCCAGGGTGCGGACGTGTTCCTGGGCCTGTCGGCCGGCGGCGTGCTGAAGGCCGACATGGTCGCCGGCATGGCCGCCCGGCCGCTGATCTTCGCGCTGGCCAACCCGACCCCCGAGATCCTGCCGGAAGAGGTCAAGGCGGTGCGCGACGACGCCATCATGGCCACCGGCCGCACCGACTACCCGAACCAGGTCAACAACGTCCTGTGCTTCCCGTACATCTTCCGCGGCGCGCTGGACTCCGGCGCCACGACGATCAACGTCGAGATGGAGATCGCGGCGGTGCAGGCCATCGCCGAGCTGGCCCAGGCTGAGCAGAGCGAAGTGGTGGCTGCCGCCTATGTGGGTGCGACGCTGTCCTTCGGGCCGGAGTACCTCATCCCGAAGCCCTTCGACCCGCGCCTGATGATGCGCATCGCGCCGGCCGTGGCCAAGGCCGCCGCCGACTCGGGTGTGGCGGCCCGCCCCATCACCGACTGGGACGCCTACCGCGAGAAGCTGCAAAGCTTCGTCTACGCCTCGGGCAACACCATGAAGCCCATCTTCACCGCCGCCAAGCGCGCGCCGAACAAGCGCGTGGCCTATGCCGAAGGTGAAGAAGAGCGCGTGCTGCGCGCCGCCCAGGTCGTCGTCGACGAAGCCCTGGCACGGCCGACGCTGGTGGGCCGGCCGGCCGTGATTGCCGAGCGCATCGAGCGCTTCGGCCTGCGCCTGCAGCATGGCCGCGACTACGACGTCGTCAACGTCGAGCACGACGACCGCTACCGCGACTACTGGCAGACCTATCTGCGCATGACCGAGCGCAAGGGCGTCACCCAGCAGCTCGCCAAGATCGAGATGCGCCGCCGCCTCACCCTCATCAGCACCATGCTGCTGCACAAGGGCGAGGTCGACGGCATGCTCTGCGGCACCTGGGGCACCACGGCCACCCACCTGCAGTACATCGACCAGGTCATCGGCAAGCGCGCGGGCGTCAAGACCTACGCCTGCATGAACGGCCTCATCCTGCCGGGCCGCCAGGTCATGCTGGTGGACACCCACGTCAACTACGACCCCACCGCCGAGCAACTGGCCGAGATCACCATCATGGCCGCGCAGGAAATGTGCCGCTTCGGCCTGACCCCGAAGGCCGCGCTGCTGTCGCACAGCAACTTCGGCACCAGCGACAAGCCCTCGGCCGTGAAGATGCGCGACACCCTGGCCCTCATCCAGCAACTCGCCCCGTGGCTGGAGGTCGACGGCGAGATGCACGGCGACACCGCGCTCGACGCGCCCTACCGCAAGCAGCTCATGCCGCACAGCCCGCTCAGCGGCGAGGCCAACCTGCTCGTGCTGCCCAACATCGACGCGGCCAACATCTCCTACAACCTGCTCAAGACGGCAGCCGGCGGCGGTATCGCCATCGGCCCCGGGCTGCTCGGCGCGGCCAAGCCGGTGCATGTGCTGACGCCGTCGGCGACCGTGCGCCGCATCGTCAACATGACCGCCCTGACCGTGGCTGACGCCAACGCCGCGCGCACCTGAACCCTCATTCAGTCGGTCACGAGGAACGGCGGAAGAACAAGCTCCGCCCGCCCTGACTCCCCCAATTGACAGAAGTTTTCATGCTGAAAACTTCGTCACCGGAACGTCACAAGGCTTGAAAAATCAAGCACTTACGCGTATGTGAGCGCGGGCTCACAAGGCCCCAAACCAGACTCGGCCGCAAGCTTGCGGCTTGAGCTTTTGGGGTCGCTTCGGTACCATTGTGGTTTTCCGTTCAGGGTAAACCCGTGTCTTTGCTTTCGTGGCTGGCGCGCTCCGGCGCCTCGGCGGTCACCACCGCCCTGCTGCTTTCCGGCTTGGCCGGGGGCGTGCAAGCCAAGGAAGCTCCCCCCACCGCAACGCCCGCTCTGGCCGAGATTTCGCTGAGCGAGCTGCCTGTCCAAGCGCAGGAAACCCACCGGCTCGTCCTCGCCGGCGGCCCGTTTCCCTACAGCAAGGATGGCGTGGTGTTCGGCAATCGCGAGCGCCTGCTGCCCCGCAAGGCTCGCGGCTTCTATCGCGAATACACGGTGAAAACCCCTGGCGCTCGCAACCGAGGCGCTCGTCGTCTCGTGTGTGGCGGCACCCCGCCCACGGCGCCCGAGGTTTGTTATTACACCGACGATCACTATGCCAGCTTCAAGCGCATCCGCGCCGAAGCGGGCCGGTGAAGGTCGAAGGTTCGGCAGTTTTGTGACTTGAAAGGAGGAACGCGACCATGCTTTTGCAGACCGTCCGTCCCAATATCGTGCAGGCCATACGGGCCTACCGGGTCGAGGACTTGATGCAGGCCGCTCAAGAAGCGGGCCAGCATTTCCTGTACGCCAACCTGTCGGAGGCGCAGTCCAAGCAGGACGTGCTCGACGGCATCGCGCAGGCCTTCCTCTTCCCCGCTCACTTCGGCAAGAACCTGGACGCCCTGCATGACTGCATGACCGACCTCGTCCACAAGGCCGGCAGCCAGCCGGGCTTCGTGGTGGTGCTGGAGCAGTTGCCCGACAACGTGCGCTTCGACCGCGAAGCGCGTGAGCAGTTGCTCGACGTCTTCCGCGACACGGCCGACTACTGGGCCGACCGGAAGGTGCCCTTCCGGTGTTTCTATTCTTTTCAGTAGCCCGCTCCCAAGAAAACGGGCCATGGGAGCGGGCTGCTGAGGTGGCCCCGGTGGTTGAAAAGCCTGCGCCGAAAAGCGCGAAGACGATTGGCAACCCCAACTTCGGCATGAACATGCCGATGATGTGCAGTGCCTTCGACACGTCCATGTGGCTCAATGCTGCTTGACGAGATCCCCCGTACCGGCTGACGCCCCCTCCCCGGGGGGCGCAGTCAGTGGCCCGGCGAAGCCGGATCCGCTGTAGCTGCTGGAGGAAACAAAGCCCGCTTCAGGCGGGCTTTGTTGTTTCTGCAGCCTGGGCTTGGACTTGAAGAGCCAGGTCCACGAACTCGTGGACGGGCACTTCCTCCGCGCGGCGCTGCAGGTCGAAGTGACCCGAGAAGCCGCGCTCAGCCAGCCAGTGGCCGAGGCTGTGGCGAAGCAGCTTGCGGCGCTGGGAGAAGGCGCTGGCCACCAGCTCGCCGAGCAGCACGCGATCCACGACCGGCGGTTGGGGCAGGGGCAGCATGCGCACGATGGCCGAGTCCACCCGCGGCGGTGGATCGAAGGCTTCCGGCGGGACGTCCAGCACCGACTCGATGTCGTAACGCCACTGCAGCATCACGCTCAGGCGCCCGTAGTCCTTGCTGCCCGGGCCTGCGGCCATGCGGTCGACCACTTCCTTCTGCAGCATGAAGTGCTGGTCGACCACGTCGTCCACCACCTCCAGCAGGTGAAACAGGATGGGCGTGGAGATGTTGTAGGGCAGGTTGCCCACCACCCGCAGCTTGGCGGCCTTGGCGACTGCCAGCGCATGGAAGTCCACCTTGAGCACGTCGCTCTCGATGACCTCGACGTCATCGCGCTTGCGCAGCCGCGCGGCCAGGTCACGGTCCAGCTCGATGACGGTCAGCGGCACCGAGCTCTTGGGGATGCGTGCCAGCAGCGGCAGCGTCATGGCGCCCAGGCCGGGCCCGATCTCCACCAGGGTTTCGCCGTCCTGCGGGTCGATGAGGTCGACGATGGACTCGATCAGCGCCTTGTCGGTCAGGAAGTGCTGACCGAAGCGCTTGCGGGGGATGTGCGACTTCACGCGCGTCCGCAGCGACCGGTCAGTCCTGCCATTCGCGGACCTCGACGAAGGCCTTGTTGCGCAGGTCCTTGACCCACTCCTGGTAAGCCTCGTCGTACTTCTGCTCGCGCAGGGCCGCACGGGCCTGCTCGCGCAGCTGCTTCATCTCGACCTCGACCGTGCGGCGCTCCAGCACCTGGATCAGGTGCACGCCGAAGCGCGACACCACCGGGCCCGAGATGCCTTGCAGCGGCAGCGCGTTCATGGCTTCCTCGAACTCGGGCACGAAGCCGCCCGCGCCCATCCAGCCCAGGTCGCCGCCTTCCGGTGCGCTGCCGTCTTCGGAGTAGGCCTTGGCGATGTCCTCGAACTTGGCCTGGCCGCTTTCGATCTGGCGCTTGTACTCGGCCAGCCGGCGCGCGGCGACTTCGGCGGTCAGCTGGGCCGAGGGGCGCAGCAGGATGTGGCGCGCATGCGTCTGCACGCTCTGGGTGAGCGATGAGCCGCCCTGGCGCTCCACCACCTTCAGGATGTGAAAGCCCGCCCCGCTGCGCAGCAGCTCGGGCGCCACCTCGCCGCTCTTCAGGCCCTTGACGGCCGTGACGAAGATGTCCGGCAGCTTGTCCGCCGGGCGCAGGCCGATCTCGCCGCCGCGGGCCTTGTTGCCGTCCTCGGACACCTCACGGGCCACCTTGGCGAAGTCTTCACCGGCCTTGATGCGGGCCATCGCCGCCTCGATACGTGCTCGGCGCTCAGCCACGACGCTCTCGGGCGCGCCCTCGGGCACCGGCACCAGCACCTGGGCGAGGTTGATCATGCCGCCGCTGTCCAGGTCGGCGCGCTTCTTGTCGAGATAGGCGTCGATCTCGGCGTCCGACACCTTGATGCGCCCCTGCACCTCGCGCTCACGCACGCGCTCGGTCATCATCTGGTCGCGCAGGTTCTCGCGGAAGCTCTTGTAGTCGGTGCCGTCCTGCTTGAGCCGTTCGCGCAGCTGCTCCATGGTCAGCTTGTTTTGCGCGGCCACGTTGGCCACCACGCGGTCGAGCTCGGCTTCGTCCACCCGCGAGCCGTTCTCGCGGGCGTAGGTGACCAGCACGCGGTCTTCGATGAGCGCCTCCAGCGCCTGCTTGCGCAGGCCGGCCGTCTCGGGCATCACCTCGCCGCGCTGGCGGGCCTCCTGGCGCAGGCGCTCCGTGCGCTGCACCACCTCGCTGGCCGCGACGACGTCCTGGTTGACGACCGCGGCGATGTAGTCCCCCGGCTGCAGGTTGGTCTTTTGTGCTGACGCCTGGAAAGCGACCAGGGCGAGCACGAGGGGAGCGAGACGAAGCATCATGGTTGGAAATCTGAACTCGGTGAGCGGTCGGAGCTCAGCCTGCGGTAACCGGGCACATTGTCCTTCAAGACCTTGAGGGCGTTTGAACCCACCTGTGACAGGCCGACCAGCTCCAGCTGGAACATCAGCTGGGTCTTGGTTTCGGCACGACCGGTGGACAGCCGCTCCACGCCCCAGCGCATGACCCAGCAGCCGGCGTCGTACTCGAAGCCGAGCACGGAGTCGGTCAGGCGCTTGTCGCGCAGCGAGTACTGCACGCGACCCGCGCTGTACCAGGCGCCGCCGCAGGAATTGCTGTTGGCGCCGCGCGAGGTGACCGGCGTGCCGTAGATCGGCCACTGCCAGGCGAGCTCCACCTGCTCGCTCTGCGCACGCGCAAAGCGGTAGGCCACGCTCATGGTCCGGAAGGGGCCGGGGGAATAGCGGGCGCGCATGACGGAGCGCACCGAGCGGTTGGTCTCGGGGTTGAACTCCAGCGTGCCGTCGGCCCACCAGCGTTCATCCAGGTGGGCAGCCGCGGCCAGCAGCAGGTCGGAGAAGCGCTGGGTGACCGGCTGGCCGTCGGGCGTGATGCGCTGGTCGCGGAACAGGAAGCGCTGCACCGCGCCCAGGCGCAGGATCTCCTCGCCCTGCGCAGCGCTGACCCAGCGGCTGGTGGCGCCCACGCTGAGGGCATGCAGGTCCGACACCCGGTCCACGCCCGAGAAGGGGTTGTCGGTGTAGATCGAATCGAAATTGAAGTCCTTGGCCGCCGAATCGAAATTGGGCAGTTTGGCCTGGTCGCGGAAGGGCGTGTTCACGTAGAGCAGCCGCGGCTCCAGGCTCTGGCGCACGTCGCGGCCGAACAGTCGGGTATCGCGCTCGAAGACCCAGCCGTGGTCGATGCTCAGCGTCGGGATGACGCGGCTCATGCGGCGGCGGCCATCGGCCTGCGGCTGGTCCAGGTCGTAGGCCGCCGCATTGAACGACGCCCGCGGAATGAACCACCACGCCTCGCCACCCAACGGCGCCGCCACGTGGCCCAGGGCATGGACCCGCTGGCCGCCGCGCGCCTGCGCTGCCAGCGCCGAGCTGGGCAGATCGAAGCGGTTGTATTCGAGCTCCAGGCCGCCCTCCAGCCGCGCCTTGCGGCCCCAGGGACGGAAGCTGTCCAGCACGGCCTCGTCGGCGGCCGTGGTCACGCGCGCACCGATCTGCGGGCTGCGCTGGTAGGGCGAATCGAACTGCGACAGCGCGTCGGTGCCCTGCAGGGTCTGCCAGCGCTGCACGCGGGCGTAGGTGTCGATGACGCCCCAGGACAGCTCGCGCTGGCGGTTCAGCGTGAAGTCGGTGGCCAGCAGCCGCGGCGTCTGGCTCTCGACGCGGCGCGACATGTCCTTCCAGTAGTCGTCATCGGACACGCGCTCGCTCTTCAGGCGGTAGCGCCAGTCACCGAACACCTTGCCGTCGTTGTTGAACTTCAGGCTCCAGCGCGAGCGGCCGAACACCCGGTCGCCCGGCAGCAGGTCGACATTGATGCGACCGGCGTGGTCGGGCTCCAGGTAGCGGAACTCGCTGTCCAGGCCCAGGCCGCGCTTGGTCATCACGAAAGGCGTGAAGGTGGCGTCCCGCTGCGGCGCGATGTTCCAGTAGTAGGGCACGCCGGTTTCCAGGCCGCTGCGGCTGTCCAGGAAGATATTGGGCGGCAGCCACCCCGACTTGCGGGCCGAACTCAGCGGGAAGCTCATCGACGGCGCAGCCAGGATGGGCACGCCCAGGAAGCGCAGCACGGCGCCGTCCGCCTGGCCCTCGTTGGCGGCCAGGTCCAGGCGCAGCTGGCGGGCCGTGACCTGCCAGGCCGGCTCCTGGCCCTCCACGGCGGGGCAGCTGCTGTAGTTGCCGTCCACCGCGCTGATGTGCTCGCTGTCCTGGAAGCGCACCACCTTGGCCGTGCCGGCGCCGCCGGTGGCAGCCAGGAAGAAGCTGGGCGTCAGGAACTCGCCTTCGAAGCGGCTCACGTACATCTGCAGCAACGGGCCGGTGAAGACGTTGCCGTTGTGGTTGATGCGCACGTTGCCCTCGGCGCGGGCGAAGTCGTCCACGACGCGGTAGGTGAGCTTGTCGGTGTTGAGCAGCAGCTCGCCGTAGCGCAGTTCGACGCCGTCGCTGCCTTCGGCCTGCTGGTCCATCTGCGCCGACAGCTTGGTGGCGGAGATGACCAGGGCCGGCTCGGCGGCGCCCGACTTGGCCGGTGCCCCCAGCACGCGGCTGTTGCGCAGCGGCAGGCTGGCCTCGGGGGCTTCGGCGGGCGCTTGCTGGGCTGACGCTTCCCAGGCGCACAGCGCCAGAGCGATCAGCGTGGTCAGGGGAGCAGGGCGGGGAAGGTGGAACGAGCGCGGCACGGGCAGGGACAAGGCTCGGAGTCGGTGAGGATGCCGGGGCCGGCGGTTCTTAGAATTTCATTATCCACGAGGGCTCCTGCTGCCATGACCTTGCCGACTTCCGATCTTCTCGCCGCCCTCCTCGCCCAGCCCGCCGACGCCGATCCGCTCATGCGCGCCGCCTGCGCCGAACTGCGCCAGCAGCCCCCCGTGCCGGTGCCGCCACAGCCCGAGGCGCTGCGTGCCGGCCTGGCACGCATTGCCGACGGCGGCCTCGACGCCGTGCTGCAACGTCTGATCGACGACGCCCCGCAGGGCGCGGCCACCGACGGCATCGCCGCGCTGCTGCGCCCCGCCGCGCTGGCCTGGGACGAAGCCCAGGAGATCGACTGGGCTGTGCGCCACTGGGAGGCCTGCCGCGCGGCAGGCCAGCTGGATGAAGACCTGGCGACTGACTTCGGCGAGTACTGGCGCCGGCTGGAATGGAGCGCGCTGCGCCACCACCTCGTGCTGTTGGGCCAAGGCCACGCCGAGGAGCGCCGGCTGCTGGCCTACATCGTCAAGACGGCCTCGCGATATGTGGCGCTGTCGCCGCTGAAGCGGGCCATGGAGGCGCGCCACCCCGAGTTCTTTGAACTCGGCTTCACGCTGAAGTGACCCGCCGGCTCAGGCGCGCGTCGCGCAGCCGGCCGCCACCAGCCAGGGGTCCTTGTCTTCGCCGCCGAAGACTTCCAGCAGGAAGTCCAGGAAGGCGCGGGTGCGCGCCGGCACGTATTTGCGCGTCGGCATGCCGGCCCAGATCGTCGTGCCGAAGAGCCGCCATTGCGGCATGACCCGCTCCAGCGCCTGCTCCAGCAGCGCGTCTTCCACGATGAAGCTCGGCAGCCCCGCCACGCCCAGGCCGTGCAGGGCGGCGGCGTAGTTGGTGTCCATGTGCGTCGTGGCCAGGGCGGCCCGCGAGGGCACGATGGGCAGGGTGATCTCCTCGCTGCCGTCGCCGCTTTGCAGCGTGAGGCCGCGGGCGAGGGCCGCGGTGGGCGGCAGCAGGGCATCGTGCTGCTTGAGGTCGCGCGGATGTTCCGGCCTGCCTCGCCGGTCCAGGTACTCGGGCGAGGCACACATGATGAACTCGCTGCGCGCCAGCAGCCGGGCGATGAAGTCGCCGTCGGGCACCTCGCGGGTCAGGAAGATGGTCAGGTCGTAGCCGTCATCCACCGTGCTGACCGGGCCGGGTGACGTGATCTCCAGCGTCACCGCCGGGTAGTCGCGGTGGAACTTGGGCAGGTGCTTGGCGAGCTGGTGCACGGCAATCGCCGGCGGGCACAGCACCCGCAGGAGGCCGCGCACCTCCTGGGTGGCTGAGGCCGCCAGCGCGGCGGCTTCATCGACGTCGGCCAGGATGCGACGCGCCCGCTCCAGGTAGGCGTCGCCGATTTCGGTCAGCGACAAGCGCCGCGTCGTGCGGTTGAGCAGCCGGGCGCCGAGATGCTCCTCCAGCTCGGCCACCAGCCGCGTGACCACGGCCGGCGCCAGGTCCAGCGCCCGGGCCGCCCCGGCGAAGCTGCCCTCGTCGATGACGCGGACGAAAACCTTGATCGCGCGGAGCTGGTCCATCCGGCCTCGTCGCTCAGGGGTGGGCGGCCATGACCTGGGCCACCGCAGCCGTCAGCCGCTTGCCGTAGGGCACATGCAGGAACTCATTCGGCCCGTGGGCATTGCTCTTGGGGCCCAGCACGCCGCAGACCATCATCTGCGCCTTCGGGAAGCCCTTTTGCAGCATGCTCATCAGCGGGATGGTGCCGCCCTGGCCGATGTAGCCCACCGGCGCGCCGAAATGCGTCTGGCTGGCGTCGTTCAGCGCCTGGCTGAGCCAGGGCGAGAGGTCCGGCGTGTTCCAGCCCGTCGCACCGAAGGCCCCGGCCCGGCCATCGGGCGTGAAGGTGACCTTGGCGTTGTAGGGCGCGTTGTCCTCCAGCAGGGCCTTGAGCTTGAGCGCGGCCTCGTTGCCGTCGATCAGCGGCGGCAGGCGCAGGCTGAGCTTGAAGGCGGTGTAGGGGCGCAGCACATTGCCGGCGTTCTTGAGCTCCGGGAAACCATCGGCGCCCACCACCGACAGCGTCGGCCGCCAGGTGCGGTTGAGCAGCACCTCGACCGGGTCGCTCGTGACCGGCAGCACCGGGCCGCCGTCGGCGCCGCAGGCCCAGGGCATGCGCTTGTAGACCTCTTCCTTCAGGATGGCCGCGGTGGCGCGGGCCTGCTCCAGGCGCACGCCCGGGATCTCGCAGTGGAAGCTCTCGGGCAGCAGGCGGCCGGTCTTGCTGTCTTCGAGCCGGTCCAGCACCTGGCGCAGGATGCGGAAGCTCGACGGCACCGCGCCCGAGGCGTCACCGCTGTGGATGCCTTCGGTCAGCACCTCCACCTTCAGCACGCCCGACACCATGCCACGCAGCGAGGTGGTGAGCCACAGCTGCTCGTAGTTGCCGGCGCCGGAGTCCAGGCAGACGACGAGTGACACATTGCCCAGGCGGGGCTTGAGGATGTCGATGTAGGCCGGCAGGTCGTAGGAGCCGCTTTCCTCGCAGGTCTCGATGATGCCGACGCAGCGCGGGCGCGGGATGCCCTGCTGGTCCAGCGCCATGATGGCGGTGAGCGAGGCATACACCGCATAGCCGTCGTCAGCGCCGCCACGTCCGTAGAGCAGGCCGTTCTCGTACTTGGGCGTCCAGGGGCCGAGGTCGCTGCGCCAGCCGCTGAACTCGGGCTGCTTGTCGAGGTGGCCGTAGAGCACGATGGTGTCGTCGCTGCCGGACTTGGTCGACGGCACCTCGAAGAAGATCACCGGCGTGCGACCCGGGATGCGCACCGCCTCCAGCTTCAGGCCCGCCACCTTCTTGGCCTCGACCCAGGCGGCGGCCTGGGTCAGCACCTTCTCGATGTGGCCGTTGGCCGCCCAGTCGGCGTCGAACATCGGGCTCTTGGCCGGGATGGCGATGTAGTCGGTCAGTGCGGGGACGATCTCCTCGTCCCAGACGCGCTCGGCAAAGGTGCCCAGGGCCGTGGCTTCGTCGGCTTGCAGGGGCAGGTGGGGGTCTCGTGCATTCATGGCGGCTCCTTGTGCGCTTGTGGCGCATCCGAAGAGTTTAGGACGCCGCTCCGGGCAATTACCGGCGTGAGCCGTCATACCCTGCACGTAGGCTCGACGCACCATGACACGCCTGCTGAATTTCGCCCTCCTCCTGGCCCTGTGCCTGCTGACCGGCTGCGCCTCGGGCCCCAAGTTCACCGTGGATGACGGCCGGCAGGTGGACGAGACCCTGCTGGCCGGCATGCGCGCCTACGGCGCCGGCGAGCGGCTCTTGCGCCCGGCGATCGCACGCAGCGCCGCGCTGAAGGACAAGGAATGCGACAAGCAGTGGGAGCTGCCCTTCGCGGTGGCCACCAGTGCCGGCTGGAGCGAGAACGACCGCGTGGCCTGGGCCCGCGCGCTGCAGGTGGACGAGCGACTCACGATCATCGCCGCCACCGAGGACTCGCCATTGCCCCTGGGCGCGCGCATCGATCACGTGGCCGGTCAGGCCAGCCATGACGGCGAGCGGCTGCTGGAATGGCTGGCCGAGGCGCGGGACAACGGCCGCCCCTTCACCGTCGGTCAGCCGGGCGGCAAGGGCGTGCGGGTGACGCCCTTCGAGGTCTGCCGGGGCTACACGCGGCTGGCCCCGCCCAACACGCCGCAGCTGCAGGACTACCACTGGCTGCTGAGCCTGCACCCGCTGGAGGTGACGCAGGCCGAGCCCACGCCCGACGAGGCCTTGTGGATGGTGCTCTGGACCCAGGGCCTCTCCGAAGAGGGCGGCGCCCGGATGAAGACCTACCACTACGCGCTCAAGATCGGGGGCACGCTCTACAACCTGGCCACGCTGGCCTCGGGTGTCAAGGCGGCGGCCGTGGCGGCCGACGCGGCCATCAGCGCGGCGAAGAATGCGGCGGCCAATGTGGCCAGTGACCTGCTGAAGCAGCAACTCATCGACCAGGGCAAGGCCCTGGCCGTGCAGCGCATCCGCGAGGGCCTGACCGATGCCGCCCAGCAGATCAGCCGCCAGCAGGTGGTCGGCGTGATGCAGGCCGCGGCGGCCAACCGCGGCGCACTGTCCGGGGTGTCTCGCATCGCGGCGACGGCCTTCGAGCGTGCCGACGCCTGGGCCTTCACGCGCATGGCGGCCCTGGGCGCACCGCCGCTGGCCGGCTTCACGCTGCACCAGAAGCTCATCGAGCGCCGGCTGGCGATGAACGCCTTTCTGTTCGACGCAGACCGGCTGGCGGCCCTCAACAAGGTCGCCGCGGCGCGCGGCTTCGAGACGGACGTGGTGGCCATCCTCGGCGGCCTGCGGGCCGACTCCCTGCTGGCGCAGATCGGTGCCATGCCGCTGGCCTCCGCTCAATCGACCTTCTCCTTCGACAGCCCCGACGACCCCGGTGCCGGCCGCTTCTCCCGTGGCCTGGTGGACGCCCTGCTCGACATGCCGGCCGAGACGGCTCGCAAGAAATGAACAACTGCCCCTCCCGCCTGCGCCACCTGTGGCTGCCCCCACTCCTGCTGCTGATGCTGGCCGGCTCGCTGGCCACCCCGCTGGCACGGGCCCAGCCCGCCGCACCCACGCCGCCCGAAACAGCCGCCAGCGCCCCAGCCGACGCCGCCTCCGCCCCGGAGGCCGCCGCCTCCGCCGCGCCTGCCACGCCGCCGCCCAGCTGCGCCCAGCTCAGCAGCCGCGCGTTGACAGCCGACCTGCGCGCGGCCACCGCGCAATCGCAAAACCAGCCCTTGCAAGAGCTCGTCAAGCTGCACGACGAGGCCGTCGCCCAGTGGGGTGCGGCGCTGGCCGCCTGTGAAGGCCGGGCCCGCGAACGCGCGCAACGCAACCTGGCCGACAGCCAGAAGAGCCGCGATGCGCTGGCCGAGAAGCTGCAGGCCGGCAGCCAGTGCGAGACCGCCCACCGCGATGCCGCCGCGCTGCAGGAGCTGGCCCGGGGCGCCTTCGGCGAGCGCCGTTTCGCCGATGCGGCCAGCCTCTACCGCAAGGCCGAGGGCATGTGGGAGCTGGCGGCCGAGCAGTGCAGCGGCAGCCAGCAGCAAATCGCCCAGCGGCGGCGCGAACAGAGCGAGATCGATGGCCACAACGCCGAGTACTGCGCGCCGCCCTTCGAGCGGGCGCGCGAGTTCTCCACCCGGCTGCGCAACGGTGCTGCCGCCCTGCCCCTGGCCGAACGCCAGACCCAGAGCCAGATGGCCGAAACCCTGTGGCGCGACACCGCCAAGGCCTGCAAGGGCAGTGCCCAGGAGCTCGCCCTGAACAACGCCCAGGCGCTGGCCCGCGAGCGCGGCCCGCCCTGGGTCGCCACGCAGCCGCCGGCGCCGCTGTCGCCACCCGCCCCGGCAGCCCCCACGGCCATGGCCTCGAACGGCCCGACGGCCAAGCCCGCCGCGGCTGCACCGGCCGCGGGCGCGGGCGCGAAGC
>JAIPCJ010000176.1 GCA_021738245.1 Methylotenera sp. | reverse complement strand
CCGACACTGACAAGCCGACGCGGCCTGCGGCCAAGCGCGCCCGCGCGAGGCGCCCGCCGGTGCCGGCGTCTAAGGGCGGCTGAAGATCGCGTCGATGAGGGCCGGGCCCGGCTCTGATCGCACCAGCCGCGGGTAGCGCAGGCCACCGCCGGCCTCCAGCTTCACCGCCACCCGCTCGCCGTCGATCTCGGCATCGAGCGCCACCGGCCCACCGGCCGCCATCGCGGCCCTCAGCGTGCCCGCGTCGTAGGGCTGACCGTTGACCGCCACGAGTCGGGCGCCGGTCGTCAGGCCGGCGCGGAAGGCGGGCCCGTCCCAGCGCACGGCGCGCAGCAGCCCCGCCTTGCCCACCGCCATGCCGGCGGAGAACAGGTAATCGTCCACCCCGCGGTCCTGGGCATCCTGACGGAAGGTCTCGGTCGGCTCGTCGACGTAGGCCAGGCGGTAACCACCGCGGGCCAGGGCCTGCACAAGCCCCGCGTCCGCCAGGGTGTCCAGCCGCGCCGCGAAGAAGCGCGGCCAGTCGCCCGGCACCAGTCGCTCGAGCGTCGCGAGGAGGTCAGCCTCGGTGTACGGATGCAGCGCCTCCGCGCCGCGTCGCTCGGCGAAGAACACACGCACGAAATCGTCCAGGCTCAGGCGCCCGCCGCTGCGGCTGCGGATCTCGACGTCCACGGCCAGCCACAGCAACGCCCCATCGCCGTAGTAGTCCTTCTTGCCGGTGAAGTCGGGCCACTCGATGCCACGGCCGGACAGGATGACGGGGTCGTGGACGCTGTCACGCAGGGGCTTCCAGCCGCGCGCCGCCCGCGTCTCGGCCGCTGCGGCGTCGAGGGCGAGGTCGTCGAGCGCCTGTGTCAGCGTGCGCATGCCCCCGCGTGCGGCGGCCACCTTGCCCAGGTATTGCGTCAAGCCCTCGTAGACCCACAGCAACGAGTTCTGCAACGGGTGATTGAAATGGCGCTGCTCCATGCCCGCCGGCAGAAACTGGGTGCCGTTCCAGGCGTGGATGTACTCATGCAGGGCGAGGTCCAGATTGCGCAGGTTGTATTCGGGCCTTGCAAAGACGCTGGCGGGCAGGAAGGTTTCCGTCGAGTGCCGATGCTCGATGCCGCCAGGGCCACCCATGCGCTCGTCCAGCACCACCAGGAAACGGTAGGGCGCGCGGCGGCGCGCGCCGAACAGCCGCTGCACCTCGGCCACCGAGGCACGCAGCGGCGCGAATGCGGCCTCGGGAAGCGCCAGGTCTTCCGGCCGGGTCGCAAACAGGGTCAGCGTGACGGGCAGATCAGGGCCCTCCGACACCGACACCGTGCGCACATGCCGGCCCGCGATCACCGGCGAATCCACCAGCGTCTGCAATGGCGTGGGCCTGAATCGCACGACATCGCCCTCGCGCCGGTCCACCTCCAGGCTCGTGGCGAACTGCATGCCGGCCGGCAGCCGGACCTCGGCTTGCACCTCGAGCTGCCGGATGTCGACGCCCGCCGGGTACAGCAGCAGGTTGGACCAGCCGACGTTCACGATCTGCCGCGTCATCGCCAGATTCCCGACACGCGGCGAGAGGTAGGTGAACTTCAGGTCCAGCGCCTGGGTGCCTGCCGGTGCGCGCAGCCGGAAGGCATGCGGGTCCAGTGGGTCGCGGGTCCAGGCGACGGGTTGCCCGTTGGCCTGGACAACCAGCCCGGCGAGGCGCCCCACCTGCCCGGTCGGCGCATGGCTGGCGGCCTGCCACTGTGGGTATCGCAGCGTGACGGTGCCGTCGCCGCCCAAGGGCAGGCGCTGGCGAATCTGGAAGACCTTGTGGACCGGGTCGGTCGCGTCGACCTGCAAGGTCATGACAGCCGGCCCGGGTGCTGGCCCGCTCGCTTCTACCGGCACGACAGCCGGCACGACAACCGGCGCGAGCATGCTGAGCCCCATCAACAGCCCCCGCAGCCAGCGGCTGCAGGGCCAACCCCTCTTCGCTTCCATACCCGACCTCCGGCGCGCAGAAACGCCCGGTTCGTGCGGCGAATCCTTTGAAGCTCTCGATGCTAGGCCGCTGGCCCTGCGGCTGCCAAAGTCATGCTGAACGCCCCGCCGGGCCCCTGGATGACGCGCGCTCGGCGAATCGATCAACGCCACCGGCTGCGAGATGGGGATCACCCATGCTGCGGCGCAGCAGCCGCCTTGCCCCCTGATTCAGCGTCAGGCAATCGCCGATTGGAATGGCGTTTCAAAAAAATGAACATGCGTTCCGTTCAGCGCTAACGCCTCTCAACGAGGCCTCGGCCGCCCCTGCCGGCGGTGCCGGGCGGCCGTCACGGCCCCCGCGGATTCCTGTCGACGCCCTGCTGGCCTCGACCCTGCGCTGACGCCGAGCCGCTCACCCCGACCGCGGCCACATCCACAGTATCGACAGGAGACAAGCACCATGACACTCACGCACCGCATGCGCCATTTCTGGCAGGGCCTGCTCGGCCTGGCCTTGATCGCCACCGCCGGCAGCGCCGCCGCCGCGCCGGGCGTGCGCACCGTCCCGGCCTGCACCAAGGTCAATGTCAGCGCCACCATCGATGTGCCCGCGGGCACGACCTGGGACGGGCTGGCGAAGTACGGCAAATGGGTCTGCCTCGTGGGCACCGCGTCCAACATGAAGGGCACGCAGAGCGAGAGCCAGATCCCGATGTTCAAGCTGAACAACGGCTCGACGGTGAAGAACGTCGTCATCGGCGACGGTTCGCTCGGCAGCGGCACCAACCTGGCCGCGGGCGGCGCCGACGGCGTGCACTGCTACGGTCAGTGCAACATCACCAACGTCTACTGGGCCGACGTGGGCGAAGACGGCGCCACCGTCAAGAAGCTCAGCGGCGTGACCAGCAAGCTGACCATCAGCGGCGGCGCGGCCTTCAAGGCGGCCGACAAGCTGTTTCAGCACAACGGCGACGGCACGCTGGTCATCCAGGACTTCTATGCCGACAACATCGGCAAGCTCTACCGCTCGTGCGGCAATTGCTCCACGCAGTACGCCCGCAAGGTGACGATCTCGGGCGTGCGCCTGGGTCAGGTCAACGTCGCCGGCCTGGGCGTGAACAGCAGCTACGACAGCAAGTCGGGCATCGCCGGCCAGTACGACGTGGCCACCATCACCGACCTCGTCTACGGCGGCGCCAAGCCCAAGTGCGAAGGCTATGTCGGCACCGGCTCGGGCAATGAGCCGGTGAAGGACAGCAACACCAGCAATGTGGCACGCGCCTGCGTGTTCAAGTGATGCATGGGCGCCGGCTGGCGGGACTGCTGCTGGCCAGTGCGGCCGGGCTGGCGGCGTTCGCGCTGCTGGCCACGGACGCGCCGACACCGGCGGTCGTGCTGGCGAGCGGCGCACGCCCGGCGCCCAGCCCCGTGCTGCAGATGATCGGGCTGGCCGCGCCGATCGCGCAGGAGCCCTCGCCCGCCACGGCCGCGTCCAGCGACGCGGCAGCCGAAGCCAGCCTGCTGGCTCGCCTGACCACGCTGCGCGAGTCGGCGCTGCCGGAGCTGGAGGCCTTTGCCCGGCGCTGGCCGGGCCGTGCCGCGGCGATGTACGAAGCCCTGGCCAGCCGCTGGGCGCAGCAGCGTCTGCACCTGTCGGCGCTGCAAGCCGTGGGCCGCGCCCCGCTGGAGGCGGCGACCCGCGCGCGGCTGCGCCAGCAACTGCTGGATCACTGGGCCGACACCGCCCCCGACCAGGCCACCCGCTGGGCCCTGGCCAGCGGCGAGACGACACAGCTCGGGCCGCTGCAGGACCGTTGGCTGCACCAGGATGCACGCTCGGCCGCCCTGTTCGCCACGCAACTGCCGCCCGGCGACGTGCGCCAGGCCCTGCTGGAAGAAGGCCTGTCCCGCTGGCTGGCCCAGGACGGCCCCGGCGCCCGCGACTGGCTGCGCGCCACCGCGCCGTCTGCCGAACTCGATGCCCTGCTGTCCCGCTACGCCGCCAGCGATGAACTGGCCCGCGAGGCACCGGCTGAGGCCCTGGACCTCGTCGCCCGCATCAGTGCCCCCGAACGCCGCTGGACCGCCTGGCAGGCCTTGGCCGGCCATCTGCACGACATCGACCCGGCACAGGCCGCGGCTTGGCTGGGCCGCGCCCCCGGGCTGACGCCGATGGAGCGCCAGCGGCTGATCGACGGGCTGCGCTGAGCAGGCTTGGCTACGCCCACGGCCCGTCAATCAGCGCCCGGGTTTCTTCGACCGCGATGCGCCACATCTCGAGCACCTCGGCATCCGGCCGTTCGTAGGCGCCGCCGAAGTTGCCGTCACCCGCCAGCGCCCGTGCCGCGTCCGGTGGCAGCACGGCATAACGCTGATAGTCCACGGGTGCCTTGCGGCCGACGGGTTGGGTGACGCCCGCCAGGCGCGTCCACGGCAGGTTCTCCATCCAGGAGGCATGCGCCGATTGCGGATCGATGGATTTCACGTAGGCCAGCGTGCGCGGCGCGTTCCACCAGTTGTGCAGGCGCACCCGGGTGCGCGGGTGCGCCGCCATCCATTCGGCGATGAGGGCTGCCACCGGCTGGTTGCCACCGTGGCCGTTGACGATGAGGATGCGCCGGAAGCCCTGGTGGTCGAGGCTGTCGAGCAGGTCGGTCACCACCCGCAGCAGGGTGTCGACCTTGAGCGTGACCGTGCCGGGGTAGCTCATGAAGCTCGGTGTGATGCCAAAGGGCAGCACCGGGAAGACCGGCACGCCCAGCGGCTCGGCGGCCTCCACCGCCACGCGCTCGGCCAGGATGGCGTCGACCGCCAAGCTCAGCGTGGCGTGCTGCTCGGTGCAGCCGATGGGCAGCAGGCAGCGGTCGTCGTGTTGCAGGTAGGCCTCGACCTGCATCCAGTTCATGTTGGCGATCTTCATCGCAGGTCCACCTTGGCGTAGTTGTTGAGGCCGAAGGGGCTGACGGCCAGGCCCACGACGCGCCGGCTGGTGGCAATTGCCGTGGTGGGGTAGACCAGGGGCACCCAGGGTGCGTCGTCGCGGTAGAGCGCCTGCGCACGGCGGTAGAGGGCGTCGCGTCGGGCGGTGCCAGCCACCTGGCGGGCCTCGGCCAGCAGGGCATCGAAGGCCGGCTGGCACCAGCGCGCCACATTGCTGCCACCGGCCACGGCGGCGCAGCTGAAGTTGGGCGTCAGGAAGTTGTCGGGGTCGCCGTTGTCCGACGCCCAGGCCAGCAGCGTCGCATCGTGCTCGCCGGCCCGCGTGCGCTTGAGCAGCTCGCCGAACTCCAGCATCACCACCTCGACCTTCACGCCGATGCGCGCCCAGTCCGCCTGCAGCAGCTCGGCCGTGGCGCGCGGGTTGGGGTTGGTGGCGCCCGCGCCCGAGCGGATCCACAGCTTGAGCGTGAAGCCCTCGGCCACACCGGCAGCCTTCAGGAGCTCACGGGCCTTGGCGAGGTCCTGGCGCGGCGGCGCGCCGGCCTCGTCGTAGCTCCACTGCGACGGCGGGTACGGGTTGCCGGCGGGCGCGGCGGCGCCGCTGTAGATGGCGCGGGCCACCGCCGGGCGGTCGGTCGCCAGCACCAGGGCCTGGCGCACGCGGCGGTCGTCCAGCGGCTTGTGGGCCACATTCAGCGCCACGAAGGTGGTGACCAGGCCGGGGCCGGTGAGCAGCTGCAGGCGGGTGTCGCGGCGGATGTCGTCCCAGCTCTGCGGCACCGGGTAGAGAGCCACGTCGCATTCGCCCGCCTTGAGCCGCTGCAGCCGGGCGGCGGGGTCGGGTGAGATGGAGAAGATGAGCTTGTCCAGTGCCACCCGGCCGCGGAAATAGCCCGGATGGGCGTCGTAACGCACCACCGCGTCTTTCACATGGCTGCGAAAGACGAAGGGACCGGTGCCGACCGGCTTGAGGTTCATGTCCTCCAGCCGGCCGGCGGCTTCGAGCTGCTGCGCATACTCGGCCGACAGCACGCTGAGGAAGCCCATCGCCAGGTTGGCGAGCAGGGGCGCCTCGGGCCGGCTGAGCTCGATGCGCACGGTGCGCTCGTCGACCGCCACCACGCGTTGCACCAGGCTGGCGAGCTGCAGGGCCGACGCGTAGTACCAGCCCGGCCGCGCCTGGCCATGCCAGGGATGGCGCGGGTCGAGCTGGCGCATGACGCTGAACACGACGTCCTGCGCCGCCAGTGGCCGCGTCGGCTTGAACCAGGGCGTGGTGTGAAAGGCCACGCCGGCCCGCAGATGAAAGGTGTAGCTGCGCCCGTCGGGGCTGATCTCCCAGCGCTCGGCCAGGCCCGGCACCAGGCGGGTCGTGCCAGGCTCGAACTCGACGAGCCGGTTGTAGAGCGCCTCGGAGGACGCATCGGCCGTGGAGTTGGCGTGGAACAGGGCGTAGTCGAAGCCGTCCGGGTTGGCCTCGGTGCAGACCGTCAGTGTCTTGGCTGCCACATGGCACGAGCAGGCCAGTGCCAGCAGGGCGATCCAGCGCCGGGTCATGCCGCCCCTCCGGCAGCCGGGCGCTTCCAGGCCATGCCGAGGGTGCGCGGCGCGGTGGGCACGAAGCCGAACTGCCCGTACAGCGCATCGGCCGGGACATCGGCCAGCAGGCTCACATAGCCCGTCTCGGGCACATGGGCCTGAAGCCACGCAGCGATCTCGGCCATGATGCGCTTGCCCAGGCCGCGGCCCTGGTGGGCCGGCAGCACCGCGATGTCCACCACCTGGAAGGCGGTGCCGCCATCGCCGACGACGCGGCCCATGCCGATGGGCGCACCTTCGTGCAGCAGTTGCACGGCGAACAGGGTGTTGGGCAGGCCGCGAGCCGCCGCCTCGGCCGTCTTGGGGCTCAGGCCGGCGCCCACGCGCAGCTGGCGGTAGACCTCGGGCGTGGGCGTGGCGTGCAGGGTTTCGTAGACCATGCGCGATTCAACCATCACCTGGACTCATACCCGCATGGCCGACCGACATGGCCCCTGCGGGGAGGCCCGGGGCCGCCGCTCGCGGTGCGCTGCAACAATCCGGCCTTCCGGCCACGCCCGAATCCCGCATGAAGTCCACCTCTCTCGTCGCCGCCGCCCTGGCCCTGCTGCTCACGGCCTGCGCCAGCGTGCCGACCCCGGCACCCTCTGGCGGCACACCCGGCACAGCGCCCGCGCCCAGCGCGACGGCCGCGCCCGCCGCGCCCGGCATCGCCATCCGCGCCCCCAACATCGACCGCAGCTACACCTCGCAGAACCAGGACAGCCGCGCGCTCTACATCGTGCTGCACTACACCGTGCTGGACTGGGAGAAGTCGCTCAAGGTGCTGACCACCGGCGGCCAGGTCTCGGCCCATTACCTGGTGCGCGACAACCCGGTGGCCAGCTACGCTTTGGTCGACGAGAACCGCCGGGCCTGGCATGCGGGTGCGAGCTTCTGGGCGGGCAACACCAACCTGAACTCCTCGTCCATCGGCATCGAGATCGTCAACCCGGGCTTCGTCGACGGGCCCGGCGGCCGCGTCTACGCGCCCTTCCCACAGGCGCAGGTCGACGAGGTCATCGCGCTGGTGCGCGACATCCAGAAGCGCCACAACGTGCGCCCTGAGCGCATCATCGGCCACGCCGACATCGCCCCCGGCCGCAAGCAGGACCCCGGCCCCAACTTCCCCTGGAAGCAGCTGGCCGATGCCGGCCTCATCCCGTGGCCGGACGGCCCGTCGGTGATGGTCAAGACGCTGGAGCATGAAGTCGCGCCGCGCGACGTGGCCTGGCTGCAGGACCGCCTCGCACGCATCGGCTACAACGTGTCGCGCTCGGGGCAGATGGACGTGCTCACCAAGGAGGTCGTCAGCACCTTCCAGATGAAATACCGACCCCGCGACATCTCCGGCACGGTGGACGCCGAAACCGCAGCGCTGATCGAGGTCGCGTCCACGCCCGCCACCATGCGCGTGGCCGGTGCCACCGAGGGCGAGACCCGTCCCTACACCTCGCGCTGGTAGCCCGCCGGATGCTCGCCTTCCTGCTCAAACGCCTGGCCACGCTGGTGCCGACACTGATCGGCATCACGATCGTGGCCTTCGGCCTCATCCGCCTCGTGCCAGGCGACCCCATCGAAGTGATGATGGGCGAACGCCGTCTGGATGCCGAAACGCATGCCGCCCTCGTCAAGCGCATGGGGCTGGACCAGCCGCTGCCGGTGCAGTACCTGGACTACGTAGGCAAGCTGCTGCAGGGCGACCTGGGCCAGAGCCTGGTGAGCCGGGAGCCGGTCAGCAAGGAGTTCACCGCCCTCTTCCCCGCCACGGTGGAGTTGGCCACAGCGGCACTGATCTTTGCGGTGGGCCTCGGGCTGCTGCTCGGCGTGAGCGCCGGCCTCCGGCGCGGTTCGCTGCTCGACCAGGGCGTGATGGGCGTGGCCACCGTGGGCTACTCGATGCCGGTGTTCTGGTGGGGGCTGATCCTCATCATGTTCTTCTCGGTGCAGCTGGGCTGGACGCCGGTGAGCGGCCGCATCGGCATCGAGTACGACCCCGAGCGGGTGACCGGCTTCATGCTGATCGACGCCTGGCTGTCGGGTGAGGAAGGGGCGTTCAAGTCAGCGCTGATGCACCTCATCCTGCCGGCCCTGGTGCTGGGCACGAGCACGCTGGCCGTGGTGGCGCGCATGACGCGCTCGTCCATGCTCGAAGTGCTGCGCGAAGACTATGTGCGCACCGCGCGCGCCAAGGGCCTGTCGCCCACGCGGGTGGTGGTGGTGCATGCGCTGCGCAACGCACTGATTCCGGTGCTGACAGTCGTGGGCCTGCAGACCGGCAGCCTGCTGGCCGGCGCGGTGCTGACCGAAACCATCTTCAGCTGGCCCGGCATCGGCAAGTGGCTGATCGATTCCATCGCCCGGCGCGACTATCCCGTCGTGCAGGCCGGCATCCTGATCTCGGCCCTGACCTTCATCGGCGTGAACCTGGTCGTGGACCTGCTGTATGGCGTGGTGAACCCGCGCATCCGCGGAGGCGGGCACTGATGAGCGCCGTGCTTGAGAAACCCATCGACCCGCCCGGCCCGCTGCGGGAGTTCTGGCAGGGCTTCACGGCCAACCGCGGCGCCTTCATCGCGCTGATCGTCTTCGCGCTGATCGCGCTGGCCTCGCTGCTGGCACCGCTGCTGGCGCCGCACGACCCGATCGAGCAATACCGCGACTTCATGCTGACCCCGCCGGTCTGGGCCGAAGGCGGCAGCACGCGCTTCCTGCTCGGCACCGACGAACTCGGGCGCGACATGCTCAGCCGGCTGCTGCATGGCGGGCGGGTGTCGCTGGGCATCGGCTTGGCGGCGGTGGTGATGTCGCTGGTGCCGGGCGTGCTGCTCGGGCTGCTGGCGGCCTTCTTCCAGCGCTGGCTGTCCCCGGCCATCATGCGGGTGATGGACATCGTGCTGGCGCTACCGGCGCTGCTGCTGGCCATCTGCGTGATCACCATCCTCGGGCCCGGACTGGTCAACACGGTCATCGCCATTGCCATCGGCGCGCTGCCGGGCTATGTGCGCCTCACGCGCGCGGCGGCCCTGGGCGAGATCAACCGCGATTACGTCACCGCCAGCCGCGTGGCCGGCGCCAGCGTGTGGCGGCTGATGTTCATCACGGTGCTGCCCAACTGCATGGCGCCGCTGATCGTGAACGCGACCTTGAGCTTCTCCTCGGCCATTCTGGAAACAGCCGGCCTGGGCTTCCTGGGGCTGGGCGTGCAGGCGCCCACGCCGGAGTGGGGCACGATGCTGTCGGCGGCGCGGGACTACATCACGCGGGCGCCGTGGGTTGTCACTTTGCCGGGGCTGACGATTCTGGTGACGGTGCTGGCCATCAACCTGATGGGGGATGGGCTGCGGGATGCGCTCGATCCGAAGTTGAAGAAGGTGGCGTGATGGAGGTTGCCTGCGGCGCTTCAATGCTTTTGCGTGGGTTTGGCTTGGGGGCAAGGCCCAGCGGGGAATTCGCCCCCGCGGGCGACCTACTTTTTGTCCCGCCAAAAAGTAGGCAAAAAGCTCCCCCCGACCGCGCCGCCCTCCGCTTCGCTACGGGTTCCCTGCGCTGCTCAGGCCTTGAGGGCCCGCGCAAAACTCCCTCCGCTACGCTCCGGTCAGACAGTTGCGCGGAGTCAGAACTTGAAGCGCGCTGCGCGCGCGCCCTCAAGTCCTTGCGCTGCTCGGCGGCGCTCAAGGGGGTCAGACGAAATACCTCAAACGCCCAGCCTGTGAGATTGGCAACGTGGCTGTTCGGCTGCTCGGCTGTTGGCTGTTCGGGGTCTCCCCTTCTAAACCGCCGAGAAGCGCAGAAGCCCGGGGCGCGCGCGCAGCGCGCTTCAACCTCTGACTTCGCGCCCCTTTGTCTGAGCGTAGTGAGCAAAGCGAACGAAGCGAGTTGGGCGCGGCCCCGGGCTTCGAGCATCGCAGGGCACCCACCCGCAGGGTGGGCGGTTTTGCAGGGG
>JAIPCJ010000175.1 GCA_021738245.1 Methylotenera sp. | reverse complement strand
GGCCGAATCACGGCGCGACGCGACGCTGGAGCGGCTGGGCGAGCATGTCAGCGGCATCGGCGTCATGGTCACCCTGCTGCTGGCTGGCACGCACCTGCACACCCAGCTCGACAGTCAGCCCGCATGGCCGCAGCCCGCGCAGGCCGTGTGGTGGAGTGCGGGTGGGCTTCTGCTGGCCGGGCTGTTGCTGTGGTGCTGGCAGGTGAAGGCCCTCTTCCCGGCGCCGCCGCCCCACGACGCGCCGCCGCCGCGCCGCCCGCGGCGACCGGGTGAGCAGCACTGATGGCCAGCCCCGACAAGAAATCCTTCCCGCTGCGCGTCGACCCGGCGCTCTGGGCCGAGGTGGAGCGGCTGGCGGCCAGCGAACTGCGCAGTGCCAACGCGCAGGCCGAGCTGCTGCTGCGCGAGGCGCTGACCCGGCGCGGCGTCAAGCTCGATCCGCCCAAGGGCCGGGCGGGGGCATTGCGCAAGGAGCCAGAATCCGGGGCATGAGTCTTTTGCGTGCGCGCGGCTTGGCCAAGTCCTACGGCGAGGTGGCGGTGTTTTCCGGGGTCGACCTCGACCTCCAGCCCGGTGAAATCGTGGCCCTGCTGGGCGAATCGGGCAGTGGCAAATCCACCTTGTTGAACTGCCTGGCTGGTCTGGACGAGGCCAATGCCGGCGATATTGCCCTGGACGGCGCCGACCTGCGCGCACTGGACGACGACGCCCGCTCCGCGCTGCGGCGCCGGTCGCTGGGCTTTGTCTTCCAGGCGTTTCATCTGCTGCCGCACCTCACCGTGGCAGACAACGTGGCCCTGCCGCTGCGACTGCTCGGCCAGCGCGACGAAGGTCAGGTCGCTGCGATGCTGGCCGCCGTCAACCTGCAGGACCTGGCCGCACGCATGCCGCGGCAGCTGTCCGGCGGCCAGCTGCAGCGCGTGGCCATCGCCCGCGCGCTGGTGCACCGGCCGCGCCTCGTGCTGGCTGACGAGCCGACCGGCAACCTGGACCCCCGCCACGCCGGCGAAGTGCTGGACCTGCTGCGCCGCTGCACCCGGGACGCCGGTGCCGCCTGCCTGCTGGTGACGCACTCCGAAGCCGCCGCCCAAGCTGCCGACCGCCGCCTGCGGCTCGATGAGATGGGGTTGCATGCCGTCTGAGCGCGCGCCGACGGTGAGCACCCTGGGGCTGTGGCGCCACATCGCCTGGCCGGTTTGGCGCGCGCAGCCCGCGCGCATCCTGCTCGCGGTGCTGGCCGTCATGCTGGGGGTTGCCCTGGCCTTTGGCGTGCACCTGCTCAACGGCGCCGCATTGACCGAGTTCGCCCGTGCGGCTCGCGGCGTGAACGGCCAGGCGGACCTCATCCTGCGCGCCCGCGACGGCGCGCTCACCGACGGCGATCTGGCTGAGGTGCTGAACCTGCCGGGTGTGGCCAATGCCAACCCGGTGCTCGAAGCCGACGCGCTGTGGCTGGGCCAGTCCGGCCCGGGCGGCCAAAGCATCTCGGTGCACCTGATCGGGCTGGACCCACTGGCGCTGTATGCCTCCGCCGCCGAGAGCCGGCCGCTCGCCCCGGAGCTGACACCCCAGGTGAGCGACGGCCCGATGGCAGCCGTCGCCGTGACCACGCTTCACCTGAATGCCGCGGCGCGCAGCCGGCTGCCTGCGGGCGCCACCCGGCTGACGCTGCGCCTGCCGCAGCCAGCCGGTGCGCCGCCACGCGATGTCGAGTTCGCCGTGGGGGGCCGGGTGGCCGCGGGCAACTCGCCCCTGGGCGTACTGGACATCGCCGACGCGCAAGCGCTTTTCGGCCGCCTGGGCCAGCTGGACCGCATCGATCTCCAACTGCAGCCCGGCACGGAGGCCGCCGCCTGGGCCGCGCGGCTGCCCGCGGGCTGGCAGGCCAGCCCGCCGGTCGACGAAGGCGCCCGGCTGTCTGACCTGACCCGTGCCTATCGGGTCAACCTCGGGCTGCTGGCCCTGATGGCGCTGTTCACGGGCAGCTTCCTGGTCTATGCGGTGCTGTCGCTGGCAACCGCGCAGCGCCTGCCGCAATGGGCCCTGGTTGGGGTGCTGGGCGTGTCGGCCCGCATGCGCTGGCAGCTAATCCTGATGGAGGGCGCGGTCATCGGCACGCTGGGCTCGCTGCTCGGCCTGGGCCTGGGCGTGGGCCTGGCCGCGGGTGCGCTGAAGCTGCTGGGCAGCGATCTGGGGCTGCACGGCGGGTCGAGCTCGTCGACCGACCTGCTCTTCAACCAGCCCCTGGCCGGGCCGGCAACGGTCTACGGCACGCTCGGGCTGGCGGCCGCGCTGGTGGCGGCCCTGGCACCCGCGCTGACCGTGCGCCGCATTGCGCCCGCCCTGGTGCTCAAGGGTCTGGGGCTGCCCGCCAGCCGATCCCTACCAGCCAGCGCCGGACTGGGGTTGATCGCCCTGGGGACGGCCCTCGCCTGGCTGCCCCCGGTCTGGGGTGACACGCCCGTGGCCGCCTACCTGTCCATGCTGCTGCTCCTGCTGGGCGGGCTGGCCCTGGTGCCGGCGCTGGTGCGCGGCCTCACCGCACTGCTGGCGCGGCTGCCGGCCGGGCCGCTCTTGCTGCTGGCGCGTGAACGCAGCCGCGACCAGGCCACCGAAGCGCGCCGCTCCCTGTCCGGCGTGCTGGTCGCCCTGGCGCTGGCGGTGGCCATGACCGTGATGATCGGCAGCTTCCGGCAGTCACTCATGCATTGGCTGGACGACGCCCTGCCGGCCGACCTCTACGTGCGCAGCGCCCTGCGCGGGCCCGATGGCACGCCCGCGCCCTTGCCGCCCGAACTGCTGCAAGCCCTGCCTGGCCTTGCGCCCATCGCGCGGGCGGCACCTCAGCGCACAGCGCGTGTGCGCCTGGCGCCCGGCGCCGACTCCGTGGCATTGACGGCGCGCAGTGTCGAAGCCGGAGGCCTGCCACTGATCGAACGCTGGACCGGCGCGCGGGCCGCAGGCGCGACGCCCGTCTGGGTGAACGAAGCCGCGCGCGACCGCGACGGGCTGGCCGTGGGGCGGGTCTTCACCGCGGAGCTGCCCGACATCGCCAAGAGCGGACGGAGCGCCCAGCGCCTGACCCTGCAGGTGCAGGGCATCTGGCGCGACTACTCACGCCAGGCCACGGCGGTGTGGATGGACCTGGGCGACTACCGGCGCTTGACCGGCGACCGCACAGCCACCGAGTTGGCCCTGTGGCTCAAACCGGGCCAGTCCCTGGATGCTGCGCGGGCCGACGTGCGGCGCCTGGGCGGCGAGAACATCGAGCTGGCCGCGGCCGGTGAACTGCGCGAGCTGTCGCTGACCATCTTCGACCGCAGCTTTGCGATCACCGTGTGGCTGCAGGCGGTGGCGCTGGCCGTGGGCCTGTTCGGCGTGGTGGCCAGCCAGTCGGCCCAGGCGCTGGCCAGGCGGCGTGAATTCGGGCTGCTGCGGCACCTCGGCTTGTCGCGCCGCGAACTGATGCGGCTGTTGCTGCTGGAGGCGGGCCTGACGGGGGGCGCGGGGGCGCTGGCCGGCCTGGGGCTGGGACTGGCCTTGAGCGCGGTGCTGGTGTTCGTCGTCAACCCACAGAGCTTTCACTGGAGCATGGATCTGCACCTGCCGCTGCCCCGGCTGGCTGCGCTGGTGGGGTTGGCTTTCCTGGCTGCGGTCGGCGCGTCGGCCTTCGCCGGCCGGCAGGCGCTGGGCGCCGATGCGGTACGCGCCGTGAGAGAGGACAGCTGATGATCCGACGCCGCAACCTGCTGCTGGCCTCCGTGCCCCTGGCCCTGCCCCGCGGCGCATGGGCCGCCATGAACTTTCCCGCCGATTTCGGCGCGCACCCGGCCCAGGCCATCGAGTGGTGGTACCTGACCGGACTGCTCGGCGACCGCGACGGCGCCCCGCCGCGCTACGGTTACCAGCTCACCTTCTTTCGCGTGCCCGGGCCTGCGGCTGCCGACCACCCGAGCGCCCTGGCCGCCCGCCAGCTCATGCTCGGCCATGTGGCGCTGTCTGACCTGTCGGCCCGGCGCCAGCGGCACACACAGCGGCTCAGCCGCGCCCTGCCCGGCGCGGTGCAGGCCGCCCTCGGCGACTGCGATGTGCGCATGCGCGACTGGTGGCTGCGCCGCGAAGGTGACGGCTACCGGGCGCACTTCGACGGCCCCGGCTTCTCGATGGAGCTGGAGCTGGCCTCACCCGATGCCCCGCTGCTGCAGGGCGATGACGGGATCTCCCGCAAGGGCCCCTCGCCGGCGCAGTTCTCCAACTACTACTCCCGGCCACAACTGCTCACGCAAGCCGCGCTGATGCTGGACGGCCGCCGCCACAGCCTGACCGGCCGCGCCTGGCTCGACCACGAATGGAGCGACCGTTACCTCGGCGAGGCCCAGGGCTGGGACTGGCTGGGCATCAACCTGCACGACGGCCGCGCGCTCACCTTGTTCCAGCTGCGCCGCAAGGATGGCCAGCGGGACTGGGCCGGCGGCAGCCTGCGCACGCCGGGCCAGCCGGACCGCAGCTTCAGCCCCGACGAGGTGCACATGGCGCCGACGCGGCACTGGACCAGCCCCGCCACGGGCGCCCGCTGGCCCGTGGCCTGGCAGCTGCGCACCCCCGCGGGCGAGATGCACATCGAGGCCTTCTTCGATGCGCAGGAGGTCGATGCGCGGCGCAGCAGCGGTCTGGTCTACTGGGAAGGTGCCGCCCGGCTGTCCGACCGCCAAAACCGGCTGCTCGGCACAGGCTACCTGGAGCTCACCGGCTACATCGGCAAACCGCCCATGGCCTGAACCACAATCCGCCGCCAATGCCTTCACGTGCGACCCGGTCCGGCACCTTCCCTCGGCCGGCCTCCTGCAAGAACCCATGAGTTCCACCACCGACCGCCCTGCCTCCAAACAGGCCCGCTCCCTGCGCGGCCTCGTGCCCTTCCTGCGGCCCTACCGCGGCCGCATCGCGCTGGCCGTGCTGACGCTGCTGCTGGCCGCACTCGCCACCCTCGCCTTCCCGCTGGCCCTGCGCGGCCTGATCGATGCCGGCTTCGAGGCCGGCAACCCGGGCGAGCGGCTGATGGCCCTGCGCGAGCACTTCCTGGCCATGTTTGCGGTGGGGGCGGCGCTGGGCATCTTCTCGGCCTCGCGGTTCTACATGGTCACCTGGCTCGGGGAACGGGTCACGGCTGACCTGCGCAATGCCATCTACACCCATGTGCTGAAGCAGAGCCCCGAGTTCTTTGAAACCACGCAGACCGGCGAGGTGCTCTCACGCATCACGACCGACACGACCGTCGTGCAGACGGTGGTGGGCTCCAGCCTCTCGATGGGCCTGCGCAACGTGGTGATGGGCATCGGTGCGCTGACCATGCTGGTCGTCACCAACCCCTACGTGATGGGCCAGGTGCTGGGCATCCTGGTGCTGATCGTGGCGCCCGCGTTGTATTTCGGCCGCCGGGTGCGCAAGCTGTCGCGCGCCAGCCAGGACCGTGTGGCTGATACCTCCGCCATCGCCGCCGAGGTGCTCAATGCCGTGACCGTGGTGCAGAGCTACACCCAGGAAGGCGCCGAGGCGCGGCGCTTCTCGGCGGCCAGCGAGGCAGCGTTCGACACGGCCCGCAAGCGCACCAAGGTGCGCAGCTTCCTGGTGGCCTTCATCATCACCGGCGTGTTCGGCGCCATGCTGTGGGGCCTGTACCAGGGCACGCAGGCCGTGATCGCCGGCAAGATCAGCGCCGGCCACCTTGGGCAGACGGTGGTCTACGTGACGCTGCTGGTGAGCAGCGTGGCCGTGCTGGCGGAGGTGTGGGGCGATGTGCTGCGCGCCGCGGGTGCCACCGAACGGCTGATCGAGCTGATGAACGCCCGCTCGCCCGTCGGCGACCCGGCCCAGCCGCAGGCGCTGCCCGCCACGCGCGGCGGCACGCGGGTCGAGTTCGATCGCATCGGCTTCCATTACCCCTCACGCCCGCAGACCGCCGCGCTTGACCAGCTCAGCCTCACCATCGAGCCCGGCGAGACGGTCGCGCTGGTGGGCCCCAGCGGCGCCGGCAAGACGACGGTGTTCCAGCTCCTGCTGCGCTTTTACGACCCGCAAAGCGGCCAGATCCGATTGAACGGGGTGCCGACACAGCAGCTCGCCCTGGCCGACCTGCGCGCGAGCGTCGGCCTGGTGCCGCAGGACAGCATCATCTTCTCGACCACGGCGATGGAGAACATCCGCTACGGCCGGCCCGAGGCCAGCGACGAAGAAGTGATGGCTGCCGCCCGCGCCGCTTTTGCCGACGACTTCATCCGCGCCCTGCCCGAGGGCTACCAGAGCTTCCTGGGCGAGCGCGGCGTGCGCCTGTCGGGTGGCCAGCGCCAGCGCATCAGCATCGCCCGCGCCATGCTGAAGAACCCGCCGCTGCTGCTGCTGGACGAAGCCACCAGCGCACTGGATGCCGAAAGCGAGCGCGTCGTTCAGGCGGCGCTGGAGGCCGCCATGCTCGACCGCACGACGCTGGTCATCGCCCACCGGCTGGCCACGATCCAGAAGGCCGACCGCATCGTGGTGCTGGAAGCCGGCCGCATTGTCGACATCGGCCGGCACGACGAACTCGTTGCCCGCGGTGGGCTGTATGCCAAGCTGGCCGCGATGCAGTTCGGGCTCGAAGACGAGGCCCTTGGCCGCGCGAGGGCCGAAGCCGTCACTGCCTGAAGGGCGCAAAAAAGCCCGCGCATCGGCGGGCTCTTGGGGCTGAGAAACAACTCAGGCCTTGCGTCGGCGCATCACGCCCAGACCCGCCAGGGCCACGCCCACGAGGGTGAGCGAAGCGGGCTCGGGAATGACGTTGCCTTCGAAGTTCACACTGGCCGACAGGCCACTGACCAGGGTGATGGTCAGGCCGTCGACCTGGCCCGTGAAGCCATTGGCCCAGCCAGAGCCGGTCTGCAGGCTGAACGTGCTCACGAACTCCTCGCGGTAGTCCACCGTGGCGCCGCTCTGGCCGGCACCGTCCCAGGCCACCGGCCCGGCGAGCAGCTCCGACCAGGTCGGGTCGGTGTAGGTGCCATAGGTGTTCGAGCGCGGCTGGTCGTAGAACTTCAACGCCTCGCTGCCGCCCGTCGTCCACTGATGCCAGGCGCCCGCCGTCGCGGTCGGGCTGGCGACGAAGTAGGGCTCGGCATTCAGGCGGGTGTGGTACCAGCTCGAATCGCCCTGCTGCTTGGCCGTGTAGAGCAGCAGCGTCCAGTCCGGCGCGCCGGCGTCCTGGGCCTTGTTCGTCCAGAAGCTCATGGAGGCGATGTCGGAGATCTTGACCGCCTGACCGAACAGCGCAGTGGCCGAGATATAGAACTCGCCCTTGTTGACGCCGTTGCCCGCGAGCGAGCTGGCGCCAAAGCCGGTGGGAGCGCTGCCGCCAAGCGCTCCATTGACGACCAGCGCACTGGTCGGATCGATCGTCACGTCAGCGCTTGCCGCTTGGGCCAGCCCGACGGCCAGCAGCGCGGCGCACAGCACCTGATTCAGTTGCATGGATGTCTCCTTGTGGATCGGCGCTGCACGGAAAGTGCAGGCGCCATCTAACAAAGCAACCAACGCGCCAGCGCGCGCCGTCCATCCCTAACCCATTGTCCGAGCACACCTTTTGTTAGGGGGGCGACCTCCAGCGCGGGAAGCTGATGGCCATGTGTCAAAGAAGCCGACAGGTTTCTGACAGCTTTTGGCGGCGATGCCGAGCGCGCGCCCGCGGGCCGGCAGCGCCAACGACGCGTGACGGATGGCACGCGTGACCGGCCAAAGACCCCAGGCGAATGAATGGTCATTCAGTTTTTCCTTGCCCGACGCCGGTCGCCAAATAGAATGAACGCTCATTCAATAAACAAACGCGGCGCTGCTCCCCGCCTCGAGATGCAGCGGCGCCCGCCGGAACACCGTCACCTGGAGCGCTCCATGCCGAAGCCGTCTGCCCCAACTCCCCTGCCCGAAGCCGTCATCCGCTGGCCGCTTGTTGCCACCCTGGCCCTGTCCATCACCGCGGCCGCCGTGCTGACCGCTTGCGGTCAGGCTGACGCCCAGGCTGGCCCACCCGCGCAAGGCCCGGCGCCCGTGGGCGTCATCACGCTGCAGCCGCAGCGCGTGACCTTGAACACCGAGCTCGCCGGCCGCACCGTGGCCACGCAAACCGCCGAAGTGCGCCCGCAGGTCACTGGCCTGATCAAGACCCGCGCCTTCACCGAAGGCAGCGACGTCAAGCCCGGGCAGATCCTTTACCAGATCGACCCGGCCAGCTACCAGGCCGCCCTCGACAGCGCCAAGGCGAGCCTCGCCAAGGCCGAGGCCACGGCCACCACCGCGCGCCTGAAGGCTGCCCGCTATGACGAGCTCGCCGGCATCGACGCCGTCAGCAAGCAACTGCGCGACGACGCCCAGGCCGCCCTGCAGCAGGCCCAGGCCGACGTGGAAGCGGCCAAGGCCGCCGTGCGCGCCGCGCAGATCGACCTCGACCGCACCCGCGTCACCGCGCCCGTGGCAGGCCGCATCGGCCGCTCGGCGGTCACGGCGGGCGCGCTGGTCACCGCCAACCAGGCCACGGCGCTGGCCACCGTGCAACAGCTGGACCCGATCTACGTGGACGTGACACAGACCAGCGCCGAGCTGCTGCGCCTGCAGCGGCAACTGGCCGACGGCACGCTGCAGCGCGACGCCAACGGCCAGGCGCGCGTGAGCCTGCTGCTGGAAGACGGCAGCACCTACCCGCTGGAAGGCAAGCTGCAGTTCTCGGAGCTGCAGGTGGACCCAGCCAGCGGCAGCGTCACGCTGCGCGCCCAGTTCCCCAACCCCAAGCGTCAGCTGCTGCCGGGCATGTACGTGCGCGCCCAGGTGCAGACCGGCACCCAGGCCCAGGCGCTGCTGGTGCCGCAGGCGGCCGTGTCGCGCGATGCCCGCGGCAATGCAACCGCCATGGTCATCAAGGACGGCAAGGCCGAAGGCCGGGTGCTGCAGACGGCTGGCGTCGTGCAGGGCCAGTGGCTGGTGACGGGCGGCGTGGTGGCGGGCGAGCAGCTCATCGTGGACGGCCTGCAGCGCCTGCGCCCGGGCGCCCCGGTGCAGGGCGTGCCGGCAGCGGCTGCCTCTGCGGCCAGCCGCTGATTGAGAGGGAGCCCCACCATGTCTCGCTTCTTCATCGACCGCCCCATCTTCGCGTGGGTGCTGGCCATCGTCATCATGCTGGCGGGTGCGCTGTCCATCCGCAGCCTGCCGGTCTCGCAGTACCCGAGCATTGCGCCGCCGCAGGTGAGCATCAATGCCCGCTACCCGGGCGCCTCCGCCAAGACGCTGGAAGACACCGTCACCCAGGTCATCGAGCAAAAGCTCAAGGGTCTGGACGGCATGACCTACATGTCCTCCACGTCGGACTCGCAGGGCAACGCCACCATCACCGTCACCTTCAATGCCGGCACCAACCCCGACATCGCCCAGGTGCAGGTGCAGAACAAGCTCCAGGCCGCCACGCCGCTGCTGCCGCAGGAAGTGCAACGCCAGGGCGTGACCGTCACCAAGTCCACCATCAACTTCCTGATGGTGCTGGGCTTCGTGTCGGAAGACGGCAAGCTCTCGCAAGTTGACCTGGCCGACTATGTGTCGAGCAACGTGCTCGACCCGCTCAGCCGTGTCGACGGCGTGGGCGAGGTGCAGCTGTTCGGCGCGCAGTACGCGATGCGCATCTGGCTCAACCCGACCCAGCTCGCTCAGTACAACCTGACGCCCGATGACGTGTCCGCCGCCATCCAGGCGCAGAACGCCCAGGTCTCGGCCGGCCAGCTCGGCGCGGCGCCCGCCGCCGCGGGCCAGCAGCTCAACGCCACCATCACGGCGCAGACCCGGCTGCAGACGCCGGAGCAGTTCCGCAACATCGTGCTCAAGACCCAGGCCAGCGGCGCCACCGTTCACCTGAGCGACGTGGCCCGGGTGGAGCTGGGCGCCGAGAACTACGCCACCGTCTCCCGCTACAACGGCAAGCCCGCTGCCGGCGTGGCCGTGAAGCTGGCCACGGGCGCCAATGCCCTGGCCACAGCCAAGGCCGTCGAGGCCGAGGTCAAGCGGCTGGAGAGCTTCATGCCCGCCGGCATGAAGGCCGTGGTGCCCTACGACAGCACGCCCTTCGTGCAGGTGTCCATCGAGGAAGTGGTCAAGACCCTGGCCGAGGCCGTGATCTTGGTTTTCCTGGTGATGTATCTCTTCCTGCAGAACTTCCGCGCCACGCTGATCCCGACGATCGCGGTGCCGGTGGTGCTGCTCGGTACGTTCGGCGTGATGGCCGTGGCCGGCTTCTCCATCAACACCCTGACCATGTTCGGCCTGGTGCTGGCCATCGGCCTGCTGGTGGACGACGCCATCGTGGTGGTGGAGAACGTCGAGCGTGTGATGACCGAGGAGGGCCTGCCGCCCAAGGAGGCCACGCGCAAGTCCATGGGCCAGATCAGCGGCGCGCTGGTGGGTATCGCCATGGTGCTGTCGGCGGTGTTCGTGCCGATGGCCTTCTTCGGTGGTTCCACCGGCGTCATCTACCGCCAGTTCTCCATCACCATC
>JAIPCJ010000174.1 GCA_021738245.1 Methylotenera sp. | reverse complement strand
GAGTGGCAACGCATGGACTTCCCTCGCATGATCAGGCCCTGTTCCTTAGGTCGAGCCCAACAGCTTTGCGGACTGCTGCCCCTGGGTCTGGGCAATCTGCAGCAGCTTCATCTGCTGCTCGAACTGGCGGCCGGCGGCGATCATGGCCACCATGGTCTCGACCGGGCTCACATTGCTGCCTTCCAGCGCGCCGTCCTGCAGCCGGGCGGCGGGGTCGGCGGGCAGGTCGCCGTCGGCCGCGCGAAAGAGCCCGTCATCGCCGCGCGTGAGCTGCTGCGTGGCTTCGGGGGTCACCAGCTTGAGGCGGCCGACCGTCGTCGGACGCTGGTTGGGCGCCTTGGCGCTGATGGTGCCGTCGCTGCCGATCTCGACGGTGCTGTTGGGCGGGATGTTGATCGGGCCGCCGTCGCCCAGCACCGGCATGCCGTTGCGC
Organism: Methylotenera sp.; assembly: GCA_021738245.1. Classification (GTDB taxonomy): domain Bacteria; phylum Pseudomonadota; class Gammaproteobacteria; order Burkholderiales; family Burkholderiaceae_C; genus Pelomonas. The sequence goes on along the minus strand of JAIPCJ010000174.1, from coordinate 10,180 downwards.
ATCACGAGCAGACCTTCGGCATTCACGTCCAGCGAACCGGCGCGGGTGTAGGCCTCGGTGCCGTCATTGGCCTGCACGGCCAACCAGGCCTTGCCCTGCATGGCGACGTCCAGATTGCGGCCGGTCGGCGTCAGCGGGCCGGGCGCATCGTTGTAGCCGATGGTGGTCTCGAGCGCGAAGGCGCGCGTGGAGGCGCCATCGCCCCGCACCGGCACCGCGCGGAAGGCCTGGAGCTCCGCGCGAAAGCCGTTCGTCGTGACGTTGGCCAGGTTGTGGGAGAGCACATCCTGGCGCTGCATGGCGGCTTTGGCGCCGGCCATCGACAGGTAGATCATGCGGTCCATGGTGTGCCCTCAGCCGTCGTGGTGATCAACGGAGATTGACGATGGTCTGCAGGACCTGGTCTTGCGTCTTGATCGTCTGGGCGCTGGCCTGGTAGGCGCGCTGCGCGGTCACCATGTTCACGAGCTCGGCCGTGATGTCGACGTTGCTCTCTTCCAGCGCGCCCGACTGCAGCGAGCCCATGTTGCCGTCGCCCGGCACGCCCACCACCGCGTCTCCTGAGCCGACGGTGCGGATCCACACGTTGCCGCCCAGCGGCTGCAGGCCCTGCGGATTGCGGAAGTTGGCGAGCTCGACCTGGCCGGCCGGCTTGCTCTGACCGTTGGAATAGCGGGCCAGGATGATGCCGTCGTTGGCCACCTGGATGCCGGTCAACTGACCGGGGGCATAGCCGTCCTGCGTCAGGCTGGTGACGGCGAAGCTGCTGCCGTTCTCGGTGACCTTGGTCAGGTCGAGCTGGATGCCTGGGATGTCGAGCGTCGGATTGCCCCGCGTGCTGGTGCCGGCGGGCACATCCATCGTGATGGGCACGAGGCCGGCGCCACCGATGTCGGACGGCGAGCCTCCCGTGGGCGGGAAGGTGATGACCGTGAAGGGCGTGGTCGGATTGCCGTTGGCGTCGGGGTTGGTGTTCGCGAACGGTGTGCCATTGGCCGTGGCGTAGACGTTCCAGACGTCATTCGGCGGCACGGCACCGCTCGGGTCCGCGGCGCGCTGGAAGTAGAAGGTGACGGCCACGTCCTGCCCCTTGGCGTCGTAGACGGTCATGGAGGTGGCGTTGTTGTAGGTCGTGCTGTCCTTCAGGTCCATGCCGGTGCCGGTGCCGCCGCCGGGCGCGGTCGTCTTCAGGCGGGAGTCGAGGTTGAACTCCACATTGACCTTGCTCGTCACCGCAGGCGGGATGCCTCCCGTGGGCAGTTGCAGCGGCTGGGCGGTGCCGGGCTGGATGACGCCCGCACCGTTGGCGGGGTAGCCCATGAGCTTCAAGCCGTCGTTGTTGACGATGAAGCCGTCCTTGCTGACCTTGAACTGGCCGTTGCGGCTGTAGCGCGTCGGGTTGGTGCCGTCGCTGACCTGGAAGAAGCCGCCGCCGTTGATGGCCAGGTCCATCGGGTTCTCGGTTGTCGTGATGTTGCCCTGCGTGAACTGCTGAGCGACCGTGGACAGCGAGGTGCCGATACCGATCTGGTTCTGGCCGGCGCCGTTGAGCGCAGCGGCGTAGACGTCGGAGAACTCCGCCCGCGAGCCCTTGGCGCCGTAGGTGCCGGAGTTGGCGATGTTGTTGCCGATGACGTCGAGGTTCTTGGACGCGGCGTTGAGCCCGGAGAGGCCTTGCTGGAAGCTCATGGGGGAGTCCTTGCTGTCGAGCGGGGTTGGGTCAGTTGACGGACGACACGGCCGTGTAGTCCACCGGGCCGAGGCGTGCGAGATTGAGCTTGAGGGTGCCGCCCTCGCTGTAGACGGCGTCCACCTTGTCGTGGGCGTAGAGGGTGCTGGTCACGGCCTTGGTGCCGTTGGTGGCAGTGATGCGGTACTGCACCTCGCTGCCCTCTGCGGCCAGCTTGCCGGCGTTCCAGGTGAAAGATTGGCGGCCGCTGCTTTGCGCGCCGAGCTGCTGGGTGTCGATGACATTGCCCGCCGGGCCCAGGATCTCGAGTTTCACGCTCTGCGCGGCGCCGTCGAGCTCGTAGCTTGCCTCGGCCACGCCGTCGGTCACCTGCAGCTTGTTGCCCGGGACGCTGACCTCGCGGCCCACCAGCGAGATCGACTGCAGCGCCTGCATTTGCCCGAGCTGGCTGCCGAGCTGCTTGATGCTGGTGTCCAGCGTGGACAGGCTCGTCACCTGCTGGATCTGCGCCATCTGGCTGGTCACCTGGGCGTTGTCCATGGGGTTGAGCGGGTCCTGGTTGTTCATCTGCGCGACGAGCAACTTGAGGAAGCGGTCCTGCGTCTCGGCGGCGTTCTTGGCCGAGGTCGTCTGGGTCGGCGTGCTGGTGCCGTTGAGCGCGGTGACATCCATGGCTTAGCTTTCGTTCGGCGGTCAGGACTGACCCATCTGCAGGGTCTTGAGCAGCAGGCTCTTGGCCGTGCTCATCACCTCGACGTTGTTCTGGTAGGAGCGCGAGGCCGAGATCATGTTGACCATCTCTTCCACCGGGTTCACGTTGGAGTAGGTCACGTAGCCGTCCGCATCGGCCTGCGGGTGCTTGGGGTCGTGCACGCGGCGGCCGGGGGTTTGGTCTTCGCTGATGTTGGTCACGCGCACGCCCGCATTGCCGCTGTCGTTGCCGGCGCCCATCAGCGCGGTCTGGAACACCACCTGGCGTGCCTTGTAGGCCTGGCCGTCCGGGCCGGCCACGGTGTCGGCATTGGCCAGGTTGCTGGCCACCACGTTCAGCCGCTGGCTCTGCGCACTGATGGCGCTGCCGGAGACGTTGAAGATCTGGAACATCGACATGGCCGTCTACTCCTCGTTCAGGCCTGGTTGTGCGACTTCATCGCGTCCAGCGCGGTGCGCACCGAGCCGTTGATGAAGCGCAGCGTCGCCTCGTACTTCACGGTGTTGTCGGCAAAGCTCGCGCGCTCGCGGTCCATGTCGACGCCATTGCTGTCCAGGCTGGTCTGGGACTGCAGCGCGTATTCCTTGCCGCTCTCGCCGCGTGCGCCCGCCAGCGGGGCGATGTGGCCGCGCTGGGTGGTTTGCAAGGCGCCCGCCGTGGCGACCTCGCCCGTGGCCTCGCGCAGGGCCTTGGCGAAGTCGATCTCGCGCGCCTGGTAGCCGGGGGTGTCGGCGTTGGCGATGTTGCTGGCGAGCAGGCGCTGGCGCTCCGCCCGCAGCGTGAGCGCCTGGGTCTGGAAGTTCAGCGAGTCGGTGAGTCGGTTCAACATCGGAAGCCTCTTTCGAGGGGCAGGGCCGGGATGGCTCTTCTCGCAAATTGTCTGAACCCGACCCGAAAACATGAGCGGGATCAGCGGGTCAAAAGCCGGTCAATTCAGGCCTAGGCGCGACGGACCGGTCACTAGAGTGACGGCCATGATTCGCCTCAGCCTGCCCGTCGCCTGCCTGCTGGCCGCCCTCGCGGCGCCGGCGCAGACCGTGCTCGACCCCGCCCTGGTCGAGCGCGTGCGCACGATGGCGGAGACCGCCGCACGGGCCGCGGCCCCGCCCAACACACGGGTCGCGGTCGAGATCGGCGCCCTGGACGCCCGGCTGCGTCTGGCGCCCTGCCAGCAGGTGCAGCCCTACCTGCCGCCTGGCATGGCGACATGGGGGCGCAGCCGCATCGGCCTGCGCTGCACCGACGGGCTGGCGCGCTGGAATGTGACGCTGCCGATCCGCGTGGCGGTGTTCGGCCGGGCTGTCGTGGCCAACGGCCCGCTGCCGGCAGGCGTGAATTTGTCTCAAGAACATCTGGCGCTCGCCGATATCGACATTGCTGCGGAGCCGGGTGCCGTGTTCACCGACCCGGCCCTGCTGATCGGCCGCACCCTGGCTCGCCCGCTGCAGGCCGCCGAGGCGGTGCGAGCGCCGGCGCTCAAGTCACGCCAGTGGTTTGCGGCCGGCGAGACGGTGCAGGTGCTGGCCGTCGGCCCGGGGTTCTCGGTCGCTTCCGAGGCCCAGGCGCTGACGCCCGGGCTGGAGGGGCAGGAGGTGAGGGTGCGTTTCGAGAGTGGCCGCGTGGCCAGCGGCCGGGCCGTGGCTGAGCGCCGCGTGGAGCTGTCGCTGTGAGAAAAGCGCCACGAATCGTCACAACTGGCCGGAAAATCCCGCCAGTTCCCGCTCAAGTTGGCGCCTGCGGGGCCGATACAAGGGGAAACTCCCCTGAAATGCCCTTGGCGGGGCCAGCCCCGCACCCTGGAGAAGCCCATGAAGATCGGTAACAGCCCTGACGCAAGCGCCAGCTCGACCAAGGTCGAGCAGCGGCCTGCGGCACGCAAGTCCGAGGCCGCGGGCAGCCCTGAAGCTCCCCGCACGACCGCCACGGCCGCACCCGCGCCGAGCACGCAGGTCGCCCTCTCCAGCACGGCCAAGCTGGCGGCCAGTGGCGCCAATGCCGACGATGGCAGCTTCGACGCGGCCAAGGTGGATCGCATCGCCAAGGCCATCAGTGAGGGCAAGTTCACGGTCAACGCCCGCGCGATTGCCGACAAACTGGTCGCGAATGCGCAAGAATTGCTCGACGCGCGCGCCAACAAGCACTGAACCATGACCGCTGTCACCGCCTCCCCGCTGAGCCCCGAACTCGAACAGCCGCTGCTGGCGGTCGAGGCGTCGCTCAATCAACTGGGTGACGCGCTGTCGCGCCGCGATGCGGCCGCTATCGAGCAGCACGCGGCCGAACTGCATCAGCACCTCGCCAGCGCCGTGCAGCGCTTCAGCGAAGCCGCGCGCACCGGTGGCGTGCCGGCAGCCCTGCGCAACCGCCTGGTGCGCGCCGGCGGCCTGCTCGCGGCCCAGCGCGAAACCCTGGCGCGCGGCAACGCGTCGCTGGACCGGGCCCTGGACGTGCTCATCCCGAGCGAGCCCACCGGCCTGTACGGCGCCAGCGGCAAGGCCGAGCGCCGCAGCACCACCGGCGGCAGCTTCCAGGCCTGAACGCGTCGGCCCTGAACTGAAAAAGCCACCTTCGGGTGGCTTTGTCGTTTCTAGCGCGTGGCGGCCTGGCGCACCTTGTCGAGGTAGGCGTGGCCATCCGGCGGCAGGCCGCTGCGCTGTGAGGCCCAGATCATTTCGCCCAGGGCCTCCATCGCCACGTGGTGGGCCTCATGGCGCGAATTGCGCTTGGCCGACAGCAGGTCAACGGCCTGGCGGATGCCCGAGGGCTGGTCGATGGCGTGCTGTTCGGTGATGGTCAGGTGCATGGACAGGTGCAGGAAGGGGTTGGTGCGGCCTTCCTCGACCGTGTAGACCTTCTCCAGCGCGGCGGCCTCGTCGGCAAGGTCAGCGTGGTACTCCGGATGCTCGGCGATCCAGTCGGCCGCGATCGCCTCCATCGGGATCAGCGGCGCGCCATCGCGCCACTTGCGGTAGGTGGCGCAGAAGAAGCGCCGGACTTCGAACTGGGAGGGAGCGAACATGCCGCGATTGTCGCTGGCGCCCGTCGCCGGGGCGGGCGGTGGGGCGATCAGCCGTCGTGCTTGTCCCAGCCACCGCGCTGGGCCCGGCGGTGGGCTTCCTCGGCGTCGCGCTCGGCGGCCATCTGCTGCTCGAACTGCTGTCGGCCCAGCTTGGCGGCGGCAATCAGCGCGCCTTCGTCACTCTGGAGGGGCAGCATGCGCTCCAGCACCTCGATGTTGTGCCGGCGGAAGTGCATGGCCTGGCGGCGGGCGGCGTGGGGCTCCATGCCGGTGAGTTCGAGCACGCTGCGGGCGCTCATCAGCGCGGAGTCGAAGGTCTCGCGCTCGATGTGGCGCACGCCGGCCTCGCGCAGCTGGTAGTAGTGCTGCACGTTGCGCGCCCGGGCGACCACCGTGAGCTGCGGGAAGTGCTCGCGTGCGAGCTCGGCAATCTCCAGGCTCTGGCCGATGTCGTCCACCGCGATGACGAGGATGCGTGCCGTGGCGGCCCCGGCGCTCTTGAGCAGGTCCAGCCGGGTGGCGTCGCCGTAGTGCACCGTCCAGCCGAACTTGCGCAGGCCCTCGATGGCTTCGGCGTCCTGGTCGAGCAAGGTGGCCCCCAGGCCGCTGGCGCGCAGCATGCGGCCCACGACCTGGCCGTAGCGGCCGCTGCCTGCGATCAGGATGGGCGCGGGCGGCGGCGGGGCTTCGTCGCGCTTGTGCTTCTGGCCCAGCCGGGCGAGCTTCTGCGACATGAGCCGGTCGCCACCGGTCAGCAGCACCGGCGTCAGGGCCAGCGATAGCGCCACAGCCGCCACCAGCGCCGAGTTCTGGCCTGCGGTGATCATGCCTTCGCTCTGCGCGAGCTGGAACACCACGAAGCCGAACTCGCCGCCCTGGGCCAGCAGGATGACGAAGGCCGGCCGCTCCACCAGCGGAATCTGCATCGCGCGGGCCATGGCCACCAGCACGACCGTCTTGCACACCAGCAGCGCGGCCAGCACGCTCAGTACGAAGACGGGCTGGGCGGCGACGGCCTTCAGGTCCAGCCCCATGCCGACCGCGATGAAGAACAACCCGAGCAGCAGGCCCTTGAACGGCTCCAGGTCGGTCTCCAGCTCACGCCGGTACTCGCTCTCGGCCAGCAGCACGCCGGCCAGGAAGGCGCCGAGCGCCATCGACAGGCCCACCAGCTGCATCAGCGCTGCCGTGCCCAGCACGAGCAGCAGGGCCGCGGCGGTGAAGATCTCGGGCGTCTTGCTGTGCGCGATCCAGCGCAGGGCCGGGCGCAGCAGCAGCCGGCCGCCGAACACGATGGTGATGATGGCGCCCACGGCCTTGGCCGCGGCCAGCCAGGTCTGGCCCTCGTCCTCCCCGTGCGCGCCGCTGAGGGCCAGCACAGGCACGAGCGCGAGGATGGGAATGGCCGCGATGTCCTGCAGCAGCGCCACCGACAGGATGCTCTCGCCGGCCGTTGTGCGGCCGAGATTGCGCTCGGCCAGCACGGCCAGCGCCACCGCCGTGGACGACATGGCCAGCCCCAGGCTCACCACCAGCGACAGCCGCCACGGGTGCCCCGTGGCAATGCCCACTGCCGTCAGCACCGCGGCGCAGCCGAGCAACTGCACGCTGCCCCAGCCGAAGATCGGCCGGCGCATGGCCCACAGCCGCTTGGGCTCGAGCTCCAGCCCCACCAGGAAGAGCATCAGCACGACGCCCAGTTCGGCGACCTCGGGAATCGCGCTGGACTCCGGCACCAGCCCGAGCACGGCCGGCCCGATCAGCAGACCCGCCACCAGGTAGCCCAGGATGGCGCCCAGCCTCAGATAACGCGCCAGCGGCACGGCCAGGACCGCCGCGGCCAGGAAGACCAAGGGCAGTTGCAACCAGCTCCCGTGGCTCATGCGGCGCTCCCATCCAGCGCCGTGAAGAGCGCAGGACGCTCATCCAGCGCCACCGCCTCCTCGTCGCCCACGCCGCGGTCGGCGAGGCGGTCGCACCATTCGGGGAAGTGAATGAGGCGCTGCACGAAGAGGTCGGCGTGGGCCTGGATCTGGGCCTCGGTGGCGCGGTGGGCGCTGTAGAGCACCTGGGGCGGCAGCCAGATCATGCCGCAGGTACGGGCCGACTGGTGGTAGGGCAGCAGGAACTCGTCCAGCGCATGGTGGTTGTGCCCACCGGGGGCATAGGCCTGTTCGCTGCCGCCGGTGGAGGCCACCAGCCAGAAGTCCTTGCCATGCAGGGCGGTGCCGCCCGGCCCGTAGGCCCAGCCCAGGCGCAGCACGTCGTCCAGCCACAGCTTTTGCAGGGCGGGCATGCTGTACCAGTAGATCGGGTGCAGCATGACCACCAGCCGGGCCTGCTGCAACGCGCGCTGCTCAGCGTCCACATGGATGTGGAAGTCGGGGTAGAGGCGGTAGAGGTCGCGCAGCTCGACGCGCTCGGCCGCCGGCGAGGCGCGCAGGGTGTCGAGCAGGGTGCGCGTCACCTGCGAGCGGGCGAGATCGGGGTGGGCGGCGAGGACGAGGATGTCGCGGGCGGTACTGTCAGGCATGGCGAGCTAGGTTACCTTGGCCGCACGACAGCTCCCACCTCGCTCACCCGCATGCGCATCTTCGACACCCTCGCCGACCTGCAGGCCCTGGTCGGCCAGCCCCTGGGTCACAGTGACTGGATCACCGTCGACCAGGCCCGCGTCAACGCCTTCGCCGAAGCCACCGAAGACCGGCAGTGGATCCACGTCGACCCCGAGCGCGCCAAGGCCGGGCCCTTCGGCGGCCCGATTGCGCATGGCTTCCTCACGCTGTCGCTGATCCCGTACTTCTTCGAGACCGGCTTTGCGGTGCGTGAGACGCGCATGGTCGTGAACTACGGTCTCAACAAGGTGCGCTTCACCGCGCCGGTGCCGGTGGGGAGTCGTCTGCGCGCCGGCTTCAAGCTGCTGGCCATGGACGACGTGGCCGGCGGCGCCGTTCAGTTGACGGTGGAAGTGGCCGTCGAGGCCGAAGGCGCGCCCAAGCCGGTCTGCGTGGCCGAGAGCCTGGCGCGGCACTATCGCTAAGGTTTTGGTTGAGGATGCCGCTGATCAGGGCGGCTAGCATGCGGGGCCTTTTCACCACTGCATGCCCCATGGCCTCCAGCCTGCTCGTTCTGCTCGATGACATCGCCACCGTCCTGGACGACGTGGCGACCATGACCAAGGTCGCAGCCAAGAAGACGGCCGGCGTGCTGGGGGACGACCTGGCGCTGAACGCCCAGCAGGTCACCGGCGTGAAGGCCGACCGCGAGCTGCCGGTGGTCTGGGCGGTGGCCTGGGGCTCGCTCATCAACAAGGCCATCCTGGTGCCGGCGGCGCTGGCCATTTCGGCCTTTGCGCCCTGGGCGATCACGCCGCTGCTGATGCTGGGCGGCGCCTTCCTGTGCTTCGAGGGCTTCGAGAAGCTCGCGCACAAGTTCCTGCACAGCCCAGAAGAGGATGAAGCCCACCGGGCCGAGCATGTGAAGGCCGTCGCCGACGAGAAGGTCGACATGGCCGCCTACGAGCGCGACAAGGTCAAGGGCGCCATCCGCACCGACTTCATCCTGTCGGCCGAGATCATCGTCATCGCGCTGGGCACGGTGGCCAGCGTGCCGCTGCAGCAGCAACTGGCCGTGCTGGTCACGGTGTCGATTGCAATGACGGTCGGTGTCTATGGTTTCGTGGCCGGCATCGTGAAGATGGACGACGTGGGCCTGTGGCTGTCTCGCAAGGCCGGGGCGGTGTCTCAGGCGGTGGGGCGCTTCTTGCTGGCTGCCGCTCCGCGGCTGATGAAGCTGCTGACGGTGCTGGGTACGGCCGCGATGTTCCTGGTGGGCGGCGGCATCCTGGCCCATGGCATCGGGCCGCTGCACCATGCGATCGCGCATGCCGCCGAAGGCCAGCCGTGGTTGTTGTCGGTGCTCATCGAGAACGGCGCGAATGCGGTCGTCGGTGTGGTGGCCGGGGCGCTCGTGCTGGCCGGCGTGACGGCCGTGCAGAAGCTGCGGGGCAAGTAAGGCGAGTCGCGGTGCGGCCGGGCGCCGCGCCACTCAGACGGGCGCGTAGGCCAGCCGCACGTAGATCGGGGCGAAGGCCTCGGCCTGTGTGATCTCCAGCAGCCGCTCCTTGGCCAGCTCCAGCATCGCGATGAAGGTGACCACCAGCACGGCCTGGCCCTTCTCTACGTCGAAGAGCTGCTCGAACTCCACGAAGCGCTGGCCCTGCAGCCGGCGCAGCACGATGCTCATGTGCTCCCGCACCGAGAGCTGCTCGCGGCTGATCTTGTGGTGCTGGTTGAGCTTGGCGCGCTTGAGGATGTCCAGCCACGCCTCGCGCAGGTCGGCGGTGGACACATCGGGGAAACGCGGCGTGAGCGACTGCTCGATGTGGATCTGCGCGCGCAGGAAGTCGCGGCCCAGCACCGGCAGGCGGTCCAGGCGGGCGGCGGCGAGCTTCATCTGCTCGTACTCCAGCAGCCGCCGCACGAGCTCGGCGCGGGGGTCTTCCGCTTCCTTGCCGTCCTCGGTCTTCTTGGGCGGCAGGAGCATGCGCGACTTGATCTCGATCAGCATCGCCGCCATCAGCAGATATTCGCTGGCCAACTCGAGGTTGTGCTTGCGGATCTGCTCGACATAGCTCAGGTACTGGCGCGTGACGTCGGCCAGCGGGATGTCGAGGATGTTGAAGTTCTGCTTGCGGATCAGATACAGCAGCAGGTCCAGCGGGCCCTGGAAGGCCTCCAGGAAGACCTCCAATGCATCC
>JAIPCJ010000173.1 GCA_021738245.1 Methylotenera sp. | reverse complement strand
CGACCTCGTCATGAGCCTGGACAACGTCATTGCGGTCGCCGCAGCCGCCAACAGCGCGCCCGAGGGGGCCCGCACCGTGCTGCTCATCATCGGCCTGGGGCTGTCGATCCCGCTGATCATCTTCGGCAGCACGATGCTGCTCAAGTTGATGGAGCGCTTCCCGGTGATCATCACGCTGGGTGCGGCGCTGCTGGGCTTCGTGGCCGGCGAGATGGCGACCACCGATGCGGTGCTGCACGACTGGTTCCAGGCCCACATGCACGACCTGGACTACACCGTCAGCATCGTGGGCGCTGTGCTGGTGGTGGCCGTCGGGCTGGCCCTGGGTCGCCGCGGCAAGCGCGGCGCGGCCTAAGATCGCCCGCATGGCAAGCGGCGGCAAATCCGGCAAGGCGGGCAGCTTCTGGCAGCGGCTCATTGGCCGGTCGGCCGAGAGCGATGACGCGCCTGCCGCGCAGGCCGACGATGCGCTGGCGGAAGCTGCCCCGCCCGCCGCGCTTACCGCCGGGCCAGGCGGCTCAACGCCCGACCTGCACGACTTCGACATCGGCGCCGAAATTGGCCGAGGCGCCATGGCCATCGTCTACAAGGCCACGCAGCGCTCCACCGGCCGCCAGGTGGCCATCAAGCGGCTGGCCCTCAGTCGCGAGTTTTCCTCCGAAGACCTGGCCGACGTGCGCGAGCGATTCATGCGCGAGGCGCGGGCCGCTGGCGCGCTGGAGCACCCGGACATCCTTCAGGTGGTGGATGCCGGCCAGGACGGCAACGACGCCTGGCTGGCGCTGGAGTACGTGCTGGGCCGCGACCTGAGCCTCTTCACCAAGCCTGGCCAGCTGTTGCCTGTGCGCGAGGTGGTCCAGCTCGGTGCCCGCCTGGCCCGCGCGCTGGACTATGCCCACAGCCGCGGCGTCATCCACCGCGACATCAAGCCCGCGAACATCATGCTGGACCGGGTCAACGGCAACCTGAAGTTGATGGACTTCGGCATCGCCCGCATGGGCGACGGCAGCCGCACCCGCACAGGCCTCGTGCTCGGCACGCCGTCGTTCATGTCGCCCGAGCAGCTCGCCGGGCTGGCGGTGGACGGGCGCAGCGACCTGTATTCGCTCGGCGTGCTGCTCTACCAGCTGCTGACCGGGCGACTGCCGCACCAGAGCGATTCCATGGCGAAACTGATGCAACTCATCGCCACCGAGCCCGCGCCCGATGTGCGCATTCACCGTCGCAGCCTGCCCGAGTCGCTCGCCCTGGTGCTGGCCGTGGCGCTCGAGAAGCGCCCCGAGCTGCGCTATCCCTCAGGAGAGCAGATGGCCCGTGATCTGGACGCCGTGCTCGTCATGGATCTGCAGGCCGAGCCGGCGGCTGCCGAGGCCGGCGCGCAGGTGCCCGATCCAGCCTTCGCACAAACACTGCGCTTGGCCGCCGAGGAAGCAGGGCAGAATCGCCCCTCCACCCCCACTGCCGCCCCACTGGACGACCCTCGCCAAGCCCCATGACCCTGGAGTTCTTCAGCGCCACCGATGTGGGACGGGCGCGCGACAACAACGAAGACTCGGTGGCCCTGGACGAGGCCGCCGGGCTGGCCGTGCTGGCTGACGGCATGGGCGGCTACAACGCCGGCGAGGTGGCCAGCCAGATGCTGACCAGCTTTGTCGCGGCCGAGCCCGGCCGCTGGCTCAAGGACGGGGGCCGCGAGGCGCGCGCCGGGGAGGTGAAGCGCGCCATGGACATCTGCGTGGACAACGCCAACCGGGCGATCTTCAACGCCGCCAACACCAACCCGCGCTATGCGGGCATGGGCACGACGCTGGTGCTGGGCGTCTTCCGGCCCGAGGGACTGTTGCTCGGACACGTCGGAGACTCACGCGCCTACCGCCTGCGCGGCGGGCGCCTGATGCAGATCACGCGCGACCATTCCCTGCTGCAAGAACAGATTGACGCCGGGCTGCTGACGGTGGAAGAGGCTGCGTTTTCGAGCAACAAGAACCTCGTCACCCGCGCCGTGGGCGTGGAAGACACGGTGCTGATGGAGCTGCACCTGCACGAAGTTCAGGCCGGAGACACCTTCCTGCTGTGCTCTGACGGACTGTCCGACATGCTGGACGATGACAGCATCGCCAACATCCTGAATGCCAACGCGTCGCTGTCAGAGGCGGCACGCGCGCTGATCATTGCGGCAAATGACAGTGGCGGGCGCGATAACATCGCGATCATCCTGGCCCGCGCCGAGGGCCGCCAACGTACCGAAGGACGGGGCTGGTGGCCCTTCGGTCGCCGAGGCGGCAAAGACTCCGTTGCCTGAAAGTCGCGGCACGCACAACAGAACTTGAGGTCATACATGGGCAAACTCGTGGTTTCGCTCGACGGCGTGGTGATCAAAGAAGTCCAGATCACCAAAGACAAGACCACGCTGGGTCGGCGGCCGTACAACGACATCGTCATCGACAACCTCGCGGTGTCGGGTGAACACGCCGTCCTGCAGATGGTGGGCGCGGACGTCTTCATCGAAGACCTCAACTCGACCAACGGCACCTACATCAACGGCAAGGCGATCAAGAAGCAGTTGCTCGCCGACAACGACACGGTCGAGATCGGCAAGTACAAGATCAAGTTCCTGCTGAACGACGGTGGCGACTACGAGAAGACCATGATCCTCAAGCCCGGTGCCGGCGCGCCGGCCAATCTGGGCTTGACCTCGGGCTTCGGCACTTTGGGCAGCGGCTCGTCCATCGGGCCGGCGACCATCAAGGTGCTGACCGGCGCTGCCGCCGGCCGCGAAGTGGCGCTGACCAAGGTCGTCACGACGCTGGGCAAGCCGGGTGTGCAGGTGGCCTCGATCACCAAGCGCCCCACGGGCTATGTCTTCGCTCACGTCGAGGGCACCCACCGGCCCAGCGTCAACGGCATTCCGCTGACAGGCGAGTCCATCGCGTTGCGCACCGGCGACCTGATCGAGCTGGCCGGCACGCAGATGCAGTTCATCCAGGGGTAAACGGCCCCCCTACCGGCTTCGCCGGCCTTGCAGGCCGCGCCGAGCCAGAGTCCCGGCCCTTCGGCAGGCACAAACGGCTCGCCGTTTGTGTCCGGCCTCAGCCCCTCAAGGGGGCACCCTCGGCCGCCCGGCGAAGCCGGATCGACGAGGGCCACTGGACAAGCCGCCAGCCTTGCGAACCGTGTGATTTCCTCACGCATGGTGCGCTGCCAAGTCGGTATTACGACCGTCTGACTGATCGGGTAGGTGCGTACATTCTTGGCTCCGCCCCGCCTGATGCGTGGCACCCCTTCCGAGCCACGCACTGCATGAACATCCGCGTCCTGGGCTGCTCCGGCGCCATTGCCGCCGGCTACAAGACCACCGCCTTCCTCCTGGACGGCGATGTGCTCATTGACGCCGGCACCGGTGTGGGCGACCTGCCGCTGGACGCCCTCGCAGCCATCGACCACATCCTGCTCAGCCATTCCCATCTGGACCATGTGCTGGGCATTCCGCTGCTGGCTGATGCCGTGCTGCGGCTGCGCGTGGCGGCCGGCCGCCCGCCCATCCAGGTTCACGCGCTGCCCGCGACCCTGACCGCTCTGCGCCAGCACATCTTCAACGGCGTCATCTGGCCCGACTTCACCGCGCTGCCCACGGCCGCGGCCCCGGTGCTGTCGCTGCACCCCTTCCAGATCGGCGACCGCCTCGACCTGGGCGGCCGGGTGGTCGAGGTGCTGCCCGCGATGCACACCGTGCCGGCGGTCGGCTTCGCGGTCGACGCCGGGGCGGCCGCCGGCCATGCGCATTGGGTTTTCACCGGCGACACCGGCCCCAACCCCGCCCTCTGGCAGCGCCTGGCCACGATGCGCTTGTCGCACCTCGTCATCGAGACCGCCTTCAGCGACGATGAATCAGAAGTCGCCCATGTCAGCCAGCACCTGTGCCCGACCGACCTGGGCCATGAACTGGCCCAGCTGGCCGGCAGCGTCGATGTGCGCATCACCCACATCAAGCCGGGAGAAGTCGACGCCGTCATGACCGGCGTGCAGGCGCTGAACAGCCCGCACCGCATCAGCGCCTTGCAGGCCGGGCAGGTCATGACGCTGTGACGCGCCGCCGCGCTGCGGCAGACCGATCCGATCAACAGGGAGGTTTGCCTCCCTGTTTCCATTTGTGAGCTGCGCCAGAAGATGTTACGCATGCAACTGACATTTCTTGCACGGTGCCGCGCGGGTGACGCAAAGCGTCAGTGCCAAGTGACGATTTTTGTCAGCCTGGCGGCCCGCAAGCCGTGATTCGTGCGCAATCGCACGCGGCATCCCCCCTAGAAAGCTGGCACGCCCCCTGCATTCGGTGAGAGCGCCTCCCTCCCTCTCACTGACCTCTCGTTGGAGATATCCATGAACCTGAAAGCACGCGCCCAACAGGGCTTCACCCTGATCGAACTGATGATCGTCGTGGCCATCATCGGCATCCTGGCTGCTGTGGCCATTCCGCAGTACAAGGACTACACGGCCAAGGCCAAGATCGGCAACGCCCTGTCGGCCGTTGACGCCATCAAGACCGCCATCGCCGTGTGCGGCCAGGAAACCGGCACCCTCGACAACTGCGGCACGGCCACCGGCTTCCCGGCCTTCACGCCCACCAAGGAAGTCCAGAGCATCACCATCGCCGGCACGGGCTCCGCCATCACCATGACCCTGAAGCCCGCTGCCGACGTCGGCACCGACCTGGGCGGCCAGACCATCACGCTGACCCCGACCCTGGGCAGCACGGCCGTCATCTGGCGCACCACGACCAGCGTGACCAACGCCACGCTGAAGGCCGCCATCGAGAAGAACAACACCTGATCGATGCCGCACAGCGCACCGCGATTGCGGTGCCGGTATCTACAAGGAAGGGGCCTCGGCCCCTTTTTTCTTATGTCCGAACAAAACGCATCCCCGGGACGCTGCTTCACGATCGCCGCACTCATGGCGATCATCGCGTTCATGTGGTTCAGCCGCCCGTACGAGGGGCTGCGACACGACGGGGTGCTCTACCTGGGACAGGTGCTGCTGCACTCGCGTGTGCCGGTGCTCAGCCAGGACACCTTCTTTGCCGGGGGCTCGCAGGACAGCTACTCCATCTATTCCGACCTGATGGTGCCGCTGTACCGACAGTGGGGCCTGCTGGCCACCCATGTCGGCGTGATTTGCATCGCGTGGCTGGCCACGCTCACCGCGGTGCTGACGCTGCTGCGACGCTTCGAGCCGCGTGGAACCTTGCCCCTGTGGGGCGCCGTGGCGTTCGCCACCCTGTCGCCCATGTACGGGGGTGCCAATGTCATCGGCTACACCGAGCCCTTCGTCACGGCCCGGACGTTTGCCGAGCCGCTGCTGCTGTGGAGCGTGGTCGCCTTGCTGAACGGCCGCAAGGCGCTCACCGCCGTGCTGCTGGCGGGCGGCGCGCTCCTCCATCCCCTGTTGACCCTGCCCCTGATGGCCGTGGCCTGGGGCTACCTGATGCAGTCAGATCGGCGCTGGGCGTGGCTGCTCGTTGCCGTGCCGCTGGCCTTCGCCGCCGCTGCGGCCGGTGTGGCGCCGTTGGACGGGCTGCTCAAGGCCTACGACGCCTACTGGTGGTCCATGGTCGAGACCTACAACCACATGGTGCTGGTGTCGGACTGGACCGCGTCCGAGCAACTGCGCATCGCGGTGGATGTGGCCATCCTGCTGGCGTGCCGAAGGCTGCACACCAGCCTCGCCTGGCAGCGGCTGCTCCTGGCGATTGCCGTCACCGTCGTCGCATCCGTCATCCTGACCGGCATCGGCACCGACCTTCTTCACAACGTGCTGATCACGCAGCTGCAACTGTGGCGGGCCCACTGGATCGGCCATCTGCTGGCCGTGGGCCTGGCCCCATGGCTCTTCGCCCAGCTCTGGCGCCGCGGCGGCCTGTGGCAGACGAGCGCCATGGCCATGGCGTTGGCGCTGCTGAATGGGCACACCAACCAAGGTCATGGCGTGGCAACGGCAGCGCTGTGGGCGCTCGTTTCGCTGGCGGCCTGGCGTGCGCCGAACGTGTCCAAGGCCGCTGTCCGGTTGTCCGTCGGGTCCATCTTCGCGCTGGTGCTGGGCCTGTCCTTCGTGCATATCTTCACCTACGTGCAGCAATGGAGCTGGATCTATCCCCAGACGGCCTGGCCGGATGGCACGGCCCGAATCGCCGGCAGCCCACTGGTGGCGCTGGCGGTCTTCGCCCTGCTCGCGGCGGCGGGCAAGCGCGGCCCCCTCGGCCAGACGGCCGCCCTCGGCCTGGGCACCCTCTTGCTGGCAACAGCCGCCTTCACGTGGGACCAGCGCCCCGACCTGTCACGGGCGGTGGAGACCGACACGGCCACCCCCCATCCATTCAAGGCCTACATCCCCGCCAACGCTCAGGTGTACTGGCCCAACGAGCTGATACCAGTCTGGAGCCTGTTGGAGCGCACCAGCCACTTTGCGACGCAGCAAGGCGCGGGCCTGCTCTTCAATCGCGGCACAGCCCTGATGTTCGGCCCGCGCCGGGCGATGTACCAACGAATCAAGTCGGAGCATGAAATGTGTCGCACGGGCTCGGTCCTGATGCACAGCAGCACCAACTGGTTCGCCTGCGAAATGCCGGATGCTTCCCGCCTGATCGATGTGTGCAAGGCGTCGGACGCGCCGGACTTCCTGGTGCTGCCCGGCAGCCTGCCCGTTGCCCCGCTGGCCCGCTGGCAGCCGCCCGCGTACCGCAACGCCCCCCAGACCTACCACCTTTATGCCTGCTCTCAGCTCAAGTCCGACGGCGCCCGTTGACGTCTCGGCGCCCCTGCGCGAGTTCGTGCTCTATGTGGCGGGCAGCGCTGCGGCATTGGCCCTGGACACTGGCGTCTACACCCTGGGACTGCACTTGGGGCTGCCGCTGCTGGCCGCCGCCTTCCTGGGCTTCATGCTGGGCATGGGGTTCATCTACTTCGTCAGCACGAGACACATCTTCAAGCAGCATCGGATCGCTGACCGACAACGCGAGTTCGCGATGTTTGCACTGATTGGCCTGGCAGGCCTGGGACTCACGGAGTTGCTGCTGTGGCTGCTGGTGCACCGCCTCGGCATCGCCCCCGTATCCGGCAAACTGGCCACAGCCGGTGCCGTCTTCCTCTTCAACTTCGGACTGCGCAAGGCCCTCCTGTTCACCACCCAGCCCCAACGCAAGGCCTTGATCCCGCAGCAATGACCCAACCCTCCGCCCTCATCATCGGCGCCGGCCCGGCCGGCCTCACGGCCGGCCTGGAACTGCTGCGCGCCGGCCACCCGCAGGTCACGATCCTGGAGGCCACCGACGCCATCGGCGGCATCTCCAAGACGGTCAGCTACAAGGGCAACCGCATCGACATCGGGGGGCACCGTTTCTTCTCCAAGTCCGACTGGGTGATGGACTGGTGGCGCGATGTGCTGCCCGTCGCCCGGCCCGCGGGTGGCGGCGATGCGCGCCTGGCCTACCAGGGCCAGGAGCGATTGCTCGGCGCCAGCCAGGCCACCGCCAGCGAGTCGGACGACGCCGTCATGCTGGTGCGCAGCCGCCAGTCGCGCATCTTCTTCGGCGGCAACTTCTTCGACTACCCGCTCAAGCCCGGCCTGGACCTGGTGCGCAACATGGGCCTGGGCCGCTGCCTGCAGTTCGCCGGCAGCTACATGGCCGCCGCGGCCCGACCCATCCAGCCCGAGCGCACGCTGGAAGACTTCTTCATCAACCGCTTCGGCCGCCAGCTCTACCTGCAGTTCTTCAAGGACTACACCGAGAAGGTCTGGGGCGTGCCCTGCCGCGACATCAGTGCCGACTGGGGCGCGCAGCGCATCAAGAGCCTGTCCATCGGCAGTGCCGCCAAGCAGGCGCTGAAGAAGATCGTCACCGGCAAGACCGACACGCAGCACACCTCGCTCATCGAGAGCTTCCTCTACCCCAAGTACGGCCCCGGCCAGATGTGGGAGACCGCGGCCGCCGAGTTCGAGCGGCGCGGTGGGCGGCTCCTGCGTGGCTGGGCCGTGGACGAGATTCACCGCCGAGAGCACCTCGTCGAGCGCGTGGTGGCACACGACGGCCAGGGCCAGCGTCAGAGCTTCGACGTGGGTCATGTCGTGTCGACCATGCCCATCCGCGAGCTGGCCCAGGCACTGCGCCCCGCGCCTGACGCCCCCGCCCTGGCCATCGCCTCGGGCCTGGAGTACCGCGACTTCATCACCGTCGGCCTGCTGTACCGGCGCATGAGCCCGAAGGTGGCCGGCAAGGCGCGGCACGTCAATGACAACTGGATCTACATCCAGGAACCCGGTGTGAAGGTCGGCCGCGTGCAGGTCTTCAACAACTGGAGCCCCTACATGGTGGCCGACCCCGACACCGTCTGGCTCGGCCTGGAGTTCTTCGCCCGCGACGACGATTCGCTCTGGGCCATGAGCGAGGACGCGCTCAAGGCCCTGGCCGTGCGCGAGATGCAACAGCTGGGCCTGGCCGACGAGGCCGAACTGCTGGACGCCACCGTGCTGCGCCAGCCCAAGGCCTACCCGGGTTACTTCGGCGCCGCCTTCCAGCGCTTCGACGAACTGCGCGGCTGGCTCGACGGTCTCAGCAACCTCTACCTATGCGGCCGCAACGGCATGCACCGCTACAACAACCAGGACCACTCCATGCTGTCGGCCCGCCTGGCGGCACAGGCCATCCTCAACGGCGGCGCCGGGCGCGAGGCCATCTGGGCCGTCAACATCGACGACGACTACCACGAGGAAGCCCCGACAAAGAACTGACGGCCCCGCGTGCCATGATGCGCGCCCATGTCGTCTGCGCCGTCTTCCCTGCCAACCGTCGCCGCTGAACCGATCGAGCCCGGCGCCCTGCTGGCCATCGTCATTGCCGCCGCGGTGCCGCCGCTGCTCGCCTTCAATCAGACCCCGGCGGCCACCCTCTACAACCAGCTGCTCGCCCTGTCGGGCTGGGGCTTCGCGCTGCTGCTGTGGGCCCGCCAGTCGCCCGGCTGGCTGCGGGTCGCGGGCAGCCCGGCGGCCCTGGCGCTGGCGCTGCTTTTCGTCGCACCCCTGACCTCCGTGCTCTGGCGCGGCCTGCCGTCGTCCCTCGGCCTGGAAGCCGCGGCCGTGCTGGGCGCCGCCCTGGCCGTGCTGATGCTGGCCCAGGGCCTGCACCGGCAGCATCGCGGCCTGGCTGCCGAAGCCCTGTGCTGGGGCCTGCTGGTGGCGGGCGGCTTCAGCATCGCGATCAGCCTGGTGCAGGTGTTCGCACCCAGCTGGGCCGACGGCAACTTCATTGCCCGCTCGGGTATCCCGGGCCGCGCCGTGAGCAACCTGCGCCAGCCCAACCACCTGGCCAGCCTGATGATGTGGGCCGCGGTTGCCGCGGTCTTCATCACCGAGCGGCGCGGCTGGCGCGCGGCCTTGGGGCCACTGCTGTTCGCCTGCGTGTTCACGGTGGTGCTGAGTGCCTCGCGCACCGGCTTCATCGGCATCGGCATGCTGGCCGTGTGGGGCATCGTCGACCGGCGCCTGTCGCGCAGCGCACGCCTGGCGCTGCTGGCGACACCGCTCATGCTGGGCGTCAGCTGGTGGCTGATGGCGCTGTGGTCCGCCGAGAGCGGGCATGCGTTTGGCGCGGCTTCGCGCCTGTCCGAAGGGGCGGGCTCGCCATCGCGGCTGGCCATCCTGCGCGATGCCTGGGCCCTGACGCGCGCCAACCCGTGGTTCGGTGTCGGCTGGGGCGAGTTCAACTTCGCCTGGAGCCTCACGCCCTTCCCGACGCGGCCGATCGCCTTCTTCGACCACACGCACAACCTGCCGTCGCAGCTGGCCGTCGAGCTCGGCCTGCCGTGGGCAGGGCTGGTGCTGGGGCTGCTGGGCTGGGCGTTGTGGCGGGCCGCCCGCGGTGCGGTGAAGGCTGAAGGCGACGACGCCCTGCTGCGCCGCACGGCGCTGATGATCGTGCTGACCATCGGCCTGCACAGCCTGCTCGAGTACCCGCTCTGGTACGCCTACTTCCTGCTGCCGGCCTGCTTCGCCCTCGGGCTGGCCCTGCCGGCCGGAGGCGGTGCCCCCTCAGCGGCGCCGGCCCTGCCTTGGCAGCTGACGGGCGCCCTGCTGATCGCGGGCAGCGCGTTTGCGGTATGGGACTACCAGCGCGTGGTCGTCATCTACGCGCCGACCGACAACCTCACGCCCCTGGACGAGCGCATCGCCCGCGGCCAGCGCTCGGTGTTCTTCGGCCACCATGCCGACTACGCGGCCGCCACCAGCGACCCGCCCGGCCGGGCGGCGCTGGCCGCCACCCGGCGCACGGCCTTCAGCCTCATCGACGCGCGGCTGCTGATGCACTGGTCGCGCTCGCTGGAAGCCACGGGGGATGTCGAAGGCGCGCGCTTCGTGGCCGACCGGCTGCGGGAGTTCCGCAACTCGACGGGCGACCACTGGTTTGCCAGCTGCGCGCAGGCCGCTTCGGCGCCGCCCATGCCGCAATGCACGCCCGCCTCGGGCGTGGTCGACTGGCGCTCGCTGCGCTAAGGGCCAGGCCACGCGGATCGAGTCCCCGCAATGCGACGCGGCCGAAGCCGGGATGCGCTGCGGGCGAGAGACTCGTTGCGCGTGGCCTCAATCCACCCGCTCAATCCACCCGCTCAGCC
>JAIPCJ010000014.1 GCA_021738245.1 Methylotenera sp. | reverse complement strand
AGGCGGGGGTTCAGGCCGCCGAGCGCGTGGCTCAGGGAGTGCACCGCGCCCAGACCTTTCTGGAACGCCATGGCCCCGTGCAGGCTGGCGCACATCATGTCCATGCGGGCCTCGCGGTCCTGGCCGTCGCGCGTGGCACGCTCGATGGCGCCCCAGCCCCGGCGCAGCCCCTCCAGCGCAATGCCGTCGGCGGGCGGGTTGAAGGCGGGCGCGAGAAACGTCTCGATGCAGTGCGCGATCGCGTCCATGCCTGTGGCGGCAGTGAGGGCGGGCGGCAGCTTGAGCGTCAACGCGGGGTCGCAGATGGCGGCCTTGGGCAGCAGCTCCCAGTTGTGAAAGCCGAGCTTGCGGCCGTCGTCCACGATGATGATGGCGCCGCGCGCGACCTCGCTGCCGGTGCCGGCCGTGGTGGGGACGGCAATCATGGGCAACACGCGCGAGGTGATGTTGACCGCGCCGCCCTCGATGGTCGCCCAGCGCTTGAGCGGCCCTTCGTGGGTGGCCGCGATCGCGACGCCCTTGGCGAGGTCCATGCTGGAGCCGCCGCCGACCGCGATGAGGCCATCGCAGCCGTGCGCCTGGCAGGCCTGCACCGCCAGCCGCACGGCGGCCTCGGTCGGGTTGGCCGGGGTCTGGTCAAACACGGGCGGCTTTTCGGTAAAGGCGGCCAGCGCTTCATCGAGCACGCCGGCCGCGCGCACACCGGCGTCCGTCACGATGAGCGGGCGGCGGATGCCGATGCGCTCGCACTCGGCAGGCAGCAATCGGCTCGCACCGAACTCGAGCTCGATGCGGGTCAGGTAGAGGATCTGGGCCATGGGCGTTCTCCAGCGGGTCGGCAGGATCGATCGGGTCTGCGGAGCATCGTAGTAGGCGCTGCGTCGCCCGGCCGTCATGCGCGCGACGCGGCTGCAGTGGCCGCGGCCGGGTCACAGGCGCACGGACGCCTGACAATCCGCTCCCAATGACGCCTCCCACCCAGCTCCTGACCCCGCGCATGGCCGGCGTGCTTGAACGCATCCACCGCGCCAAGCGCCCGCCGTTTCACAGCCTCACGCCGCGCGAGGCCCGCCTTGCCTACCGCATGGGCGCCGAGATCCTGGACCTGCCCCGCGCGCCGCTGCCGCGTGTCGAAGACCTCACCGCGGCCGGTCGCCCTGCGCGGCTCTACGCCCTCAGCGGTGAGCGATTGCCGGTGATGCTCTATCTGCACGGGGGTGGCTTCACCATCGGTGACCTGGAAACGCATGACAGCCTCTGCCGCCAGCTGGCGCTGCGCAGCGGCGTGGCCGTGCTGGCGCTGGACTACCGGCTGGCGCCGGAGCACCGCTTTCCGGCCGCGGTCGACGATGCGTGGGCGGCGCTGGGCTGGCTGCACGAGCAGGCCGCCCACCTGGGTCTGGACGGCAGCCGGCTGGCCGTGGGCGGTGACAGTGCCGGCGGCACGCTTGCGGCCACCACGGCTTTTCATGCGCGGGACCAGGGCTTGCCGCTGGCGCTGCAGTTGCTGATCACGCCCGGCACGGCCAGTGCACCCAACACCGTGTCGCACCGCTTCTTTGCAAACGGCTTTCTGCTGGATGCTGCCAGCATCGCGTGGTTCTTCGATCATTACATCGATGCCGGCCAGCGCCATGACTGGCGCTTTGCGCCCCTTGAGGCCGACGACCACAGCGGCCTGGCGCCGGCCTGCGTGGTGCTGGCCGAATGCGACCCGCTGGTGGACGAGGGCCTGGCCTACGCGGACGTCCTGCGGGCTGCGGGTGTCAACGTGCAGCTGGAGCTGTATCGTGGCGTGACGCACGACTTCATCAAGATGGGCCGTCAGCTGCCCGAAGCCTTGACCGCGCTCAATGCCTGCGCCGAGGCACTCAAGAACCATCTGCTGCCATGAAACGCACCGACTTCCGCCACCTCGAATCCCTGCGCGTGCGCTGGGCCGAGATCGATGCCCAGGGCATCGTCTTCAACGGACACTACCTGACCTACCTCGACACCGCCATCAGCGGCTATTGGCGGGCCCTGGCCATCCCCTACCACGACACCATGAAGAGCCTGGGCGGCGACCTCTACGTGCGCCGCGCGACGCTCGACTACCGGGGCTCGGCCCGCTATGACGACCGGCTGGACATCGGCATCCGGGTGCGCGAGTTCGGCAACAGCTCGATGATGGTGGACGCTGCGGTCTTCCACGGCGAGCAGATGCTGGTGCAGGCCGAGATGATCTACGTCTTCGCCGACCCCGCCACGCAAACGCCGCTGCGCCTGCCCGATGGGCTGCGCCAGGTCATCCACGACTTCGAGGCCGGCAAGCCTGTCGTCGACGTGGCCCTGGGCGCGTGGGCCGAGCTGGGCGAAGCGGCCAGCGCCATCCGCCGTCAGGTGTTCGTCGAGGAGCAGCACATCCCGGCGGACCTGGAGTGGGACAGCGCCGACGCCGCCTGCCTGCACGCGCTGGCGCGCAATCATTTCGGCGTGCCGCTGGCCACCGGCCGGCTGCTGGAGCATGTGCCGGGTGTGGCCAAGATCGGCCGCATGGCGGTGTCGCGGGCGATGCGCGGCACCCGCATTGGCCGCCAGGTGCTGGATGCGCTGATGGCAGAAGCACGCCGGCAGGGCTACCGCGAGGTGCTGCTGCATGCGCAGCTGTCGGCCGAGAACTTCTATCTGCGCGCGGGCTTCCAGCGCCGTGGCGAGCCCTTCGAGGAGGCCGGCATCGGCCATGTGGAGATGGTGCGGGCGCTCTGAGCCCCCGCGCGGCTCAGCCCAGCATCTCGAATCGCTCCACCCGGCGTTCCGTCGCCATGAAGCCTGCCATCGCCGCCGCCACTTGCGGCTCGCGGTGCGTCCAGCCTTCAGGGTAGATCTCCATCCAGGTCCAGCGACCTTCGCCATCGGGCTCGGGTCGCTGCAACAGCTCGATCGGGGCCTCGACGCGTGCCTTGCGGAAGGCGGTCAGCGCCGCCTCGGCGTGGTCGGCGGCGACCCGGTAGTACACATAGAGCTGCATGCTCAGTCCTGCGGCGGGATCTCGTAGGGCAGGGCGCGCGGGCGCAGGGCAGGGCCGCTGGCGCTGCCCAGATGCAGGCTGCCGCCTTCCAGCGCGGCAAGCTTGATCTCGGCGGTCAGCCGGGTGAGGCCGCCCCGGCTGCCCGCGCCGGCCACGACGCCCGCGGGTTGCTCGGGGTCGCCGCTGTGAAAGATCTCCTGCCCGACCGTGGCCGTGGCGTCCGTCTCGAACACCTGCAGCCGGCGCTTCAGCGTGCCGCGGTACTGGCTGCGCGCGACGATCTCCTGGCCGGGGTAGCAGCCCTTCTTGAAGCTCACGCCGCCCAGCACCTCGAAGTTGATCATCTGCGGCACGAAGGCCTCGACGGTGGCCGCGCGCACCCAGGCCAGGCCGGCGTCAGCCTCGGCCCAGGCCCAGTCGTCGGCGGAGATGGGCGCACCCGCCGGCGCGGGCGCCTCGGCGGCCTGCACGCGCAGCGCGCGGCTGGCGCCGGGCAGGCTGATCTCGACGGCGGCGCCTTCGCGCTTGAGCGTCCAGGCCTCGGCGGCAGGCGTGCCGAGCAGGCCGTAGACGGCGAATTCCGCGCTGGCATCGCTGAGCTTGCATTTGGCGCGCAACACGAACATCGACAAGCGCTTCAGCGTGGCGGCCAGGGTGTCGGCGGGCAGGGCAAGCAGGATCTCGTCATCGCCACCGCGCCAGCCCACCATCGTGGCCAGCAGCCGGCCCTTGGCGGTGCAAAAGCCCGCCAGGCGGGCGTGGTCGCGGTCGAGCAGGGCGAAGTCCTGCGTGAGCTGGCCGTGCAGGAAGCTGGCGGCATCGGCGCCTTGCGCGCGGATGACGCCCCAATCGGTGAGTCGCAGTTGAGTGGTCTCGGGCATGGCGGGAATTATCATCGGCGCCCTTTCTCCGGGCCTGATTCACCAGGCAAAGCTCAGGGCATGAAGTGGTTGTTGCGAGCGTTGCTCGCCTTGTTGTTGATCGCCGGCATCGCGGCGGCTGGGGTGTGGCACTGGCTGCGCAGCCCGCTGACGTTGGCCGCGCCCTCGGTCGAGCTCTCCATCGAGCCGGGCACCAACCCGGCCGAAGTGGCCCGCGCCTGGGTGTCCGCCGGCGTGCAGACGGACGCCCGCTGGCTCTACCAATGGTTCAGGTGGTCGGGCCAGGCCAAGCAGATCCGGGCGGGCAGTTACGAGGTGCATGCCGGCGTCACCCCGCGCGAGCTGCTCGACAAGATGGTGCGCGGCGATCAGGTCATGGAGCAACTGCGCCTGATCGAAGGCTGGAATTGGCGGCAGGTGAGGGCGGCCCTGGCGGCGGCGCCTGCGCTGAAGGTTCGCACCGCGGCCATGACAGATGCCGAGATCATGGCGGCCCTGGGCCAGCCGGGCCAGGCCCCCGAGGGCCGCTTCTTCCCCGACACCTATGCCTACAGCCGCGGCGTGAGCGACCTGACGGTGCTCAAACGCGCCCACGCCGCCATGCAGCAGCGCCTGACCGCCGCCTGGGGGCAACGGGCCTCGGGCCTGCCGCTGAAGTCGCCTGACGACGCCCTGATCCTGGCGTCCATCGTCGAGAAGGAAACCGGGGCCGCGGCCGATCGCAAGAAGGTCGCGGCGGTGTTCATCAACCGGCTGCGGGTGGGCATGCCGCTGCAGACCGACCCCACCGTCATCTACGGCCTGGGCGAAGCCTTCGACGGCAACCTGCGCAAGCGCGACCTGCTGGCCGACACGCCCTTCAACACCTACACCCGCGGCGGCCTGCCGCCCACGCCGATTGCGATGCCTGGCGCCGCATCGCTGCAGGCGGCGCTCAACCCGGCCGCCACGCGTGACCTGTACTTCGTCGCGCGCGGGGACGGCAGCAGCGAATTCAGTGAAGACCTCGCCGCGCACAATCGCGCGGTGAACAAATACCAACGCGGCGGCAAGTGACCGGACGATTCATCTCTTTCGAAGGCATCGACGGTGCCGGCAAGTCCACCCACATCCAGGCCGTGGCTGACTGGTTTCGCGCCCGGGGCGCGGATGTGCAGCTCAGCCGCGAGCCCGGCGGTACGCCACTCGCCGAGACCCTGCGCGACCTGGTGCTCAGCCGCCCCATGGGAGCGATGACCGAGGTCCTGATGATCTTTGCAGGCCGCTGCGACCATGTGGAGACCGTCGTCAAGCCCGCACTGGCTGCCGGCAAGACGCTGCTCTGCGACCGATTCACCGATGCGAGCTTTGCCTACCAGGGCGGCGGCCGTGGCCTGCCGCTGTCGGTGCTGGAGCCACTGGCCGACTGGGTGCAGCAGGGCACCGAGCCCGAGCTGACGCTCTGGTTCGATCTGCCCAGCGAGCAGGCCGCAGCCCGCCGGGCTGGCGCGCGCGAGGCTGACCGCATCGAGCAGCAGGACCTGGACTTCTTCGAGCGCGTGCGCGCCGCCTATGCGGCGCGGGCAGCCAAGGCGCCGGGCCGCATCGTGCGCATCGACGCCAGTGGCACCGTCGAGGCGGTGGGTGCCCAGGTGCTGGCCGTGCTGGCCCAGCGGTATCCGGCATGCTGAACGCCGACTTGCCCTGGCTGCAGGCGCCACTGGCGCAGGCTCTGGCGCGGGCGCGATCCCATGCCCTGCTGGTGCAGGGGCCCGCGGGTGTGGGCCAGCTGGAGCTGGCGGTCAAGCTCGCGCAGAGCTGGCTGTGCGAAGACCGGGCGGAGGGGCAGCCGGCTTGCGGGCAGTGCGCCAGCTGCCGGCTTTTTGCCAGTGGCACCCATCCCGATTTCCAGTTGCTGCTGCCCGAGGCGCTCGATGCGTCGGCCCGCGAGTCGCTCGGGCTGCCGTTCGAAGAGGCCGAGGCGCCCAAGGCCGGCAAGGCCAAGCCCAGCCGCGAGATCAAGGTCGAGGCCGTGCGCAATCTGCTGTCGTTTGCGCAGGCGACGTCGGCCCGGGGCAAGGCCAAGGTGGTGGTCATCTTTCCGGCCGAGGCGCTCAATGGCGTGGCGGCCAACGCGCTGCTCAAGACGCTGGAGGAGCCTGCCGGCTTGCTGCGCTTCGTGCTGGCCAGCCATGACAGCGCCGGCCTGCTGCCCACCATCCGCAGCCGCTGCCAGCCGCTGCCGTTGGCCTTGCCGGAGCGCAGCGCGGCGTTGGCTTGGCTGGCGGCCAAGGGCGTGGCCGATGCCGGCGGCCTGCTCGACGCCACGGGCGGTCGCCCCCAGCAGGCGCTGCAGTGGTTCAACGACGGCCTGACCGACGCCGCGTGGCAGGCCCTGCCCAAGCGTGTGGCCCGGGGCGAGGTGGCGGCGTTGTCAGACTGGGCGCCTGTGCGTGTCATCGATGCGCTGCAGCGCCTGTGCCACGATCTGGTGCGCCGCGCCCATGGCCAACCCGGGCAGTTTTTCGCGGCGGCCTCGCTGCCCGTGCCCAAGCGGCCGGCGCCTCTGCTCAGCTGGGAGGCCGAGCTGCGCCGGGCAGCCCGGCATGCCGAGCACCCGCTGAACGCCGGCTTGTGGATCGAAGCGCTGGTGGCCCAGGCAAGATCGGCCATCACGGCGGCTGCGCGCTGAATACACTCCGGCCATGAGCGACGCCAATTCCAAGTCCGGCCCCTCCACGCAATTCCAGCCCAGCCAGATCGGCGGCTCCATGCCGTTGCCCACGGTGGGCGGGCAGGGCGCCAGTTCGGGCGCGCGGCCGAGCGTGATCCAGTTGGTGTTTCGCGAGAAGTCGGCGCTGTACGCGGCCTACATTCCGGCCTTCACCGACGGCGGGCTCTTCGTGCCCACCACGCGCGACTACAAGCTGGGCGAAGACATCTACCTGCTGCTCGCCTTGCCGGAAGACAACCAGCGCTACCCCGTGGCCGGCAAGGTGGCCTGGCTGACGCCGGCCAACGCCTCCGGCGGCCGTACGCAGGGCGTGGGCGTGCGGTTTCCGGGGGACGAAAAAACGCGGCTCATCCGCGCGCGCATCGAGGAGATCCTCGGCACGGCGGTGTCGTCCAGCAAGCCGACCCAGACGCTCTGATGTTCATTGATTCCCATTGCCACCTCAGCTTCCCGGGGCTGAGGGAGAACCTGCCGGCTATCCTGGCCGACATGAAAGCCGCCCAGGTCGACCAGGCCATCTGCATCTGCACCCAGATGGAAGAGTTCGAGGCCGTGCATGCGCTGGCGATGCAGCATGAGGTGCTGTGGTCGACAGTCGGCGTGCACCCGGACACCGAAGACATGCGCGAGCCCGACGAGGCCGAACTCGTGCGGCTGGCGGCCTTGCCGCGGGTGGTGGCCATCGGCGAGACCGGGCTGGACTACTACCGCCTGAACGGCCGCAGCATCGCCGACATGGAGTGGCAGCGCGAGCGCTTTCGGGTGCACATCCGCGCGGCGAAGTCAGCCGGCAAGCCGCTGGTGATCCACACCCGCGCCAGTGCGGCTGACACGCTGCGCGTGCTCGACGAAGAAGGCGGCGAAGCGGCGGGCGGTGTGTTCCATTGCTTCACCGAAACCGCCGAGGTCGCGCTGGCCGCGGTCGAGCGCGGCTACTACATCTCGTTCTCAGGCATTGTCAGCTTCAAGAACGCGCAGGACCTGCGCGACCTGCTCAAGCTGCTGCCGCTCGATCGCGTGTTGATCGAGACCGACAGCCCCTACCTGGCGCCCGTGCCTTACCGGGGCAAGACCAACACGCCGGCCTATGTGCCCCACGTTGCCCAGGCCGTGGCCGACGCGGTGGGCCTGCCCATCGCGGAGCTCGCCGCACAGACGACGGCCAACACCCGGCGCTTGTTCCGCCTGCCGGAGGCCGTGGCATGAAAGCCTGGTGGTTGGCTGCAGCGCTGGCAGCGGCGGGTTGGGCCCAGGCGGGCCCGGTCGACGACCTCGTGATCGCCGCCGAGATGAACGACGGCCGCACCGTGCAGCGGTTGCTTCAGCAGGGGGTGGACCCCAACCAGCCCGATGCGCGCGGCCGCAAGGCACTCTTCGTTGCGGCCAAGGAAGACTCCCAGCGCGCGCTGGAAAGCCTGCTGGGCTCTGCGCAGCTCCGCCTGGACGAAGCCAATGCGCAGGGCGAGACACCGCTGATGATTGCGGCCATTCGCGGCTCGCTGCCGGCCGTGCAGGCGCTCGTCAAGCACGGCGCGGCCGTCAATCGGTCGGGCTGGACGCCCCTGCACTACGCGTGTAGCGGCCCGGACAACGGCGTCGCCGCCTTCCTGATCGCCCAGGGTGCGGAGCCGAATGCGCGCTCCGAGAACGGCACCACGCCGCTGATGATGGCTGCCCGCTATGGCAATACCGACGTCATTCCGGTGCTGTTGAAGGCCGGTGCCGAGCCTCGGGCTGCCAATGAGCTGGAGCTGACCGCGGCTGACTTTGCCGACCGTGGCGGCCGGGACGTGCTCGCGAAGGAACTGCGCCGCATCAGCCAGCAGCGCCAGCAACGTGCAGCGGAAGCAGCCCGCGCGGCGCAGGCCGCGTCAAGCGCGAACTAGTTCTCGCTGCAGGCCGCATGTAGGAAAAACTCCTACAGGGCCCAGAGCGCTGGGCCGACTGTTGCGGCCAAGCGCGTCTCCCTACAGTGAAGCCATCGACTCACCCCGAGGCTCACCATGCTGACCACCCCGAATCTGGCCGACCCGTTTGCGATGCTGATCTCGCCCGACGAGGTGATGCACGCCATCGAACGCTCTGACCGCCTGCAGCGCCTGCAGCGGCGCGTCTACCGGCCGCTGGACCGGCCGTGGATTCCGCTGAAGGCCAGCGCCGATTTCGACAGCGAGATCGATGCCGAGCTCGACGTGCCCGACCTCGGCGACGACGCGCTCTGAAAAGCAAAACGCCCGCGGTGAAGCGGGCGTTTCGTGACGGGATCGCCGGGTCGCGTCAGACGCGCTTGCGGTACTCGTGCGTGCGGGTGTCGATTTCGATCTTGTCGCCGTTTTCCACGAACAGCGGCACGGCGATTTCGAAGCCGGTGCCGACGATGCGGGCGGGCTTCATGACCTTGCCCGAGGTGTCGCCCTTGACGGCCGGCTCGGTCTCGATTTCGCGAACGACGCTGGTGGGCATTTCGACGGAGATGGCCTTGCCGTCGTAGAAGGTCACTTCCACGCCCATGCCGTCTTCCAGGTAGGAGATGGCGTCGCCCATGTTTTCGGCTTCGACTTCGTACTGGTTGTACTCGGTGTCCATGAAGACATACATCGGGTCGGCGAAGTAGGAGTAGGTGCACTCCTTCTTGTCGAGGATGATCTGCTCCATCTTGTCGTCGGCCTTGAAGACCAGCTCGGCGCCGGCGCCGTTCAGCAGGTTCTTCATCTTCATGCGCACGGTGGCAGCACCACGGCCGCCACGGCTGTATTCGGTCTTCAGGACGACCATCGGGTCCTTGCCCTGCATGATCACATTGCCGGCGCGGATTTCTTGAGCGAGCTTCATGGTGGGTATCTCGAAAGTTATCTCGGAAGTTATCTCGGACGTGCCCCGGCGAGATGGGGCCGCGGGACCCGAGTCGTGTACTGCCCACCAGACTCCGAAAACTCCCGGCTTGGCGCGGCAAAGCCCGTCATTCTAGCTGGAAACCCCTAAGAAGCCCTCCAATTGCGTGAGGAGGTCCTGCTGCGCCGCCAACTGCGCACGCCACTGGCACGCCTGCGCCAGCAGCGGCGCCAGCGGTGGCAGCGGTGAGGGCAGCGGGCCGAGGCCGTTCCAGCCGCGCCAGACCGCCTGCCAGGCGGGGGGCAGCCCGGCGCGCGTCATGAACGCCTGCAGTTTGGCGTGATGAGCCTCGTCATGCTGCGGGTAGATCTGCCAGACGAAGGGGCGGCCGGCCCATTGAGCGCGGACGAAGGAGTCCTCGCCACGCACAAAGTTCAAGTCGCAGGCCCAGAGCAGTCGATCGAATTCGGGCTGGGAGAGATAGGGCAGGGCGATGCACCGCAAGCCAGGGCGGTCCTTCACCAGGGATTGCAGCGGGCCCGGGCAGGCCAGCAGCAGCGTCGGCTGGGCTGCCAACGCCGCCAACAGGTCGGGCAGGGCCGGGTTCGCGTAGGCGAACAGGCTCACCACGCGCTCGCCGGTACGGGGCGCCCAGCCCCGGCTGGCCAGCCAGGCCCGCCCGTCAAAGGCCTGCACCTCGTCGAGCAGGGCCGGCTCGCGCAGCAGGCCGCCGGTACGCTCGGTGAAGCCCGGGTAGAAGAAGTGCCGCGTCAGGCCGGCGCCCGGCCCGTGGAAGATCGGCGAGGCGAGGCCGTGGCTGCGTTCGACATAGTCCTCGGCGCTGAGGTACTCCAGGTTGACCCAGCGGGGCGTTGGTGTGCGCGCGGCCATGCGCGCAACGAAGCTCGCTGGCGGCTCGCAGCCGAAGGACTCGATGACCACATCGCCAGGCGTGACGTCGACATCACCCTGCGGCCAGTCGTGGACCTCGATGCCGCCTGGGCGCTCCGGTGCCATCCAGCGCAGGGCGGCGGCATCGTCCACCCACAGGCGCACCCGATGGCTTCGTGCCGCCAGGTCGCGGGCCAGCCGCCAGCACACGCCCAGGTCGCCGTGGTTGTCGATGACGCGGCAAAAAAGATCCCAAATCATGGGGCGCGATTGTCCCAGGCCAAAATCCGGCGCCATGTCGTCTGCGCCCCGTCCTGAATCCGACCCGTCCACCCTCGAAGCCGCCGAGAAGAACAGCGTGGCCGACATGGAAGCCGCCGCCCGCGAGGCCCGCGAGAAGCTGGTGACCGAGGTCAACGCCCTGCCGGCGCTGCCTGGGGTCTACCGCTACTTCGATGCCAAAGGCGAGGTCCTGTACGTCGGCAAGGCCAAGGACCTGAAGCGCCGCGTCAGCAGCTACTTTCAGAAGAACCATGGCGGCACGCGCATCGGGATGATGGTCGCGCGGATCGCGCGGCTCGAGACCACGGTGGTGCGCACCGAAGCCGAGGCGCTGCTGCTCGAGAACAACCTGATCAAGACGCTGAACCCGCGGTTCAACATCCTGTTCCGGGATGACAAGAGCTACCCCTACCTGAAGATCACGTCCCACGCCTACCCGCGCATGGCCTACTACCGCGGCGCGGTGGACAAGCGGCACCAGTACTTCGGGCCTTTCCCGAGTGCCTGGGCGGTGAAGGAATCCATTCAGCTGATGCAGAAGGTCTTCCGGCTGCGCACCTGCGAGGACAGTGTCTTCAACAACCGCAGCCGCCCGTGCCTGCTGCACCAGATCAAGCGATGCTCCGGCCCCTGCGTGCCGGCCGGGCAGACGGGCGACTACGCGCGCAACGTGCAGAGTGCCGAGCGATTCCTGCGCGGCGAGACGGATGAAGTCATGGCGATGCTGCAGGCGCAGATGATGGCCTATGCCGAAGCGCAGCACTACGAGCTGGCAGCCGAGGTGCGCAACCAGATCCAGGCGCTGTCCAAGGTGCTGCAGCAGCAGGTGATCGAGGAGAGCAGCGCCACCGGGCGTGATCGCGATGTCGACATCCTGGCCGTGAAGGTGCAGGGCGGCCGCGCCTGCGTGAACCTGGCGATGGTGCGCGGCGGTCGTCACCTGGGCGACCGCGCGTTCTTCCCCAAGCATGTGGACGATGCCACGTCCATGCAGATGGAAGAAGACGAGGCGCTGTCGCCCGAGCGCCAGGTGCTGGAGGCCTTCATCGCGCAGCATTACCTGGCGTCGCCCGTGCCGGGCCTGATCATCGTCAGCGAGGCTGTCGACACTGGCCTGGCCGAGGCGCTGGCGGGCCAGGCCGGCAGCCGCGTGGCGGTGCAGGCCCAGCCGCGGGGCCAGCGTCGCATCTGGCTGGAGATGTGCGTGAAGGGCGCCGAGCTGGCACTGGCGCGCCTGCTCGCGGAAGAAGGCTCCCAGCAGGCGCGCACCCGGGCGCTGGTGGATGCGCTGGACCTGGCGCCGCCCGAGATCGACAAGTTCCGTGTCGAATGTTTCGACATCAGCCACACAGCCGGCGAGGCGACGATGGCAAGCTGCGTCGTGTTCGAGGGCCATCAGATGCAAGGCAGCCAGTACCGGCGCTACACCATCGAGGGCATCACCGGCGGCGACGACTATGCAGCCATGCGCCAGGTGCTCACGCGCCGCTACAGCAAGATGGCCGAGGCGGCACAGTTGGGCACGGGGCGCCTGCCGGACCTCGTGCTGGTGGACGGTGGCCGCGGCCAGGTGTCGATGGCGCGCGAGGTCTTCGAGGAGCTGGGGCTGGACCTGAGCCTGATCGCTGGCGTGGAGAAGGGGGAGGGCCGAAAGGTGGGTCTGGAGGAACTGGTGTTCGCCGACGGGCGGGAGAAGGTCTATCTGGGGCGTGACTCGGCAGCGCTGATGCTCATCGCACAGATCCGCGACGAGGCGCACCGCTTTGCGATCACGGGCATGCGGGCCAAGCGTGCAGCCACCCGCACGGGCGGCTCGCGGCTGGAAGACGTGCCCGGCGTCGGCCCCAAGAAGCGTGCACAGTTGCTTCAGCGCTTCGGCGGTGTGCGGGGCGTGGCGGGTGCCAGCGTGGATGAGCTTTGCAGCGTCAAGGGCATCTCACGCGACCTCGCCGAAGAAATCTATCGCGCCCTGCACTGAGGCGCTCAGGAGAACCCATGAAGATCATCCAAGGTCTCAAGCGCACCGCGCGATGGCTCATCGGGCCCGTGCTGGCCGGTTGCGCCACGACGCCGCCGCCGGCACCCGCACCGCGGGCCGTCCCGGTGCCGCCTCCCGCGGCTGCACCCGGTCCGCAGGCATCACCTGCGGCGGCGGCGGCGCCCAAGCCTGCCGCGTTGCCAGCGCCCAGGGCGGTGCGTTCACACGACGAACTGCGCCGCCAGGCCGCCGAGCGCCTCGTGATGGCCAACCCGGACCGCACCTACATGACGACCGCGCCGACGCATCTGCTCACCTTGGTGGTGCTGGAGGTGGAGGTGAAGGCGGATGGCAGCGTCAAGCGCGTGAACGTCGTACGCAAGCCGCGCTATGCGCCGGAGACGTTGCAGATGGCCATCGACGCGGTGCACCGCGCCGCGCCTTTCGGTGATGTGCGCCGCATGCCCGAGCCCTGGCGGTTCACGGAAACCTTCCTCTTTGAAGAAGACATGCGCTTCAAGCCGTTGACACTGAACTGAGGGGATGCAACCTTCTAGCCACAGTCGCACCGCACTGTTCCGGGGCAGGGCGCCGGCTTGGGCACAATCGCCGCCATGTTCCTGACCCTGCCGACTCTGCTGACCTGGGCCCGCATCGTGGCCATCCCGCTGATCGTCGGGGTGTTCTACCTGGACCTGGCGCCTGTCCATCAGAACCTGTTTGCGACCGTCTTGTTCATCGTGGTCGCCCTGACCGATTGGCTGGACGGCTACCTCGCGCGCAAGCTCAACCAGACCTCGTCCTTCGGCGCCTTCCTGGACCCCGTGGCTGACAAGTTCCTGGTGTGCTCCGCCCTGCTCATCCTGCTGGAGCTGGGCCGGGTCAACGCCTTCGTGGCCCTGGTCATCGTGGGTCGCGAGATCGCGATCTCGGCCCTGCGTGAGTGGATGGCGCAGATCGGCGCGTCGCGCAGCGTTGCCGTGCACATGGTGGGCAAGCTCAAGACCACCGTGCAGATGGTGGCGATTCCCTTCCTGCTCTACGACGGTCGCCTGTTCGGCCTGATCCCCACGCGGCTGTGGGGCACATGGCTCATCTACGCAGCCGTGGTGCTGACGATCTGGTCGATGGTCTACTACCTGCAGAAGGCCGTTCCCGAGATCCGCGCAAAAGCCCGCTGAGCAGCGCGCGGCCCGGACATCGAGTTGTATCGGGACTTTTCCCGCCCCTCGCGTTTCGAGGCGCGCGTCTAGAATCCGCTTCCCCGCGTGTGACCGCCGTCGCTTTACAGTGGCATCCGATCATGCAGTTCGCGGGTCTGACGTCTCATCGCAGCCTTGCACGCCCCAGGCGGGTGCAGGGCTCCACAGTCCGCTGAATTGTCATGAGGGGGCACGAGTGAACAAGTCCGAATTGATCGAGCACATCGCCAAGCAGGCCGACATTTCCAAGGCCGCTGCAGGCCGTGCGCTCGAAGCCGTCATCGGCGGCGTGAAGACCACGCTGAAGAAAAACGGCACCGTGTCCCTCGTGGGCTTCGGCACGTTCAGCATCACCAAGCGGGCGGCGCGCGCCGGCCGCAACCCCCGCACCGGCGCCACCATCAAGATCAAGTCGGCCAAGGTGCCCAAGTTCAAGCCGGGCAAGGCCCTGAAGGACGCGGTCAACTGACCGGTCCTGCCCTCCCGGCACAGTCGGGCGCTTAGCTCAGTTGGTAGAGCACCTCCCTTACACGGAGATTGTCGGCGGTTCGAGCCCGTCAGCGCCCACCACCCAATCTTGGCGGCTCGCCGCCTCCCAAGTGGACGCATCTAGAATGCGGATCCCCTCGAAGGCGAACCTCGGTTCGCCTTCGTCGCGTTTGATTCTTCGCGCTTGACCCCCAAGGCTTCCCGAGATGTTCGATTTCGTCCGCAAGCACACCCGCCTGTTCCAGTTCATCCTGCTGATCCTGATCCTGCCGTCCTTCGCCTTCGTGGGCATGCAGGGCTACACGAGCATGATGGACGGCGCCAATGCCGGCGTGGCCAGCGTGAACGGTCGCAAGATCACCCAGGCGGAATGGGACGCGGCGCAGCGTGACCAGGCCGAGCGCGTTCGCCGCCAGAACCCCACGATCGACGCCAAGCTGCTCGACAGCCCCGAGGCCAAGCGCCAGGCCCTCGAAGGCCTGGTGACCGAGCGCACGCTCAAGGTGGCGGCTGACCAGCAGCACTTCACGCCCAGCCCCGAGGCTGTGGCAGCCCGCTTCTGGGCCGACCCGCAGTTCGCCTTCCTGCGCAATGCGGATGGCACGGTCAACAAGGCGCTGCTCGCAGCCCAGGGCATGACGCCGTCGATCTTCCTGGAGCGCCTGCGTCAGGACTACGCCCTGCGTCAGGTGACCGGGCCGATCGAGT
The DNA here is from genome assembly GCA_021738245.1 of Methylotenera sp. Classification (GTDB taxonomy): domain Bacteria; phylum Pseudomonadota; class Gammaproteobacteria; order Burkholderiales; family Burkholderiaceae_C; genus Pelomonas. Next base: position 31,569 of record JAIPCJ010000014.1, on the reverse strand, counting down.
CGTCGCCGACGGTGGGCACCGCCTCGCCCAAGCTGGCCTTCGATGCTCTGCTGCAGCAGCGCGAAGTGCAGGTGCAACGCTTCGACATCAAGGACTTCGCGGCCAAGCTGGCTCCGACCGATGCCGAGATCGAGGCCTTCTACAAGGAACCCGCGAACGCGGCCAAGTTCCAGTTGCCCGAGTCGGCCCAGATCCAGTACGTCGTGCTCGACATTGACGCGCTCAAGAAAGACGTCAAGTTCACCGAGGACGACCTCCAGACCTACTACAAGGAGAACGCCGCGCGTTTCGGCGTGCCGGAAGAGCGTCGCGCCAGCCACATCCTCATCAAGGCTGACCGCAGCGCGCCTGCTGAAGAGCGCGCCAAGGCCAAGGCCAAGGCAGAAGAGATCCTGGCCCAGGTCCGCAAGAACCCCGGCGATTTCGCCGCGCTGGCCAAGAAGAACTCGCAGGACGAAGGCTCGGCCGCCAATGGTGGTGACCTCGACTTCTTCGGCCGTGGCGCCATGGTCAAGGAGTTCGATGCCGCCGTATATGCCATGAAGCCCGGTGAGATCAGCAACCTGGTCGAGACCGACTTCGGCTACCACATCATCCAGCTCACCGGCACCCGCGGCGGCGACAAGAAGCCCTTCGAGGCTGTGCGCGCTGAAGTCGAGGCCGAGGTGCGCAAGCAATTGGCCCAGCGTCGCTACTCCGAGGCAGCCGAACAGTTCGGCAACCTGGTCTACGAGCAGTCCGACAGCCTGCAGCCTGCGGCCGACAAGCTGAAGCTCCAGGTGCAGACCGCCACCGTTGGGCGCCAGCCGCTGCCCGGCGCTGCCGGCCCGCTCGCCTCGACCAAGCTGCTGGAGGCGATCTTCGGCGCCGACGCACTGCGCAACAAGCGCAACACCGAGGCCGTTGAAACGGGCCCCAGTCAGCTCGTGTCGGCTCGGGTCACGCAATACAACCCGGCCCGTGTGCCGCCGCTGGCAGATGTGAAGGCTCAGGTTCGTGGCCAACTGGTGCGCAAGCTCGCTGCCGAGCAGGCCAAGAAGGCTGGCGAGGCTCGCCTGGCCGCGCTGAAGGCCAACCCCGCAGATACCGCGGGGCTCGAAGCCGCCGTGACAGTCTCGCGCGCCAAGCCCCAGGCCCTGAGCCGCGCGCAACTTGAAGCCGTGCTTGGTGCCGACGCCACCAAGCTGCCCGCCGTCGTTGGCGTCGCCTCGGAAGATGGCGGCTACGTGGTGGTGCGCATCAACCAACTGCAACCCCGCGATGTCGCCGTGATCGACGACAAGCGCGCTGCCCAGCAGTACGCCGGTGCCTGGGCGCGTGCCGAAGGGCAGGCCTACCTGGCGGCACTCAAGAGCCAGTACAAGGCGGTGATTAAAGTTGCCGCGCCCGCCTCGGCAGCTAGCGCACCCTGATTTTTAGGTTATACTTTTTGGCTCTGCGGTGGCTGTAGCTCAGTTGGTAGAGTCCAGGATTGTGATTCCTGTTGTCGTGGGTTCGAGTCCCATCAGCCACCCCAATACGCATTAAGCCAATCAACGGCCCAGCGATTCAAACCGCTGGGCCGTTTTGCTTTTGAGCACGGCCAGCAGCGTTGGGTGACCGTTGAGGCGCTTGGCGGGGAATTGCCGCGGGTGCTCAATCAGGAGAGCGCTCTACGTGGCTCTCGCCGCGCCGTCCCAGGTAGACGACATGCCGCTCCGTCAGCCAGATCGTGTAGCCCACGCAGCCGGAAACCTGGGGCGGGGCTTTGAACCCGGGGTACATCACGCGACCCTGCTGTGCATCGCGGATCTCACTCGACGGGCTCATGCCTCGGACGATCCGATGTGCCTTCTTTTGAAGCAGTGAAGCGGGCGCCCTTGGCTGACAAGGGCTTAGCCGTGGGGTGCAGCGGTTATCAACAGGGTTGCCCACGTACGGCGGGGACAAGGCGGCGCCGCACGCCAGGTGCAGGTCGTCTCACATTGCCTGACGGCCCGGTGCCTGGGCGACTCGCAGCGCTTCGGCACTCGGGTGTTGTTCAGTGACGCCCTGCGGCAAGCCTGCGGCCGGTGAGGAGGCGGGTTCGGCCTGGGTGGCCAGAGCGGAACGACTGGCAGATGGGGCGGCGTCAGCCATGTGATTGGCCAGAGCGACGCCGATCGCCGCAGCGGCGAGCACGGAGCCGAAGGCGAGGGCGAAGGTTTGGGCGGCGGTGTTCATGGTCAGGCGCGGCGTTGAGCAAGGCGTGAGCGTGAATGTCGCGTCGTGGCCCTGAGCCGGCGAGGGCTGGGCGACGAGATGCCGGCCCGGGCGGATGAACTGCGGCTGCCGTGGACGAGTGCCTGCGATGGTGGCGTCAGCGCACGTAGCTCAGGGGCAGGGCGGTGGTCAGCTTGAGTTCTTCCATCGCGAAGCTGGAGCTGACATCGTGCAATTGCGTGCCGGCGATCAGGCGCTTGTAGACGCGGTCGTAGGCGGCGATGTCAGGCACCACCACCCGCAGCAGATAGTCCACATCGCCGCTCATGCGGTAGAACTCGACGACCTCCGGAATGGCTTGCACCGTGGCCTTGAAGGTGTCGAACCAGGCCTGGCTGTGCTGGTTGGTGCGCACCGAGACGAAGACGGTCACGCCCACGTTGACCTTCTGAGCGTCCAGCAGCGCCACCTGTCGCGTGATGACGCCAGCCTCCTTCAGCCGCTGGATGCGCCGCCAGCAGGGGGTCGTCGACAAGCCGACCTGCGCAGCGATGTCTGCGACTTGCTGAGTCGCGTCCTGCTGCAGGATGTCGAGGATGCGCAGATCGATGGAATCCAATTTCATGCGGCCAATGATAGGCAGCATTGGAAACCATGAAACTGCCAAAACGTAGCCGCACGCGCAAGCCGTTGCTTCAGTGGCGTGGGAACAATCTTCGCCATTCCCTCTGCCGAGTACCCCATGGAAATCTATCTCGATGCCAATGCCACCACCCCGGTGCTGCCGCAGGCGCGCGAAGCTGCGCTGGCGGCCATGGCGGAAGACTTCGGCAACCCCAGCAGCGTGCACAGCACGGGCCTGAAGGCAAGAGCGCTGATGGATGGCGTGCGGGCCCGAGCCCGTCGGGTGCTCGGCGCCGGGCAGGGCCGGCTGCTGTTCTTGAGCGGGGCGACCGAGGGCATCCAGACGGCGGTGCTGTCGGCCCTGAGCGCTCTGCGCGAGGCCGAGGCGCGGCCCGACCTGCTGCTGTACGGTGCCACCGAGCACAAGGCCGTGCCCGAGGCCATCAAGCACTGGAATGCGCTGCTGGGTTTGAACCTCACCGTGCTGGCCATCCCGGTCGGCTGTGACGGCCGACACGACCTGGCCTGGCTGCGCGCGCATGCGCCGCGGGCCGGCCTGGTTTGCACCATGGCCGCCAACAATGAGACCGGCGTGATCAGCGACCTGGACGGCATTGCCGCCGCCCTGGCGGGCAGCCCGGCGCGCTGGATGGTGGACGGCGTGCAGGCACTCGGCAAGCTGCCGCTCAAGCTGGAAGAGCGGCGCATCGATTACGCCCCCTTCTCCGGCCACAAGCTCTACGCACCCAAGGGCATTGGATTGCTCTATGTGCGCGAGGGCGCGCCGTTCACGCCGCTGCTCGCAGGCGGTGGCCAGGAGGGCGCCTGGCGGTCAGGCACGGAGAACATGTCTGGCATCGCAGCGTTGGGCGCGGTGCTGGCCGCCCTGGAGGCCGGTGGCACCTTCTGCGACGCGGCCACACTGCAGGTGCACCGGGATCGTCTGGCGGCAGCGCTGCAGTCGGCCTTCCCTGGGCTGCTTTTCAATGCGCCGCCCGAGCTCTGCCTGCCCACCACGCTCAACTTCGCGGTGCCGGGCCTGAGTTCCAAACTCCTGCTGGACCTGTTCGACGCCGCGGAACTGCGCGTGAGCGGCGGCTCGGCCTGCAGCGCCTCCAAAGCGCAGCCGAGCTACGTGCTGGAGGCCATGGGCCTGCCAGCCTGGCAAACCGCAGCGAGCGTGCGCCTGTCATTCGGGCCCGTGGTCGACCGCCGTTTCATTGACGAGGCCTGCGCCCGCATCCGTGTCTGTGGTGAGTCTCTGCGGCAGAGCTGCCTGGACCCGAGCACGCCGGGGCAAGCGGCGCCCGCCGACGGGCTGACTCGCTTCATGGTGGACGGCGCCTGCTGCTACCTGTTGGCCGATGCCGGCAGCCGCCGTGCCCTGCTTGTTGACCCGCTGCCGGCGCTGACCGACCGGCTGGCCCAGTGGCTGCGTTGCCAGGGCTATGCGCTCGCGGCCGTGCTCGACACCCACAGCCACGGTGACCACGCTTCTTCGGCGGCCGACCTTTGGCAGGCCATCTCACAAGAGCCGGGCGATGTGGATGCGCTGGGTTGGCCACGTGATGCCGATCGCCTGAGCCTGGGCGGCCGCTGGTTGACCCGGCTGGCTGTTCCGGGCCACACGCACGACTCGACGGCCTACCTGCTGCACGATGCGCGCGGCCTGCAGTGGGCCTTCGTTGGCGACACCGTCATGCCAGGCGCGCTCGGGCGCAGTGATTTCGAACAGAGTGCGCCACTGGCCTACGCCGGCTCGCTGCTGGCCTTGCGCGCCGCCGTGGGCGAACAGACCTTGCTGCTGCCCGGGCACGACTACGACGATCGCTTCGCCAGCACACTGGCTGTGGAGTGCGAGGCCCAGCCGCTGCTGGCCGATGTGCTGACCGGGCGCATCGACGCCGCGGGTTTTGCTGCCGCCAAGGCGGCGTTGGAGCAAGACCTGGCCCTGACGGCCTACCAGACCGTGGCCTGCGGCGCCCGAGTCGACGCCGGCTGCGCGCTGGCGGCCAGCGAGATCAGCCTGGCAGAGGTTCAAGCCCTGCTGGCGCGCCATCCTGACCTGTTGCTGGTCGACGTGCGCGAGCCCTACGAGCAGCGGCTCGGTCAGGCGCCCCAACTCGGTGGCCGGGTGCGCCGCCAGGCCGTCGCGCTGTCGGGTTTGCCGGAGGCGCTCGCGCAGTGGCGGTCACTCCCGCCGGGCGCGCCCATCGTCTGCTTCTGCCGCAGCGGCAACCGCAGTGCCCAAGCGGCCCGCGCACTGCGGCGGCTCGGGCATGTGCAGGCCTGGAGCCTGCGAGGTGGCCTGGCCCTGCTGCCTCGGGCTGCGGGCGCGGATGCAGCCCTGGCGATCTGACCTGGCGACCTGATCGGCTGAATAGCGCTGGCATCGCCCGTCAGTCTTTGCGATCAAGACCCGCTTTATGTCGGGCTCGACACACAGGCGATAAGAAGCCTTGACGGCCCCCTTCAAAGATGAGGTCACCCGTTGCCAGCACGGCGCGGGGGTCTCTCAATCCATGAAGGAGTCGCCATGAGCACGATCAGCGGCCTGGGCGGTGTGAACCGAGCCTGGGACACCTCACAAAGCGGTGCCGCCCGCAAGGCCGAGCACGAAGCGCGCCTGTTCGCCAAGGTCGACAGCGACGGCAGTGGCAGCATCGATGCCACCGAGTTGGCCACGCTGCTGGAACACGCGGGCCAGGCCGGCGACAGTGCCGAGCTGCTGAAGAAGATGGACAGCAGTGGTGACGGCAGCCTGTCGAGCGACGAGCTCAGCCAGGGCATGCGCGACCTGATGCCGCCGCCGTCTTCGACGATGGCATTCGCGCAGCAGCGCGGCGCGGCCAACGATGACGAGGATGCCTTCGCCTTGCTCGATGCCGATGGCGACGGTCAGCTGTCCCGCGCTGAGTTTGAGGCCGGTCGCCCGGACCAGGGCCAGGGCACCGGCCGCATGGGCGGTCCTCCCCCGGGTGCCGGCGGCCCGCCGCCCGCTGCAGCAACGGGTGCGTCGAGCAGCAGTACGTCGTCGACTGCGGCCACGACCTACGACCCGCTGGACGTCAACCAGGATGGCACCGTGTCGCAGATCGAGCGCCTGGCCGGCGAGCTGAAGGAACTGGCCAAGGCAGGCGCCGGCAGCGAAGCCAGCCAGGGCGCCAATGCCGAAATCGCTGCGCTGGCGCAGAAGCTCTACGACCAGATCAGCAAGAACTGGCTCCAGCCTGCATCAGACACGACGGGTCTGAGCACCACCGCCTGATCCGGCCTACTCAACCGCGCGGCCCGAGCTCAAGCGCCACGTGTTCAGCGATGGCCAGGGCCGCCGTCAGCCCGGGCGACTCGATGCCGAACAGGTTGACCAGGCCAGGCTGGCTGCGGTCGATCACGAAGTCGGCGGCCGGCTCGCCCGGGCCGCTGAGCTTTGGGCGCACGCCGCTGTAGGCCGGCTGCAGGGCGCCGGGCGCCAGGCCTGGCCAATAGGTACGCACCTCGGTTTCGAACGTTGCGCCCAGAGCCGGGTCGACGGTGTAGTCCAGCGTGGCCGGGTCGGTGTTGTCCAGCCATTGCACGTCGGGGCCGAAGCGCGCCTGCCCGCCCAGGTCCAGGGTGAGGTGCACCCCGAGCCCGCCGTCCACGGGCAGGGGGTAGATCAGGTGCCGGAAGGGGGCTTGCCCGGTCAAGGCGAAATAGTGCCCGCGGGCATAGCGCGTCTGCGGTGCAGGCACGCCCAGGGCCTCGGCAAGCTGCGAGGCATGCAGGCCGGCTGCGTTGATCACGTGCCGGGCGGCGAGGTCGAAGTCATCGGCAATTCGCAGTCGCCAACCCTGGGCGAGACGTTCACCCCCCGTCACCGGGCTGGCCAGGGCGAGCGTGGCGCCGTGGCGCTCGGCGTCGCCCAGCAGCGAGGTCATGAGCCCATGGCTGTCGACGATGCCACTCGAGGGCGAAAGCAGGGCGCCGACCGCATTCAGCGCAGGCTCCCTTGCGCGCATCTCGTCTGGCGTCAACAGCTGCAGGTCGTCCACGCCGTTGGCGGCACCCTGGGCTGCCAGCAGCGCCAGGCGAGGCAGATCGACCTCTCGCGTGGCGACCACCAGCTTGCCGCAGCGGCGGTGCCCGATGCCGCGCTCGGCGCAGTAGTCGTAGAGCAGGGCCTTGCCCCGCACGCACAGCCGCGCCTTGAGGCTGCCCGCCGGGTAATAGAGCCCGGCGTGGATAACCTCGCTGTTGCGCGACGAGGTGCCCGTGCCGAAGGCACCGGCGCTTTCGATCAGGATGACTTCGCGGCCCTGCTCGGCCAGGGCGCGGGCCACCGCCAAACCGACCACGCCAGCGCCGATGACGGCGATCTCGATCTCTTCCATGACCCCAGTGTGCCTGCACGGACCACGCAGGCCGCCGCCTCGCGGCAGCCGGGTGGGTCAGATGGGCTGAGTGCGCTCGTTCAACCAGGCCAGGGCGGCACCGGAGACCTTGGGCGCCAGCCGTTCGCGCACCGTGGCGTGGTAGTCGTTGAGCCAGGCCACCTCGTCGGCCTGCAGCAGGCCCTTGTCGATGCAGCGGGTGTCGATGGGGCACAGCGTGAGGGTCTCGAACTCGAGCATCTCGCCAAAGGCGTTCTTCTCGGGCGTCTCGACGGCCACATTGAGCACCAGGTTCTCGATGCGCACGCCCCACAGCCCGGGGCGGTAGAGGCCCGGTTCGATCGAGGTGATCATGCCGGGCTCCATGGCCATGGACGGCTCGGGGATGGCCTTGCTGATGCTTTGCGGGCCCTCATGCACGTTCAGGAAGTAGCCCACGCCGTGGCCGGTGCCATGGCCGTAGTCCAGGCCATGGGCCCACAGGGGCGCGCGGGCGATGGCGTCCAGCATGGGGCTCAGCGTGCCGCGCGGAAAGCGGGTGCGCGACAACGCCAGCGTCCCCTTGAGCACCAGCGTGTAGTCACGCTTTTGCTGCGCGGTCACTTCGCCGATGGGCCAGACGCGGGTGATGTCGGTGGTGCCGCCTGGGTACTGGCCGCCGGAGTCGATCAGCAGCAGGCCGTTGCCCTCGATGCGCGCGTAAGACTCGGGCGTGGCGCGGTAGTGGGGCAGGGCGCCGTTGGCCATCCAGCCGGCAATCGTCGAAAACGACAGCCCGACGAAGCCAGCCCGCTGGCGCCGAGCGGCGGTGAGCCGCGTGTCGATGTCGAGTTCGGTCCAGGTATCGCCGCGGGCGATGGAGGCCTCGAACTCGGCATAGAACTCGCACATGGCCGCGCCGTCCTCGGCCATGGCTTCGCGGATGAAGCGGGCTTCTTCGGGAGTCTTGCGGCTCTTGAGCAAGGTGCTGGGGTTGATCTGCTCGACCACCGGCACCCCAGCTGGCACGGCCTCGCGCAGGCCCAGCGTCACGCGGCGTGGGTCGATCAGCAGCTTGGCTGTTGCCGGCAGCGCCTGCAGCGCCGCAGCGGTGTGGGCATAGGGCACCAGCGTGACGCCGTCCGCGGCCAGCCGCGCGGCCAGGTCGGGCGGCACCTTGCCTTCGCCGATGAACAGCCGGCCGGCGCTGGCGTCCAGCAGCAGGTGGGCGATGAAGACCGGGTTGCACTCGACATCGCTGCCGCGCAGGTTCAGCATCCAGGCGATGTCATCGACCGTCGACACCAGGTGGTGCGTGGCGCCGACACTGGCCATGGCTTTGCGCACGCGGGCGAGCTTGTCCGCACGGGTGACCACCGCATGCGGCGCCGCGTGCTCGTAGACCGGCTCGCTCGGCAGGCCCGGGCGGTCGGCCCAGGCGGCCTGCAGCAGATCGAGGTCGGTGCGCAATTGCACGCCGACGCGCTTCATGGCGGCGCGCAGTGTGTTGGCCAGCGACAGGCCGAGCACCTGCCCATCCACCGCCAGCACCTGGCCGGGCTGCAGTTGTTGCGCGATCCAGTCGATGTAGTTGGTCGACGCGCCGGTGGCCATCTTCTCGAGCTGGATGCCGCTGCCGGCGATCTGCGCCTCGGCCTGCGTCCAGTAGCGGCTGTCGGCGAAAAGGGCGGCACGGTCCTGCGTGACGACCAGGCTGCCGACCGAGCCGGTGAAGCCCGAGAGGTACTGGCGGCCTTGCCAGCGGTCAGGCAGGTATTCAGACAGATGCGGGTCGCTGGACGGCACGAACACGGCGTGCGCGCCCTGCGCTGTCATGGCGTCGCGCAGGCGGTCGATGCGCAGGCGGGTTTCAGAGGTGCGGGTGTCCATCGGGCGGACCTTGTCTCGGCTGGTTTGGACCGCCGATTTTAGGTTTCAGCCCGTTTCGACCGGAGGCGCTGGCGGCTGAAGACCCCCAACTTGCACTAGAGATCGGTGCGCAGCGTCCACAGTTCGGGAAAAAGCACCACATCCAGCATCTTGCGCAGATAGCTCACGCCACCCGTCCCCCCCGTGCCGCGCTTGAAGCCGATGACACGCTCCACCGTGGTCACATGGCGGAAGCGCCAAAGCCGGAAGGCGTCTTCCAGGTCGACCAGTTCCTCGCCCATCTGGTAGAGGTCCCAGTGCGCCTGCGGGCTGCGGTAGACAGTCAGCCAGGCGTCCTTCACGCCCTCGCTGGCGGTGTGCGGCTGCGTCCAGTCACGGGCCAGGTGTTCGCCTGGCACCGCAATGCCGCGGCGGGCCATCAGGCGCAGCACTTCGTCGTAGAGCGATGGGGCCTCGAAGGCCGCCTGCACCTGCGCGAGCAGCTCCGGCCGGTGCTCATGAGGCTTGAGCATGGCGCGGTTCTTGTTGCCCAGCATGAACTCGATGCGGCGGTACTGCGCGCTCTGGAAGCCACTGCTCTGGGCCAGGTAGGGCCGTACCGCGCTGTACTCGGGCGGTGTCATCGTGGCCAGCACATCCCAGGCGTGCACCAGCTGCTCCATGATGCGCGACACCCGCGCCAGCATCTTGAAGGCCTCGGGTAGACGGTCCTGCGCCACGTTGGCCACGGCGGCCTGCAACTCGTGCAGCATCAGCTTCATCCACAGCTCCGAGGTCTGGTGCTGCACGATGAAGAGCATCTCGTTGTGGTCGGGCGAGAGCGGCTTTTGCGCGTTCAGGATGGCGTCGAGCTGGAGGTAGTCGCCATAGCTCATGTCGCGCGAGAAATCGAGCTGCGCGCCGTGATGTTCGATCGGCTGCGTCACGGTCAGGTCACCTTGGCGCGGGAAGTGAACTGAGGCGCGTTCCATGAGCCGATGGCCACGATGCCGGCCAGCACGTCCACGGCGCGGGCGACGTCGGCAAAGCCGTTGTACAGCGGCGCAAAGCCGAAGCGCAGCAGCTCGGGCGTGCCGGCGCGGAAGTCACCGATGACGCCCTGGGCGATCAGCGCCTGCATCACGGCGTAGCCGTCCACCCCCTTGGGCAGCGAGAACGACACCTGCGAGCCGCGCAGGGTGGCCTCGCGCGGCGTGGCGATCGCAGCACCCGGCACGCGGGCCTCCACGCTGTCGATGAAGGCCTCGGTGAGCGCGAGCGACTTGGCGCGCAGGGCCTTCATGCCGCCGAGCTTCTGGGCGGCGTCGAACACATCCAGCGCGGTGTCCAGCGCGGTCATCGACAGCACCGGCGGCGTGCCGCACTGGTACTGCTGGATGCCCGGTGCGGGCAGGTATTCGCTGTCGAAGTCGAACGGATGCGCATGGCCGAGCCAGCCGGTCAGGGGCTGCCAGACCTGGCCCTCGTGGCGCGGGTGCATCCACACGAATGCCGGCGCGCCCGGGCCGCCGTTGAGGTACTTGTAGCCGCAGCCGATGGCGAAGTCGGCCGCGCAGCCGAGCAAGTCGATGGGCACCGCGCCAGCGCTGTGCGCCAGGTCCCACACGGCCAGCGCGCCGGCCTGATGGGCCCAGCGCGTCAGCAGTCCCATGTCGTGCATGCGGCCGGTGCGGTAGTTGACGTGGGTCAGCATCAGCACCGCACAGCGCTCGTCCATCAGGCCGGCGATCTCGTCCGGCGTTTCCGCCAGCACCAGTTCGCCGCCGTGGGCTCGGGCCACGCTCTGGGCGATGTAGTTGTCGGTCGGGAAATTGCTGCGCTCGCTGACGATCACGCGGCGCTGGCCCTGTTGCAGTTGCAGGGCGGCATGCAGCACCTTGTAGAGGTTGACCGAGGTCGAGTCGGCCACCAGCACCTCGCCCGGCCGGGCGCCCAGCCACGGCGCGAGCCGGTCACCGAGGCGGCGCGGCAGATCAATCCAGCCCGCGGCGTTCCAGCTCTTGATGAGGCCCTGGCCCCATTCCTGGTTGACCGCGTTCTGGATGCGGTCCGGCGTGGCCTTGGGCAGCGCGCCGAGCGAGTTGCCGTCAAGGTAGGTGATGCCTTCGGGCAACTGAAAGAACTCGCGCAGGCTGCGCAGAGGATCGGCGGCGTCGAGCCGCTGGGCGTCTTCGAGATTCATGGCAGTTCCCTCAGGATGGCGCGCACCGGGCTGGCGCAGGCGCCTTGGAGTTTGAGTGGCAGGGCGATCAATTCATAGTCACCGGCGGGCACGTCGTCCAGCACGAGGTTCTCCAGCACGCGCAGGTCGTGGCGGCGCAGTTGCTGGTGGCTGTCGAGCACCTTGGAGTCGGCCGGGTCGACGCTGGGCGTGTCGATGCCGATGAGGCGCACCCCGCGTTCGGCCAGCCACGCCACGGCCTCGGGCGCGTAGGCGGTGAAGGCGGGGTTCCACACCGTGTCGGCGCGCTCACAGACGCGCACCAGCACCCGCGCCGGCAGGTCATGCTCGGCGTGGCGAAGGTGGTCGACGGTGATCAGGGGAGCGGCGCCGAGGGCGTGAATGACGCGGCAGCGGCCGAGGTAGGTGTCCAGCGGCACATCGGCGATGGCCGGCGCGTCGTTGGCGTAATGCAGCGGCGCATCGGCATGCGCGCCCACGTGGGGCGACATCGTGATGGCACTGAGGTTGACGGGGCAGCCCGGTGACAGCTGCGCGGTCCAGCGCAGTTGGTAGGGCTCGTCACCCGGAAAGATCGGAGCGTCGGGCGAAACCGTGGGCGAGATGTCCCAGAGGCGGCGTGAGTGAGGCATGGCGGGCGGCACCTTAGCGTTGCCGGCGGGGTCGTGGTGTCGGTTTATTCCAACTCTCCCCCCGCCGGTGCGCCCGCGCGTCAACGGCTGGCGGTCAACGGCGGAACTTGCCGGTCTGGTCGATGATGGCCAGATCCACATAGTCCATGCCGCTGTGGTCGTTCGGGCCGTACCCGACCTCGATGCCGCCGAGGTCAAAGCGGCCGATTCCCTCCAGGGCCTTGCGCAGGCTGTCGCGCGTGGGCTTCGGGCCGGCACGCTTGAGGCCTTCCACCAGCACCTTGGCGGCCACGAAGCCTTCGACCATGCTGGGCGTCAGTTCTGCATTGGCCTTGCGGGCCAGCTCCAGCGCCTCCTTGATGATGGGCTTGGCAATGGAGCGTTCGTACGGGAACACCTGGCTCACGATGACGCCGTGGCCCGCATCGCCCAGGTCCTTGATGAAGCCCGCGGAGGCGTTGTTGGACAGCGTGACCATCTGGGCAGACGACCCGGCAGCGCGGACCGCCTTCATGCCTTCGACGACGGCCGAGGCCGGGCCGATGAACAGCACCGCCTGCGGCTGCGCGGCCAGGGCCTTGGTGATGACCGGCGCCATCTCCGGCTTGGCCCGGTCGAACTTCTCGTGCGCGACCGGCTGCTTGTTGGTCTTGGCGAGACCGGCCAGCGCACCGGCCACGGCGTCTTCGCCAAAGCTGTCGTTCACCTGCACCAGGGCGATGCGGTTGATGCCGATCAGGCTCAGGTGTTCGATGGCGCGCTCGGCTTCGCGCTGGTAGGTGGCGCGCACGTTGAACAGCCACGGGTTGACCGGCTTGTGCAGCACCATGGCGCCGGTGGAGGGGGCCACCAGCGGAACCTTGTGCTCGGCCAGCAGCGGCATGATGGCCTGGGTGTGCGGCGTGCCGCGGTTCAGGAACAGGGTGATCACGCCCTGGTCGATCAGGGTCTTGGCATTGGCGGCGGCGAGCTTGGGATCGAACTTGTCGTCCAGTGACACCAGCGTGATCTTCTGGCCGCCCACACCGCCGTCGGCATTGACGGCGTCGAAGTACAGGCGCGCGCCCTGCGTCACTTCCTTGACGCTGCCGGCCACGGCGCCGGTGATGCCGGCGGTCTGCCCGACGGTGATGTCGGCCTGGGCGGTGCCGAGCAGCCCGGCGGTCAGCAGGGCGGTGGCGAGGAGTTGGCGGGGCCGGAATGCGTTCATTGGTGTCTCCATGCAGTCCCGTCGCGCAGGGCGGACGGTGGCGTCTTCGGGGTAACCCGCATTCAAGCATGGTGGCGCGGCGCGGCACGTGAGTGCAGTGCAGCCAGGGGCGCGGCGTGAGCAGAAGTGGGCAGAACGCACGGGGAAGTCTTCGCCAGGCGCGGCTTAGGGATGGACGCGCGAGGGCCGGGGCGGTCAAGCGCTCAACCGCGCGGCCAGCAAGCGCTGACGCAGGACGGGGTCGCCATCTCGCCGCCACGCTGCGAAGACGGCTGAGTCGTCGATGCGATCTGCCAGCGGCCGAAAGCTCGCGCCCTGGATGCCGGCGCGCTGGAAGCCTGCCGGCACGATGCTGACCCCCAGGCCCTGCGCCACCAGCGACACCACCGACAGCCAGTGTCGACCCTCGTGTTGCAGGCGCGGGTGAAAGCCGCCTTGTTGACGGCAGATGTCGACGATGCGCGCGTGATAGTCGGGCGAGCCGCGCCGTGAAAACAGGATGAACGGCTGGTCGCTGAGGTCCGCCAGAGGCAGTTCGGTGCTGCCGGCCAGCGCATGCCCGGCGGGCAGGCAGGCCAGGAAGGGCTCGGTGTAGAGCGGCTGGCACTGCAGCGTCGGCGGCAGGCGGTCGGTATGCACCAGGCCGAGGTCGAGTTCGTCCTGCAGCAGCGCATCGATCTGATCCTGCGAGTTCAGCTCCACCACCACCACCTCCACCCGGGGCCAGCTGGCCTGGAAGGCCTGCAGCCAGGTGGACAGCCCGTTGTAGAGCGTCGAGCCCACAAAGCCCACGCGCAGCCGCCCGACTTCTCCCGCCTGGACTTCCCGCGCCAGGGCGCAGGCCGCCTCCACGCGCTCGAGCAGACCCGCGGCATGACCTTGGAACGCGAGGCCGGCCGCGGTGAGCCGTACGCCTTTGCTGTCGCGGTCAAACAGCCGCGCGCCCACGCTGGCTTCGAGCTGCTGGATCGCCACGGACAACGGCGGCTGCGACATCGCCAGCCGCTGTGCGGCGCGGCCGAAATGCAGTTCCTCCGCCAGCGCCATGAAACAGCGCAGGTGTCGGAACTCGAGAGCGCGGGCGGCGCCGGGGTTGTCGATAGGCATGACGAATTGTTGAAGCCGATTCTTGTATTGGACACGAATGGCGACCGAGGGCAATACTCACACCATTGCGCCCGATGCCGATGGCACGGGCGAGCCCTCATCTCCGGAGACACGACATGGCCACCAAGGCGAGCTTTCACTGGGACGATCCGCTGCTGCTGAACGAACAGCTGACAGACGAAGAGCGCATGGTGCGCGAGGCTGCGGCCACCTACTGCAGCGATCGCCTGCGGCCGCGCGTGCTGGAGGCCTTCCGCAAGGAGCAGACCGACGCGAGCATCTTTCGCGAAATGGGTGAGCTCGGGCTGCTGGGCCCGACCATCCCGGCCGAGTACGGCGGCGCCGGCCTGAACTACGTGAGCTACGGTTTGATCGCCCGCGAGGTGGAGCGGGTCGATTCAGGCTACCGCTCGATGATGAGCGTGCAGTCGTCGTTGGTGATGGTGCCGATCTACGAGTTCGGCAACGAAGCCACCCGGCGCAAGTACCTGCCCAAGCTGGCCACCGGCGAGTTCATCGGCTGCTTTGGCTTGACCGAGCCCAACCACGGCTCCGACCCGGCCTCGATGGTGACCCGCGCCCGCAAGGTTGACGGCGGCTATGAGTTGACCGGCAGCAAGATGTGGATCACCAACAGCCCGATCGCGGATGTCTTCGTGGTCTGGGCCAAGGACGATGGCGGCCAGATTCGTGGCTTCGTGCTGGAGAAGGGGTGGGCCGGCCTGAGCGCGCCCGCGATCCACGGCAAGGTGGGCCTGCGTGCTTCGCTGACGGGCGAGATCGTCATGGACAAGGTGTTCTGCCCCGAAGAAAACGCCTTCCCCGACGTGCGCGGGTTGAAGGGCCCCTTCACCTGCCTGAACAGCGCCCGCTACGGCATCGCCTGGGGTGCGCTGGGCGCCGCCGAGGACTGCTGGCACACCGCGCGGCAATACACCATGGATCGCCAGCAGTTCGGCAAGCCGCTGGCGGCCAACCAGCTCATCCAGAAGAAGCTCGCCGACATGCAGACCGAGATCACCCTCGGCCTGCAGGGCTGCCTGCGCCTGGGCCGCATGAAGGACGAGGGCACCGCCGCAGTGGAGATCACCTCCATCATGAAGCGCAACAGCTGCGGCAAGGCCCTGGACATCGCCCGGATGGCGCGCGACATGCTCGGCGGCAACGGCATCAGCGACGAGTTCGGCATTGCCCGCCACCTGGTCAACCTGGAAGTGGTGAACACCTACGAAGGCACGCATGACATCCATGCGCTGATCCTGGGCCGCGCGCAGACGGGGATCGCCGCCTTCTGAGCCACGGGCTCGTCGCTCGGGCCAGCCCGATGGCGGGGAGGTGCGTCGTGACTTGCGGCAGTCGCGCCGGAGCCGGTCATCCTGGCGGCCTCTCGCTCTCGGAGTTGGATCGATGACCTCCCGCCGACACGCGCTGCTGGCCGCGGCCAGCCTTCCTGCCTTCGCCGCTCACGCCCCGGCCACCGCGGCGCCCGCCGCCTGGCCTTCGCCGGACGACATCGCGCGCCGCGTGGAAGAGGTCAGACGCACCGAGACCGCCTTCGCTGCGGCGTTTGCCGCCCGAGACCTGGACGCCTTCCGGCGCTTCCTGGCGCCTGACACGATCTGGATGGACAAGGCCCCCCTGCATGGGCCAGATGCCGTCATGTCGGCATGGCGAGGGCTGATCACGTCGCCATCGCCGCCCTTCAGTTGGTCGCCCGACCTGGTGCTCGTGCTGCCCAGCGGCGACCTCGCGCGTACCAGCGGCCCGGTGCTGGCGCCGGACGGCAAGCGCGTGGCACGTTTCCAGTCCACCTGGCGGCGCACGGCGGCCGGCCCATGGGAGATCGTTTTCGACTTCGGTGAGGACGCCTGTCGATGACGCCGCTCAGCGGCCGGGCGTGAGCTGGATCTCGAACAGCTTGGGCCAGAGCTTGCCGGTCACGAACAGCCGCTTGCGGGCGGCGTCGTAGGCGATGCCGTTGAGCACATCGTCACTGCCGCGGCGTTGAGGCAGCAGGCCGCTGAGGTCGATCCAACGGGTGACGACGCCGGTCTTGGGGTTGATGCGCGCGATGCGGTCGGTCTGCCAGATGTTGGCCCAGACCTCGCCGTCCACCCACTCCAGCTCGTTGATCATCTCGACGGGCTTGCCGTCGGCCGTCACGCGCACGCGGCGCAGTTCCTTGAAGCTGGCCGGGTCGATGAAGCGCAGTTCCGGCGTGCCGTCACTCATCACCAACTCTCGTTCGTTGCTCGCGATGCCCCAGCCCTCGCCGGGATAGCTGAACTTGCGCCAGAGCTTGAAGGTCTTGAGGTCCAGCACGAAGGCGGTCTGCTCCTGCCAGGTGATGCCAACGACACGGTCGCCCCAGCGGGTGATGCCCTCGCCGAAGAATTCGTCGGGCAGACCCACGGCCTGCACCACGCGCCCGGTCTCGATTTCGACTTTGCGGATGCTGGAGCGGCCGTGCAGGCCGGTGCTCTCGTACAGAAAGCCCTCGTGGAAGAACAGGCCCTGGGTGAAGGCTTCCGGGTCGTGCGGGTAGGCCTTGACCACCTTGAAGCCCTGCACCGGCGTGGCGGCGGGGGCCAGCGGCGCGATCGCAAGGCCCGCCAGGCCCGCCAGCGCGCCGAGGAGCCGGCGGCGTGAGAAATCGGGTATCGACGTCATCCCGGCAGCGTACTGCAAGCCGCCACGCGAACCTGTCAGGCGCCCCCCAGCGACTTGAAGAGGGACGACTGCCGCACCCACTGCGTCAGCCGCAGCCGGATCTCGGCCTGTTGCGCGTCCAGCAGCGCGCTGCGCGTCTGCAGCCAGTCGGCCCGCGCCACCGCGCCGACCTCGTAGCGCAGCTGTGCCAGGCGCTCGTTCTCGGTGGCTTCGCGCAGGCGGCCTGCATTGGCCTGCCACTGCTGCGCGGCGCGTTCGGCCTCGATGCGCTGGCCCTCGATGTCGGCGAGTGCCTTTTGCAAGGTGTCGCGCAGCGTCAGGGCGGCGCTGTCGAGTTCGGTGCGAGCACCGTCGCGTTGCAGGGCCAGGCGTTGCCAGTCGATCATCGGCACCACCAGATTGGCCGCAAACGACGCCAGCGGCTGCGCAAGCCAGTCGCTGGCCGTGGTGCCGCCGGTGCTGAGGCCGGCGGAGAAGGACAGCCTCGGGTAACGCTCCGCCTCGCTGACCCGCAGCTTGGCCAAGGCTGCATCCACGCCCAGCCGGGCGCGCTGCACATCGGGCCGTTGGGCCAGCACCTCGGCCGGCGGTGCCAGGCGCCAGCCGGGCGGGGCGCCGGCGGGCAGTGCTGCCTGGGGCTGCGGGCCGGGCAGGGGTTCGTCCAGCAGCAGGGCCAGGATGTGGCGCTGCAACTGCGCGTCCGCCGCCAGGTCGGCCAGGCGCGATTCAGCGGCCTGCAGATTGACCGCGATCCTGTCGAGTTCGATGGGCAGCAGCTTGCCCTCACGCACCCGCTGGCGGGTGAGCTCCAGGGTTTCGCGCGTGAGCGCGAGCTGGGCCTCGGCCAGCGGTCGCTGGGCTTGCACGGCGGCAAGGGTCCAGTAGGCCTCGGCCACCTGGCTGCGGATGGACAGGCGTGCCGCCGCGATGTCCGTCCGGGCGGCCTCGGCCTGGGCGCGCTGGGCCGCCGTGCCCTGGGCGAGGCGGTCCCAGAGGTCGAGCTCGTAGCTGACGCCGACGGACGCGCCATAGCTGCGGCTCCAGCCGGTGGCCGTGGTCACAGGCACCGTCACGCCGCCGATGTCGACGTTGCGGGTGCTGCTTTGCGTCTGCACCGGCCGGCTGGCGTTGGCCGACAGGCCGGCGGATGGCGACCAGCGCAGTGCACTCTGCTCGACCAGCAGCTGTGCCTGCTTCCAGCGCTGCGCGGCAAGGGCGATGTCACGGTTGGCCGCCAGCGCGCGGGCCTGCAGGGCCGCGAGCTGGGGGTCGAGCAGGCCGGCCCAGTCGGGTGTGGCTTCGCCCGGGCGCGCGGCCCAGGCGGCAGGCAGGGCCAGGTCAGCCGTTGCCGGTGCCGCGGCCGGGCCGTGGGCGCAGCCGGTGACGCACAGGGCGGCCAGTGCGCAGGCCAGCGGTGTCAGAAGAGGCTTCATCGTTGTTCTACTCCCGCGCCAGGGCGTCGACGGGGCTGAGGGCGGCGGCGCGGCGGGCGGGCAGGGTGCCGAACACCAGGCCCACGCCGCTGGACACCGCGAAGGCCACGCCCAGGGCCGCCCAGCTGATGACCACATGCAGGTGGTCCTGCGCCGCATTGACGGCCTGGGCCGCCAGCCAGCTCAGGGCCACGCCGACCAGGCCGCCGAGGCAGCAGAGCACTACGGCCTCGATCAGGAACTGCAGCCGCACGTCACCCTGGCGGGCGCCGATGGCCATGCGGATGCCGATCTCGCGGGTGCGCTCCGACACCGACACCAGCATGATGTTCATCACCCCCACGCCGCCGACCAGCAGCGAGATCGCCGCCACACCGGCAAACAGTGCCGCCATGGCGCTGGTCACGCCCTGGAACTTGCGGAACTCTTCCTCGCCGTTCCAGGTGCCGAAGTCCTCGCGGCCGTGCAGGGCCTTCAGGCGGTGGATGATCTGTTCGCGCACCTGTTGCGGTGGCACGGTCAGGTCCAGCAGCACGTCGAAGTTGTCGACATCGGCGCGGGCGTCGAGCTTGCGCGAGAAGGTCGTGTGCGGCAGGTAGAGCTGCCCGAGCCAGCTGCCGAAGCTGAACGCGCCGCCTTCGGGTGCCACCACGCCGACCACGGTGAACGGCAGGGCCGCCGTGGGCGGCGGTGCGGCACCCGCTGCCGCTTGTGCGGAGGCGTCCGGTGCCATGCCCGGGTTCACGAAGATCAGCTTGCCGAGGGGCGACTCGTTCTTCTTGAACAAGGCATCGCGCGATTTCTCGTCGATCACGATGACCTGGCTGCGCGACTCGAAGTCCATCGCGTTCAGGTAGCGGCCCTCCACCACCTTGAGCTTGCGGGCGCGCAGGGTGTTGCCATCGCCGCCGATGGCTTCCAGCATCGCGTCGCGCGACTGATGGCGCGCGGTCAATTGCAGCTGGCGGTTCAAGGTGATGCCCTTGACGCCCGGCAGGGCGCGCAGCGAGTCGATCTCGTGCGGGCGGAAGGGCTGGGGCACGGTGCCCGGCGGCAGCGCCGGATTGCCGCGCCAGACCGGAATGCGACCGGAGATGAGGCTGGAAAGATCGGTCTCGATCGAGGCGCGCGCGGCGGTGGTCAAGGCCACGATGCTCACGACCGACGCGATGCCGATGCTGATGCCCAGCATCGACAGCGCGGTACGCAGCCGGTTGCCCTTCAAGGCGAGCAGGGCGGTGGTGACCGCCTCGCGCCACTGCACCTGCAGCCGTCGCAGCCGGCCGCCTTCCTTCACGGGCGGTGCATCGCTGGGCAGCTCGCGCGGTGGCTGGTGGCCCGCGGGCGTGCCGTTGTCGGCCACGACCTTGCCGTCGCGCAGCTCGATCACGCGGTGTGCGTGCGCCGCCACGGCAGCATCGTGCGTCACCAGGATGATCGTGTGGCCGCGCTCGTTGAGCTCGCGCAGCAGGCGCAGCATTTCGGCGCCGGAGGCCGAGTCGAGCGCCCCGGTGGGTTCGTCGGCCAGGATGATCTGGCCGCCGTTCATCAGCGCTCGCGCAATCGACACGCGCTGCTGCTGGCCGCCGGAGAGTTCGTTGGGCCGGTGATGCAGTCGCTCGCCCAGCCCGAGGCGCTGGAGCAGGGCGCGCGCGCGTTCGCCGCGCGGGCCGGGGCCGACGCCCGCATACACGGCCGGCAGCGCGGCATTGGCACGCGCGTCCAGGTGCGGCAGCAGGTGGTAGCGCTGGAAGATGAAACCGAAGCGCTCCCGGCGCAGTGCCGCGAGGTCATCGGCACCCAGGGTGCCGGCATCGCGGCCGTCGATCAGGAAGCGGCCGCGGGTGGGGTTGTCCAGGCAGCCGAGCACGTTCATCAGCGTGCTCTTGCCCGAGCCTGACTGGCCCATGATGGCAACGAACTCGCCCGCCTCGATGGACAGGCTGACGCCGTCCAGCGCAGGCACGTCGATCTCGCCCAGTTGGTAGTGCCGGGCGACGTCCTTCAGCTCGATCAGGGCCATGTCAGCGCCGCCCGGCCGCCCGAAGGCGCTGAAGCGCCCCCTCGGGGGGCAGGGAGCAAAGCGAACGTGGGGGCTTCATGTGACGCCGCCCGGCCGCCCGAAGGCGCTGAAGCGCCCCCGCGGGGGGGCAGGGAGCACAGCGAGCGTGGGGGCTTCATGTCAGCTGGACGCGGCGGAGGCGGATGAGGCGGCGGCGTCTGCGGCGCTCGGCGGGGCCAGGAGTACCTTCTCGCCGGCCTTCAGCCCGTCGAGGATCTGCACCTTGGCGCCGTCCTGCAGGCCCACGCGAACCTGGCGGGGCGTCTGCTTGTTGGCGGCGTCGAGCACCTGCACCGTGAAGCGGCCGTCCTTGCCGCGCTCACCCAGCGCCACCACCGGCATGGACAGCACCTGCTTGGCCGAGCCGGTCTCGATGTCCACCTGCACCGTCATGTCGCTGAACAGCGCGCGGTCGCGGTTGTCCACTTCAAAGAGCACGTTGTAGAACACCGCGTTGCCCGCCCGTTCGGGCACGGGCTGAATGACGCGCACCTTGCCCTCATAACGCTTGCCTTCGCCGGACAGCGTGGTGAAGCGGGCCGTCTGGCCGACCTTGACCGATTGGATGTCCGCCTCGGGCACCTTGGTGCGCACGGTGATGGTGTCCAGGTCGGCGAGGGTCAGGATGACGGGCGTGATCTGCACCGAGATCAGGGTCTGGCCCACCTGCACCGGCAGGTTCACGACCGTGCCGTTCATCGGTGCGGTGATGCGGGTGTAGGAGAGGTTGACCTTCTTCTTGTCGAGTTCGGCTTGCAATCGCGTCAGGTTGGCCGCCTGGCCGCGCAGGTCAGCCTCGATCTTGGCGAGGTCGATCTCAGCCTTTTCTGCCTCGTTGCCGGAGGTGGCCTGGCCTGCGAGCAGCCGCTGCTGGCGCTTGAGTTCGCGTCGTGCCGCGTCGGCATCGACGCGGCGGCTGTCGAGTGCGGCACTGGCCTGGGCCACCGCGGCCTCGGCCTGAGCGACGTCGCTGCGCGCCAGCTCCGGGTCCAGACTCACGAGCAGGTCGCCCTTCTTCACCTGCTGGCCCAGCTCGACATGGATGGTCTGGATCTGGCCGCTGACCTGGGCGCCGACGTCCACCTTGGTCTTGGCCTGCAGCACGCCCGCGGCCTGAACGCTCTGTGTCACGTCCGCCAGCGCCACCACGCCGGTTGGCGGCGCTGGCGGTGCGGGCGGCTTGCGGGTGAACCACCAACCGGCCGCCGCAGCGGCCAGCAGGCCGAGCACGATCAGGCGCATGCGCCAGCGCTTGAGCAGTGAAGTCTTCATGTCCCTCCCTGGACACGGGGTCTGTGCCCCTTCGGCACGGCGGCCGACAGGCCGCCGCATCAATGATGTGAACTCGGGGTCTAGCGTAACTGTCGTGCGGTGGCGCGGCGGCCACGTTCCGGCGCATCTTGTTGAGCGGATGGCCCGCTGGCGAAAGTCATGTCAGCGGCTGTGCGACGTCAACCGGGCCAGCGGCGAAGCCGTGCTCACGCCGGGTGCGGCGCTGGCGCGGCCGGTCTTGGCCACGTCGTCGTCCGGCCCGTCGCCCAGGGCTGCGATGCTGTCGGGGCTGCGCCGCATCGCCACGCCCACGGCGAGGATGTCGATGACCAGCAGATGCAGGATGCGGCTGACCATGGGCAGGTGGGTGGCGATGTCTTCGATGTGGTCGACGATGAGCGTCACATCGGCCTTCTTGGCCAGCGGGCTCTGGCTGGCCGTGATGGCCACCACCTTGGCGCCCCGCTCCTGGGCTTTCTCCACCACCGACAGCAGCTCCGGCAGGCGGCCGCCGCTGCTGATGACCACGGCCACATCGCCTTCGCGCAGCACATCGGCGGCGAGCAGCTGCAGGCGGGGGTCGGTGTAGGCGCCGCAGGGCATGCCGAAGCGCAGGAACTTGAACTGCGCGTCCTGCGCCACGACGCTGTAGTGGCCCAGCGCAAAGAACTCAATCCGGTGAGCCGACAACAACAGATCGATCGCGCGGTCGATGGTGTCGCGGTTGAGGTGGCTGCGCACCTGCAGGATGGCGCTGGCGGTGTTGCCCAGCACCTTGGCGCCCAGCTCCAGCATGGAGTCGTTGGTGTTGACCTGCGTGTGGGTGACCGGCACCGTGCCCGTCAGGCCGGAGGCCAGGCGCAGCTTGAAGTCCGACAGCCCCTCGCAGCCCAGCGAGCGGCAGAAGCGGATGACGGTGGGCTGGCTGACGCCGGCAGCGCGGGCGATCTCGGCGATCGGATCGTTGAGCACCGAGCGGGGCTGGGCCAGCACCAGGTCGGCCACGCGCAATTCGGCCGGTGAGAGTTCGCTGCGGGCGCGGCGGATCTGGCCGAGGATGGCCGAGCCGGGCGAGGCCTGCAGGTTGCGCAGCTGGTTTTCGAGGATGGCGGAGGCGCCCTTGAAGGTGGCGTTCTCGGCGGTGATGACGAAGGTCGGGATGGCCGATACGTAGTCGCGAAAGCGTCCCTTGTCCTCGAAGCGGGCACGGAAGGGGCTGCGATCGAAATACTCGCCCAGGCGTGGCACGATGCCGCCGCCGATGTAGATGCCCCCCAACGAGCCGAGCGTCACGGCCAGGTTGGCCGCTGCCGTGCCCAGCAGGCCGCAGAACACCTCCAGCGTCTCCAGACAGAGGGCGTCGCCTTCGTCGAGCGCGCGCTGGGTGATGGCCGGGGCCTGCAGCGCAGGCGTGTCCACGCCATGGCGGGCGGCGAGCGCCCGGTGGATGAGCTCCAGGCCGGGGCCCGAGATCAGGCGCTCGTAGGAGACGTGGTCCAGCGTCTGCCACGCGAACTTGAGGATGTCCATCTCGCGCTCGTCGCGCGGGCCGAAGTTGACGTGGCCGCCCTCGGTGCCCAGCGCAATCCAGCCTTCGCCCGCCGGAATCAGGCCCGACACGCCGAGGCCCGTGCCGGCGCCCAGCAGACCGATCACGCTCGGCCGTCGCGCCTGGCCGCCACCCACCTGTCGCACATCCGCTTCGGCCAGGCGCGGCAGCGCCATCGCCAGCGCGGTGAAGTCGTTGACCACCACCAGCGTGTCCAGGCCCAGTCGCTGGCGCATCTCGTCGATGGAGAACTGCCAGTGGTAATTCGTCATGCGCACCCGGTCACCCTCGACCGGATTGGCGATGGCCACCGCCGCGTGGGCGATCTGCTGCGCGCCGTCAGGCCAGTTCAGGCTGGCCAGGTAGGCGCGGACGGCCGCATGGAAATCGGCATGGTCGGCGCAACGCAGCGAGGCCACCTGGGTGAATTCACCCGGGCCGGTTTCCAGCGCAAAACGGGCATAGGTGCCGCCAATATCAGCAAGCAGTCGGGGGCTGTCGAAACGCGGCATGGAGGGGCGGCAATAACAGGAGGGAGTGGCGGATTATCAGCAGGCCTGGCGGGCCCCGGCAGCAGGCCCGCTCGCTGTGGGGCTCGTGGCAGGTTGTAGCTTCACTACAGCCCTGCGGCAATCGAGTTTCCCCAGGGCGACGGCCGGGTTGCTGGACGCGAAAGGCGTTTTGTCGCGCGTATTTTCAAACCTGGGGTGAGCTTGTATTGCTGAGATCATGTAGTTTTGCTACCGTCCGCGCGCCCGAAATTTCAAGCTTTTCGCCGTCGTGTTTACCGAAATCCCCTCCCTGAGTATTGGCCGCTTCTCCCTGTTGACCTTCGGGGTGGTGGCATGACGGCCGCGTTTCCCTGGCTGGTGGCCGATGTCGGCGGCACCAATGCGCGATTCGGTGTCGTGGCCGCGCCCGGCGCCCCGGTGGAGGATGTGCGCGTGCTGCCGGTGGCTGGCCACGCCGGCCCTGCAGCGGCGGTCGAGGCCTATCTGGCCGGTCGCCCGACGGGGGCGGCGCGCCCCCGCAGTGCAGCCTTCGCGCTGGCCACGGCCCTGCATGGCGACCAGATCGAGCTGACCAATGGCGCCTGGAGCTTCTCCCGTGCCGCGACCCAACAGGCCCTCGGTCTGCAGACCTTGCTCTGCCTGAACGACTTCGAGGCGCAGGCCCTGTCGCTGCCCCGGCTGCGTTCGGATCAGATCCGTCCTTGGGGCGCGGCGCCCCAGCCCCCGGGCGAGGTGGAGGTGGGGACGGTGATGGCGGTGATCGGCCCCGGGACGGGGCTCGGGGTCGGGGGCGTGGTGCGTGCCCCAGGGCGCTGGGTCGCGTTGCCGGGCGAGGGCGGTCACGCCACCCTTGCCCCAGCGGACGACTTCGAGAGCGCGGTGCTGGGCCAGGCGCGTCAAGAGTTCCCGCATGTGTCGGCCGAGCGCTTCCTGTCGGGCATCGGCCTGCCCGTGCTGTGCCGCTCGGTGGCCGCCGTGCTGGGGGGTGATGAAGACGTGGGCGGGCTGCCGACCGAGCAGATCGTGGCGCGTGGGCTGTCGGGTGAGTCGGCCGTGTGTTCGCGCACGCTGGACGTCTTCTGCGCCATGCTCGGCGGCTTTGCGGGCAGCGTGGCGCTGACGCTGGGGTCGCGCGGGGGCGTGTTCATCGGGGGCGGCATCGTGCCGCGACTGGGCGAGCGGTTCTTCCAATCGGAGTTCCGGGCGCGGTTTGAGGCCAAGGGGCGCTTTCAGCCCATGCTGTCGGCCATCCCGACGGCCTTGATCACCGACACGCTGGCGGCGTTGTCTGGCGCCTCGCTGGCGCTCGAGCAGGCCGACGCCTGATCGGCAGGCGCCGCAGCGTCGCGCGGCTCGCCATCCCTTCGTCACTTCATCCTGCGCCGGGGCTGCTTTTGCAGCCCCGGCGCGCTTGTGCGCACCCAAGCCCTGCACCCATTCGGGGCTGGTAGCGCTGTCTTTTGCACTGCCGTGGCGCCCAGGTCCGACTAGCCTGTTGTTAACCCTTAGAGGGCAATGTAGTTGCGCTACAAAGTCTGTGTAATCGCGGCGCAGTGTTTAAGGCTTGTGGCGCCTCAGGGACGCATATCTAAGTAAAAACCCTTTGTTTCGTCCCGAAATCCGGTGGTTTGCGTGCAACGTCTAGGGTTTACGCAGGTGCGGGGCCAAATCTAGTTTTGATACAAACTCGGTCGAGACGTTGGGTTCTCGCCCCATTCATGTGCGCCGGGGCGGCGTGCAACGAGGGCCAAGCCGCTTTCCCCAAACAGAGGAGACATTCATGAGCATGAGCAAGGACAAGCGCAGCCAGCAGGCTGGCATTTCGTACCGGATCAGTCCTGTGGCCGTCGGCTGCACCCTGCTGATCGCGGCCGCCGCGGCCTCCGCGCAGCAGACCCAGCAGCTGGAGACCGTCACGGTCACTGGCATCCGCAAGGGCATCGAGGCCTCGATCTCGATCAAGAAGAACGCCGACAACATCGTCGAATCGGTCTCGGCCGAAGACATCGGCAAGCTGCCCGACATCTCCATCGCCGAATCGCTGGGTCGCCTGCCGGGTCTGTCGGCCCAGCGCGTGGCCGGTCGCGCCCAGGTGATCAGCGTGCGCGGCCTGTCGCCCGACTTCGCCACCTCGCTGCTGAACGGTCGCGAGATCGTCAGCACCGGCGACAACCGCTCTGTCGAGTTCGACCAGTACCCCTCCGAGCTGCTGGCCAGCGTGAGCGTCTACAAGACGCCGGACGGCGGCCTCATCGGCCAGGGCCTGTCGGGCACCATCGACATGCAGACCGTGCGTCCGCTGAACTTCGGTAGCCGCGTGATGGCCGTGAATGTGCGCGGTCAGAAGAACTCCCTTGGCAGCGCCGGTGGCGCCAAGGGCACGGGCAACCGCGTCAGCGCGAGCTACATCGACCAGTTCGCTGACCGCACCGTCGGCATCGTGCTGGGCTTCGCGCACCAGGAGACCCCGGTTCAAGAAGAACAGGTTGGCCTGTACGAGCCCTGGCAGGCCGTGGGCGCCGGCTGGCGTCCGGGCGTGGCCGCAGGCACCTTCTACTCCGACGGTATCAAGGCCCTTCGCCGCACGGGCGTCAGCAAGCGCGACGCCTTCCTGGCTACCGCCGAATTCCGCCCCAACAAGGACTTCACGAGCGTGGTGGACTACTACCACACGAAGGCCAAGCAGGAAGACACGGCCAACCAGTTCGAAGTGAACCTCAGCGGCTACAACGGCGGCTACTCGCCCGGCCTGAACATCACTTCGCCGGTCGTCAACGGCAACAACACCTTCGTCGGCGGCAGCGCCAGCGGCCTGTACCCGCTGGTGCGCGGCATGTACAACGACCGCAAGGACACCATCGACGCCTTCGGCTGGAACAACAAGCTCAAGCTCGCCGGCGGCTCCACGCTGACGGCCGACGTGAGCTACTCCAAGGCTGACCGCAAGGAAATCAACCTGGAGAACAACACCCAGCTCGCGCCCACCGGCTCCA
Organism: Methylotenera sp.; assembly: GCA_021738245.1. GTDB lineage: Bacteria > Pseudomonadota > Gammaproteobacteria > Burkholderiales > Burkholderiaceae_C > Pelomonas. The sequence continues at coordinate 4,900 of JAIPCJ010000014.1, read as the reverse complement.
CGGCGCCGCTGGACACGCTGAAGCTGAACTTCGCCACCGGCGGCTTCTCCACGCTGACCCCCACGCTGAACTACTCCGACCCGACCAAGCTGCTGCTGCGCGGCACCATCTACGGCTCGGGCTATGGCAAGACGCCCAGCGTCGTGGATGAGCTGAAGTCGTTCAAGTTGGCCGGCAATTTCCCGATGCCGGACGCGTTCAAGAGCTTCTTCGCAGACGTGGATGTCGGCATCAACTACGCTGACCGTTCCAAGAAAAAGCGCCAGCCCGAAGGCAACATCAATGTCGGCGCCCAGGGCGACACCGCCATCGCCAGCGACCTGCAGTATTCGCCGGTCGACCTGAGCTTCGCCGGCGTCGGCAACATCCCGTCCTGGAACGTGCCGGCTGCGGTCGCGCGCTACATGACCTTCAACCCCAGCGAGACCAGCGCCGCCTACCTGATCCCGAAGGCCTGGAACGTCTACGAGAAGACGACCACCGGCTTCATCAAGGGCAACATCGACAGCGAACTGTCCGGCATCCCGGTGCGCGGCAACGTTGGTCTGCAGGTGATCCGCGTCGACCAGTCGTCCACCTCCAACTACTGGGACAACAACGCGCCGGCCGGCAGCAACATCAAGCCCAACACCGATGGAAAGGTCCGCACCGACGTGCTGCCCAGCGCCAACCTGGTGTTCTCGCTGGCTGACGACCAGACCGTGCGTCTGGGCCTGGCCCGCCAGATGGCCCGCCCGCGTGTCGACCAGCTGCGTTCGGGCATCGAGTTCGGCGTGGACAGCGCGACCGGCAAGCCCGGCGCCAGCGGCGGCAACCCCAAGGCGGACCCCTGGATCGCCAACGCGTTCGACGTGTCCTACGAGAAGTACTTCGGCACCAAGGCCTATGTCTCGGCCGCCTATTTCTACAAGGACCTGAAGAGCTACGTCTACACGCAGACCCAGGACGGCTACGACCTGAGCAACTTCACCAAGAGCTACGTGCCGCCCAACACCTGCTCGACGCCGGCTGGCCCGAACCAGCCTTGCCCGGCCGCGCTCAGCAAGGGCACGTTCACCGCGCCGTTCAACGGCAAGGGTGGCAGCCTGTCGGGTGTGGAGCTGGCGGCGTCGCTGCCGCTGTCGCTGGTGTCTGACGTCCTCAAGGGCTTCGGCATCCAGGCCAGCGCCAGCTTCACCCGCAGCGGTATCAAGGTGCGCGACCCCGAGAGCGCGTCCAGCGTGGGCGGTGGCGACATCACGCTGCCGGGCCTGTCCAAGCAGGTCTACAACCTGACGGCCTACTACGAGATGGACGGCTTCGAGGCCCGTGTCAGCCAGCGTCGTCGCTCGGACTTCATCGGCGAGATCGGCAACTTCAACGGCGCCCGTACCCTGCGTTATGTCGTCGGCGAGAACATCACCGACCTGCAGCTGGGCTACAACTTCAACGAAGGTTCGCTGAAGGGCCTGAGCCTGCTGTTCCAGGTGAACAACCTGACCAACGCGGCCTACCAGACCTACGCCGGCACCAAGGACCGCCCGCTGGAGTACACCAAGTGGGGTCGCACCTACCTGCTGGGCGCGAACTACAAGTTCTGATCAGCCCACCGTTGATCTGCCTGTGAACCCTTGCCGGAGTGATCCGGCAGGGGTTTTTTCTTGGGCTGGCGCGCCAGCACCGTCATCCATGCGCTTTCAATGAACTTCAACGCTGCCGACCCGGCCGCTTCGGACGGCTTTCCCCGCGCCGTGCTCTACCAGATCAACGTCCGCCAATACTCGGCCGCTGGCACGCTCGCCGCGGTGCAGGCGGACCTGCCGCGCCTGAAGGCCCTGGGCGTGGACATCCTGTGGCTGATGCCCATCCAGCCCATCGGTGTGCTCAACCGCAAAGGCAGCCTGGGTAGCTACTACTCGATCCGCGACTACACCGCGGTCAACCCCGAGTTCGGCACGCTGGCCGATGCCAAGGCCTTCGTGGCGGCAGCGCAGGGGCTGGGGTTCAAGGTCATCCTCGACTGGGTGGCCAACCACACTGCCTGGGACCATGCGTGGGCCACCGCGCACCAGGACTGGTACCGGCTCAACGCCCAGGGCGAGGTCTACCCGGTCACCTTCAACGCCGGCCAGCCGAGCGAGGAGCACTGGGACGATGTGATCGCGCTGGACTACCGCAGCGAGGGCCTGCGCGCTGCCATGATCAGCGCGATGCGGTTCTGGGTGGCCGATGTGGGCGTGGATGGCTTCCGCTGCGATGTGGCGAGCCTGGTGCCGGTCGATTTCTGGGTGCGCGCCCGCCGAGAGCTGGAGGCCGTGAAGCCGCTGTTCATGCTGGCGGAGTCGGATGCGGTGGCGTTGCACACCAGCGGCGCCTTCGATGTCACCTATGACTGGACCCTGCCGGACGAGGTTTTCAAGAAGCTCGGCCGGGGCGAGGCGGGCGCGCCCTTGCTGAAGGCCTGGCTCGAGCGCCAGCCGGCGGGCTATCCGCCCGAGGCCTGCCGCATGCGCTTCACGAGCAACCACGACTACAACTCCTGGCACGGCACGGACGTCGAGCTCTACGGCGACGCCTGGCAGGCGCTGGCGGTGCTGACCTTCATGCTGCCGGGCATGCCGCTGATCTACAACGGCCAGGAGGCTGGCCTGTCACGGCGCCTGGCCTTCTTCGAGAAGGACGTCATCGACTGGCGAGACGAGACCCACGCCGCCTTCTATCGCCGGCTCGTCGCGCTCAAGCACCGCCACCCGGCGCTGGCAGCGCCACCGCAGGGCGGTACCTTGACGCTGCTGCCGGCCGCGCCCGATGTGGTGGCTTTCGAGCGGCGCCGGGGTGCCGATGTCGTGCGCGTGGCCGTCAACCTGTCGGCCCAGCCGCAGGTTTGGGAAGGCCATGCGCTGCCGGCCTGGGGCTGGGAGATCGCATGAAGATGCTGATCACCGGCTTGAACGGCACGCTGGCGCCCCGCCTGGCCGAGGCGGCGCGCGCCGCCGGGCACGAGGTGCTCGGCTGGGATCGCGCTGCGGTCGACCCCGAGGGCGAAGCCGCCAGTGCCCGCTGGCTTGCCACTTGCGCGCCGGATGCCGTGGCCCATCTCGGCATGGGCTCGGCGCGCTTTGCCGGCTGGCTGGCAGCGCGCAGCGAGCGGTTCGTCTTCACCAGCACGGCCATGGTGTTCGATCACGAACCCGACGGCCCGCATCAGGTGGGCTATGACCGCAGCGCGCGCGATGACTACGGCCGCTACAAGATCGCCTGCGAGGATGCCATCACCGCCGCCGCGCCGCATGCGGTGATCGCGCGCATCGGCTGGCAGATCGACCCGACACAGCCCGGCAACAACATGCGTATGGCGCTGGATGACTGGCAACGGCGAGATGGCCATGTGGCCGCCAGCACGGCGTGGGTGCCGGCCTGCTCCTTCATGGCAGACACCGCCGCGGCGCTGCTGCAACTGCTGGAGTTCGGTGCGCCGGGCGTGCACCACCTGGACAGCAATGCCGACGATGCCTGGACTTTCGAGCAGCTGGTGCGGGCGCTGGCGCAGGCCATGGACCGGCCGTGGCAAGTCCGCCCTCACGCCGACTACCGCCACGATCAACGCCTCGTGGGTGGACCGACCCGTCTGCCGCCTCTGTCGGCGCGACTCAGGCCAGCGGCATCCGGCTGTCTCTGAAGCCGGCCTGGCGGCGCGCCGCGCGTGCCACCGTGAACTCGCTCGGCTGCAGCAGGGCCGACAGCGCTTCGCGCTGGGCCATGCCGTCGTGCTCGCCGAGTTCGATCAGCTCCTGCGTGTAGGCGCTCTCGAACAGCAGGTAGCTGGCCAGCGCCGCCCCCTGCCGCTGCCCGTCACGCACGCCGGTGGAACGCAGCAGCAACTGCACCGGCCGCGGCAGGCGGTGCACATGGCGTGCGGCGATGTCGTCCAGCCGCTGGCTGGGGGCGATGATGATGGCGTCGATCGGGGCCAGCGGGTGGCTGGTGCGCTGCTCGGGGCTGAGCATCTCCAGCGTGCGGTTGATGCGCTGCATGCGCTCGATGTCGGCCGACAGCGCGTCCAGGAAGATGCTGGACATCGCATGCCCGGCCACCTGGGCCAGCGTCGGGTAGCGGGCATCGTCTGCAGCCTCGTCGGCGGGCTGGTGCATGCGCCCGGCGCCGATCACCACCAGTCGCCGCGCCCCGAGGTGGATGGCCGGCGACAGCGGTGACGACTGCCGCATGGAGCCGTCCCCATACCAGCCGCCGCGCCCTTCGTGATGCAGCCGCGTGGCCGGAAAGATGAACGGAATGGCTGCCGACGCCATCAGATGTTCATGCACCAGCATCGTCGGGGCGGCAATGCGCTGGGTGCGCACCCAGGCGGGGATGGGCGCAGCGCTCTGATAAAAGGTGACGTGCTGGCCGGTTGAATAGCTGGAGGCACTGATGGCCAGCGCATGCAGATGCCGCCGGGCCAGCAGCGTGGGCAGGCGGTGCATGGGCACCACCTCGCGCAGCAAGGCGCCCAGCGGCGAGTTGTCCAGCAGCGAGCGCGGTCGCAGGCGGCGCATGGCCCAGCCCATGGACATGACGCCCATCCACCGCAGGCCGTTGGTGAGCAGGCCCAGCGCATCGCAGCGGTAGACCTGCTGCGCCCGGAAAGCCGACCAGGTCTGCACCAGACGCTCGACGCCGGCCTCGAAATCATCGGCATGGCAGGCCAGACCAGCGCCGTTGATGGCACCCGCGGAGGTGCCGGAGATCACCGCGAAGGGATTGCTCGTCAGGCTGGCTGAGTCGGCCTGCAGCTCGCGCCGGATGCGGGCGATGGCACGCAGCACGCCCACCTGGTAGGCGGCGCGCGCGCCACCGCCGCTCAGCACCAGCCCGGTCAGCGGCAGCGCGTGCATGGCGGCCTCCTTCAGAAGAGTTCGAT
>JAIPCJ010000172.1 GCA_021738245.1 Methylotenera sp. | reverse complement strand
GTCTGGATCTGGTTCATTCGAGCAGGGCGCCGAGCACGTCGGCGTTCAGATGGGCCGCGGCAGCGGCGGGGTCGACCGGGTGGGGCAGTCGCGGAACATGCCCCAGGCAAGGGGCGTCAAGGCCCGCCTGCAGAGCTTGCAGATTGTCGGTGACGTGGGGCTGACGCGGGTCCACGGTGTTGGCCACCCACGCCGCCAGCCGCAGGCCGCGGGCGCGCACGGCTTCAGCCGTCAGCAGTGCATGGTTGATGCAGCCCAGGCGCAGGCCCACGAGCAGGATGACCGGCAGGCCCAGGTCCACGGCCAGGTCGGCCGAGTCCCAGCCCTCGGCCAGCGGGATGCGAAAGCCGCCAGCGCCTTCCACCAGCGCCAGGTCGCCCAGCGCGGCGGTGGCGCGCACGGCGGTCAGCAGGGGGGCTCGCTCGATGCCGCGGCCCTCCAGCTTCGCGGCGATGTGCGGCGCACAGGGCTCGCGGAACTGCATCGGGCCGACCTGGGATGCGGTCAGGCCCAGGCGCTGTACCGCGTGCAGCGTGGCCACGTCTTCATTGACCCACTGCCCGTCGACGAGTTCCTGCCCCGCCGCCAGCGCCTTGATCGGCGTGACGCGCCGCCCGAGCTCGCTGAAGGCATGCGTGAGCGCGGCGGCGGTGAAGGTCTTGCCGATCTCGGTGTCGGTGCCGGTGATGAAGAAGCCGTTCATGCCGCCATCTCCTGAGCCGCGGCGGCTTGCTCCAGCGCGGCCAGCAGCGCGTCCACGTCGGCCGCGGTGTGCGTGCCGCACAGCGTGATGCGCAGCCGTGCGGTGCCGGGCGCCACGGTGGGCGGGCGGATGCCCGGGACGCGCAGGCCGGCCGTCTCCAGCGCCGCGGCCAGGGCCATCACCTCGGCATTGCCGCCGACGATCAGGGGCCGGATGGGCGTGACCGCGTCGGTGAGCGACCAGCCCAGCCGCGGGTGGCGGTCGATCAGCGCGATCAGGCCGTCGCGCAGCTGCGTCTGGCGGGCGACGAGGTTGGCGCGGCGGCCGGCGCCGAGCGGCCCCTCGATGAGGGCGAAGCTCGTCAGCAGCGCATGCTCGACCGCCGGGGGCGAGGCGGTGGAGAAGATGAAGTTGCGCGCCGCCTGCAGCAGGTATTCGACGATGGTGGCGTGCGCCGCGACGAAAGCGCCCGCGAGGCCCGCGGCCTTGCCCAGCGTGCCCACCACAATCAGCCGCTCGCTGTGGAGCCCGAAGTGCTCCAGTGAGCCACGGCCGCGCTCACCGAGCACGCCGAAGCCGTGGGCGTCGTCCACCACCAGCCAGGCGTCGAACTCGTTCGCCAGCGCCAGCAGGGCGGGCAGGGGCGCGAGGTCGCCGTCCATGCTGAAGACGGCGTCCGTCACGATGAGCTTGACCTTGGCGGTGCTGGCTTGCAGCAGCGCGCGCAGGCCAGCGACATCCGCATGGCCGAAGCGTGTGACACGGGCCTTGGCCAGTCGCGCGGCGTCGATGAGGGAGGCGTGGTTGAGCTGTTCGGAAAAGATCTCTGTTTGCTCGTCGCCCAGCGCGGTGACGACCGCGAGGTTGGCCATGTAGCCGGTGCAAAAGCCGATGGCGCGCGCCTGCGGGATGTGCGGCGCGTACCAGCGGGCCAGCGTGTCGGTCACGGCCTCGTGTGCGGCGCTGTGGCCGCTGACCAGCGGCGAGGCGCCGGAGCCGCCGCCCCAGCGGCGCGCGCCTTCGGCCAGCGCCTCGGCGATGGCGGGCTCGGCAGCCAGGCCGAGGTAGTCGTTCGAGCAGAACATCAGCAGCTCTCGGCCGCCCACGGTCTGGCGCGGCGCGGTGCCGGTGTCGGCACGCCGCAGGCTGCGCTTGAGGCTCTGCGCCGACAGGGCGGTGAGCTTGGCGTTCAGGTGATCAAGCAAGGACATCGTGCAAGGTCGCCGTCACGGCCTCGGCGAGAAAGGCCGCGGTCGCGTCGTCGATCAGGTAAGGGGGCATCAGGTAGACGGTGCTGCCGATCGGTCGGATCAGCAGATCGTGCGCACGGGCCTTCAGGTGGAAGGTCTCTGCGAAGCGCGGCGGCGCGTTCGGCACATCGAAGGCCAGGATCATGCCGCGCTGGCGCAGATGGGCCACGCGCGAGGCCAGGGGCGCGAAGGCATCGCCGAGGCGTTGCGCCTGTTGCCGGGTGTCGTCCAGCAGGCCGGCATCGAAGCGGTCCAGCACCGCATTGGCCGCCGCGCAGGCCAGCGGGTTGCCGGTGTAGCTGTGCGAATGCAGGAAGCCGCGGGTGACGTCCTCGCTCCAGAAGGCCTCGAACACCTCGTCCGTCGTCAACACCAGCGACAGCGCCATCGTGCCGCCAGTGATGCCCTTGCTCAGCAAGATGAAGTCCGGCCAGTCGCTCGCATCCGCAGACGGCCTCTGTGCCTGTGTGCCTCTTTGGCTGTGTTGTTGAGCCGCGCCGACCACCTGCTCCCACGCGAAGAACGTTCCTGTCCGCCCGCAGCCCACCGCAATCTCGTCGGCGATGAGATGCACGCCGAACTCGCGCGTCAGCGCCCGCAGGCCGCGCAGGTACTCGGGCGAGTACATCACCATGCCCGCCGCGCCCTGGATGAGCGGCTCCACGATGACGCAGGCGATGTCTTCGTGCCGCTCGGCCAGCAGCGCGCGCATCGCGGCCAGCGCCTCGGCCTCGTTGCCGCGCCGCGCATCGGGCGAGGCCACGATGTGGGCGCGCATCAGCAGCGGGTCATACGCATCGCGGAACACCTGCACATCGGTCACGCTCAGCGCGCCGAGCGTCTCGCCGTGGTAGCTGTTCTGCAGGCAGACGAACTCGCGCTTCTCGGGCTGGCCGCGGTTCTTCCAGCTATGAAAGCTCTGCTTGAGCGCGATCTCCACGGCGCTCGCCCCGTCGCTGCCGAAGAAGGCATGGCCCAGCACGCCGCCGGTGCGGGCCGACAGCCGCTCGGCCAGGCGCACGGCGGGTTCGTGGGTGCAGCCGGCCAGCATGACGTGGGGCAGGGTGTCGAGCTGCTGCTTGATGGCGTCGTGCAAGGCGCGGTCGCTGTGGCCGAACAGGTTGACCCACCAGGACGAATTGGCGTCGAAGTAGCGGCGGCCGTCGGTGTCGATGAGCCAGGGGCCCTCGCCGCGGGCGATGGGCAGGGGCGGCACCTGGGTCAGGCGCGCCATCTGCGTGCACGGGTGCCAGACGGCGGCGCGGCTGCGTTGGGCGAGGTCGGGGGCGGTCATCGGGTTCGGGTCAGGGCAGGCGCGGCTTGAAGTGCGGCACCGTGGCGTTGAACAGGGCCACGGCGGCGGCGCGGTCGGGGCCGCAGAGCATCAGGCAGTGCAGCAGTTTGCGCGGAGTGGCATAGCCCAGGTAGAGCGCCACCTGTTCGCCGGGCAATTCGGCCGCAAAGGACAGCTCCAGGCCGGCGCCACTGCGATGCGGGCGCACCTGTTGCTGCAGCGTCTGCCAGGGGCCGGGTGTGGCGGCGGGCAGGGCGGCCAGGCGTCGGGCGATGACTTCGGTGGCCAGGGCCTGCAGGTCCGTGGCACCGCTCTCGATGAAGTCCACCGACACGATGAGAGCGGCATCGGCGGCCGGCTCGTGGAAGGCCACGGTGTTGTCATTCGCGTGCGCTTGGGCCTGCCAGGCCGGCGGCAGGTCCAGCACGAACTCGGAGTAGACGTGCGCCTGCTTCAGCACCGGCTCTGCGGGCGGCGGCGTGAGGGAGACGCTGTAGCGGTAGAGCATGCTCAGCCGGCCAGCCAGCCGGGGCGGGTCTTGTTCAGGAAGCTCTGCACGCCTTCCCGGCCCTCGGTGCTCGCGCGGATGTCGGCGATGCGGCGGGCGGTGTCGTCGCGCAGCGCGGGCGTGATCTCGCGGCTGGCCACGTCTTTCACGAGCTGTTTGCAGGCGCGCACGGCGGCGGGGCCGTTGGCGGCCAGGGCGGTGGTGATCTCGGCGACTTTGGCGTCCAGTGCCTCCGCTGCCACGACCTCATGCACCAGGCCCAGCCGGTGCGCCTCGGCCGCGCTGAAGCGCTCGGCGGTGACGAAATAGCGGCGCGAGGCCTGTTCGCCCAGGGCCTTGACCACGTACGGCCCGATGGTGGCCGGCAGCAGGCCCAGCTTGGCCTCGCTGAGGCAGAAGCCGGCGCTGTCGACCGCCACCACGACGTCGGCGCAGGCCACCAGCCCCGCGCCGCCCGCGTACACATCGCCCTGCACCCGCGCGATGACGGGCACGGGGCAGGCATAGATCGCCCACAGCATGTCGGCCAGGCGGGTGGCGTCGGCGTGGTTCTCGGCCCACGAGTAGCCGGCCATGGCTTTCATCCAGTTCAGGTCGGCCCCGGCGCAGAAGGCCTTGCCTTCGGCGGCCAGCACGATGGCTCGCAGGCTGGCGTCCTGGCCGAGCGTGGTGAAGGCGCCGGTGAGCTCGGCGATGAGCTCGGCGTTGAAGGCGTTGCGCACGTCAGGCCGGTTGAGCGTGACGCGGGCGGTATGGCCGTGGCGGGTGATCAAGAGGGGCGAGGTCATGGCGAACTCCGGACGAGGTGCTCGTCGACGGCATAGAGCTGGCAGGCCGAAGCCGGCGTGCCGCTGGCGTCGGTTCGGATGTTGCGCCCGCAGAACGCCAGCGCGCGGGACAGGGCATCGTCACCGCTGGCATAGCCCCAGTGGCCCTGGCCGTCGATGGCGAAGGCGCGGGGCAGCTTGGCGGCCAGGAACTTCTGGAAGCCGACGAGCTGCTCGGCCTTGCTGCCCTCGGGCGCACTGGACTCGCCGGCCAGCGGGGCGGCCAGCGGGGGCGACGCGAGACGGCCTGGTGGCGCGAAGCCCAGAGGCGCCAGGAATTCATCGACCAGCGGCTGCCAGAGGTCATTGCCGGCGGTGAAGAGCTTGTGGCCATCGGTGCCGAAGGCGGGCAGCACCCGCAGGTCCACCCGGCCGCCCGCCTCGGCATAGGCCTTGGCCCAGCGTCGTGCGTGGCCCGGGTTGAAGAACTGGTCGTTCTCGGCGTAGATCCACAGCGTCGGGGTGGGCGGCGGCGTCCGGGCGTTGCCCTCGGCGTAGGCGCGGTAGAGCCGGCGGAGTTGGTCGCTCTGGCAGGGGTCGCCAGGGTGCTTCTCCGGGTCGCCTCCGTGGCCGCCAGCAAAATTGATCGCAGCCACCTGGCCTGGCACGTGCGCCGACGTGGCGGCGAGGGTGGCAATGCCCCCGACCGACACCCCGACCAGCACGGTGCGGCTGGCGTCAATGTCAGGCTGCCGGGCCATGAAAGCCTGCACCGTCAGGATCTGTTCGGCGGCGGCGCGCAGCGCGGTGCTGAAGCGCGGGGCTTCGCAGGAGACGCTGCTCTCGGGGTCGCCGGCGCTGGCGAGCTCGCCGTAGCCCAGGCGCAGCGGCACGGCCACAGCGAAACCCTTGCGCACGAAGTAGCGCGCGGCGGATTCATACCGCATGCGCTTGTACTCGGCGCGTCGGGCCGTGTCCCGACCATGGCTGATGACGACCAGCGGGAAGGGGCCCGAGCCCGGCGGGCGGAAGGTGGTGACGAGCAGTTCGCCCTGCACTGTCTTGCCGAAGGCGTCCTCCACCCGGGCCGGCACACGCACGATGGCTTCACGCACATCGGCCTGCAGCCGCTCGGGGGCGGACGCGGCCGCTGCGGCAGGCACAGCGGCTGCGGGCGCCTGCGCCTGCACAGCGCTGCTCAGCACGGCCCACGCCACACCGAGCAGCAGCCAGCGACGGCACGTCCTCATGCCGTGGCCTCCGGCGCCAGGCGCTTCACCATCAACACGCTCGCATAGGTCTTGCCCTGCCACTGCACGCCGCCCACCGTGCGGTAGCCGCGGCGTTCGTAGCGCTGGCGCAGGGCCGTGGCGGGTTCGGCGGTGTCCAGCGCGATCTGGGTGAAGCCCTGGGCGCGGGCCCAGGCTTCGGCGGCGTCGATGAGGCGCTCGCCCAGCCCGAGGCCGCGGCAGTCGGGGTGCACGCCGAGCTGGGCCAGGATGGCGGTGCCGGGCGTGGTGTACAGCCGTGGCGTGTCGTCGCCGATGTAGGTCTCGCCGACCGGCTTGGGGCCGCGCACGGCGACGGTGCCCACCAGGCGGCCGTCTCGCTCGGCCACGAAGGCCTGCGCGCCCGCCAGGCGCTCGCGGGTCGTGCCCACGCTCTGGTCCACGGCCGTGAAGTTCCAGCCTTGCGCGGCCAGGCTGGCGTAGGCGGCATGCAGCAGCGCGGTGAGTTCGTCCAGCGAGTCGGTGTCGCGCAGCGGGCGCAGCGTGGGCATGGGCTCAGTCCTTGATGTCGAAGCCCTGGCGCCGCAGGAAGTCGGCCACCACGGGCTGCCAGACTTGCGGGAAGCGCGAGAACAGGCTGTGCCCGTCTTCGCCGTGCGGCGGGAACTGCTTGAACTCGCCCCGGCCGCCCGCCGCCTGGAAGGCCTGGAACCATTCGCGCGGCAGCGTGGCGCCGAAGAAGCGGTCGTTCTCGGTGTAGGCCCAGAGCATGGGCACGCGGGCGGTCTCGCCATAGCTGGCGAACATGCGGCGCAGCTGGGTCGATCCGCAGGGCTGCTCGGGGTGGGTCTTGGGGTCGCCGCCGCCACCGCCGGCGAAGTTGATGGCCGCCACCACACCCGGCGGGTTCAGCGAGGCCAGCGTGACGGCCGTGGCGCCGCCGAACGATTGCCCGAGCACCACGGTGCGGTCCTTCAGCACGTCGTCACGCTTGAGCAGCTCGGCCAGCAGCTGCACGCTCTGGTCGGCCGCGGCGCGGTAGGCCGGCGGGTACATGCGGTTGTTGCAGTTGCCGGAGTCCTCCACGTCTTCGCCGCCGCTGACGCCGTAGCCGATGCGCGTCGGCAGCGCCACCAGGAAGCCGCGCTCAGCGAACCAGCGGGAGGCGTCGGAGTAGCGCGCGCGGCCCAGCGCGGCGCGGCCTTCGGCATCCACCGCGCGGCCGTGGTTGATGATCAGCACGGGGTGGGGCGACGGCGTCTCGTCGTTGAAGAACACCGTCACGCGGATGGGCTGGGCCACCGCCTTGCCCCAGGCGTTGGTCACGTGCACGGGCACCTCGAGCTGCTGCTCGACGAGCTTGGCCTGGGCTGTGCCTGACAGGACTGTCGCCAGGGTGGCGATCAGGAGGCGAGCTTGCATGGGCATCACATCCGGAACACGCCGAACTTGGTGTCGGGAATGGGCGCGTTCAGCGAGGCGCTCAAGCCCAGGGCCAGCACGCGGCGGGTATCGGCCGGGTCGATGACGCCGTCGTCCCACAACCGCGCGGAGGCGTAGTAGGGGTGGCCCTGGTCTTCGTACTGCTGGCGCAGCGGGGCCTTGAAGGCTTCCTCCTCCTCGGCGCTCCAGTGGCCGCCCTTGGCCTCGATGGCGTCGCGCCGCAGCGTGGACAGCACGCTGGCCGCCTGCTCGCCGCCCATCACCGAGATGCGCGCGTTCGGCCACATCCACAGGAAGCGGGGCGAGTAGGCGCGGCCGCACATGCCGTAGTTGCCGGCGCCAAACGACCCGCCGATGATGACGGTGAACTTGGGCACCTGGGCGCAGGCCACCGCGGTCACCATCTTGGCGCCGGCCCGCGCGATGCCTTCGTTCTCGTACTTGCGGCCGACCATGAAGCCGGTGATGTTCTGCAGGAACACCAGCGGGATCTTGCGCTGGCAGCACAGCTCGATGAAGTGCGCGCCTTTGTTGGCGCTCTCGGCAAACAGGATGCCGTTGTTGGCCACGATGCCCACCGGCATGCCCTCGATGTGGGCGAAGCCGCAGACCAGCGTGGCCCCGTAGCGGGCCTTGAATTCGTCGAACTCGGAACCGTCGACGACGCGGGCGATGACCTCGCGCACGTCGAAAGGCTTGCGGGTGTCGGTCGGGATGACGCCATGCAGCTCGGCCGGGTCGAAGGCGGGCGGGCGCGGCGCCTGCAGGGCCAGCGGGGCGGGCTTGGTGCGGTTCAGGCGCGCCACCGACTGGCGGGCGATGGCCAGCGCATGGGTGTCGTTGTTGGCGAGGTGGTCGGCGACGCCGGACAGGCGGGTGTGCACGTCGCCGCCGCCCAGGTCTTCCGCGCTCACCACCTCGCCGGTGGCGGCCTTCACCAGCGGCGGGCCGCCCAGGAAGATGGTGCCCTGGTTCTTGACGATGATGGTCTCGTCGCTCATGGCGGGCACATAGGCGCCGCCGGCCGTGCACGAGCCCATCACCACCGCGATCTGCGGAATGCCCTTGGCCGACAGGTTGGCCTGGTTGTAGAAGATGCGGCCGAAGTGGTCGCGGTCGGGAAAGACCTCGTCCTGGTTGGGCAGGTTGGCGCCGCCGCTGTCCACGAGGTAGAGGCAGGGCAGGTGGTTCTGGTCGGCGATCTCCTGGGCGCGCAGGTGCTTCTTGACGGTGATGGGGTAGTAGGTGCCGCCCTTCACGGTGGCGTCGTTGCACACGATGACGCACTCCACGCCCGACACCCGGCCGATGCCGGCCACCACGCCGCCGCCCGGCGCGGCGTTGTCGTACAGGTTGAGCCCGGCCAGCGGGGCGATCTCCAGGAAGGGCGTGCCCGGGTCCAGCAGCATCTCGACCCGGTCGCGCGGCAGCAGCTTGCCGCGGGCGGTGTGCTTGGCGCGTGCGGCCTCGCCGCCACCCTGGGCGATCTGGGCGAGCTTGGCATTGAGGTCGTCGATCAGCCCGCGCATGGCGTCGGCGTTGGCCTTGAAGTCGGCCGAGCGGGGGTTGAGCTGGGTGGTCAGGACCGGCATGGTGTCTCCGGGACGGCTTTGCTTAAGCAAAGCTCAACTTGAGGATGTGACGGCCTCGTGAGCCGTGCGAAGGGCGCCAGGATAAACGAGAGGCCAATAGGCCGCAACGATGACTTGAGCATTACTCAAGAATTGCGCAGAATCCGCCGCCATGAGCTCCGTCGCCACCCCAGCCCAGCGCCGTTCGCCGGCCGGCCCCAAGGCCGAGCAGCGGGTGCGCGACATCCTGCGCGTGGGCCGCGAGGTGTTCGCCGAGCGCGGCTTCGAGCGCGCCACCACCACCGAGGTCGCGCAGCGCCTGGGGGTGTCCGAGGCGACGGTGTTCACCTACTTTCGCAGCAAGCGCGAGCTGTGCATGCGCGTCATCCAGGACTGGTACGACGAGATCATCACCGCCATCGAGGCCGGCCTGCCGCGCGACCAATCTGTGCGTGAACAGCTGGAGTTCGTCGTGCTCACGCACCTGCGGCTTTTCCTCATCCAGGGCACGGGGCTGTGCGCACTGGTGCTGTCGGAGGGTCGGACCAAGGGGCAAGACCTGGGCGAGGGCTTCGTCGAGCTCCAGCGCCGCTACACCGCCCCGCTGATGGATCTGCTCGCCCGTGGCCAGGCCAGCGGCGAGGTGCGGCGCGACATTCCGCTGCGCCTGCTGCGCTCGCTCGTGTTCGGGCCGATGGAGCACATGCTGTGGGAGGTCGTCATCACCGGCCGGCAGATCGATGTGGAGGCCAGCGCGCGCGATCTGGTGGCGCTGCTCTGGCCGGCCCTGCAGGCCCCCGACGCCGAGCTGGCCCGGCTGCGCCGCCTGCGCGAACGCCTGCAGGACGCGCTGGCACAGGGCTGAAGCCACCCGGGCGCGTCCTTCACTTGAGGGGCATGGCGGGGTTTGGGAGGCCGGCGGGGTGCTTTTGACGCCGCGCGCCGGAGCTTGTCGCTCTACGATCTTCCTTCTTGCAAGGGAAGGAGGCGCCAATGAGACCGATGAGAGTCTGGATTGCCCTGGGATGCCTGCTCGCCAGTGCGGGCCTGCGTGCGCAGACCGACGCGCCGGACGCCGACTGGCGCTACCGCATCCAGCCGGGTGACACGCTGATCACGCTGACCGAGACCTGGTTGGCGTCACCCCGTTCCTGGCGCGACCTGCAAAAGCTCAACCGTGTGCCCGACCCCTTGCGCCTCGTGCCCGGCAGCACGCTGCGCATGCCGGTGGCCTGGCTCAGGCGCGAGGCCGGCGTGGCCGAGACGCTGTTCGTGCGCGGGCAGGTCACCCGCCAGCGCGGCAACGCCGCCGAGCCGCTGGCAGCCGGGGCGCCGCTGCAAAGCGGCGACCGCATCCGCACCGGCGCCCAGTCCAGTGCCAGCCTGCGGTTTGCGGACGGCTCGCGGCTGCTCATCCCGGCCGACAGCGACGTGACGCTCGACCAACTGCTCGTGCTGGGTCGCAATGCCATCCCGGCGGTGCGCATTGGCGTGCAGCAAGGCGGTGCCGACAGCCGTGTCGCCCCCAACGCGCAGCGCGTGCCGCTCTACGAAGTGCGCACGCCGCATGTCAACCTCGGCGTGCGCGGCACCGAGTTCCGCGTGCAGGCGGTCGGGGCGCAGAGCCGCATGCAGGTGTTGTCGGGCGCGGTGCACGCCGATGGCCTCAAGGCCGACGTGGCCGCCGGCCTGGGCCTGCTGGCCGATGGCAGCGCGCGCAGCGTGAGCCCCCTGCTGGCGGCGCCGGACGTCACGGCCACGCCGCGCGTCGTCGAGCGCCTGCCGCTGCGTCTGACCTGGGCGGCGTCACCTCCAGGCGCGACCGGTTGGCGCGCTCAGCTCTACCCGCGTGGCGATGCGGACCGGCTGCTGCTCGACACCCGCGTGCGCGAGCCCGCCGTGGCCTGGCCCGAGGCGCGGGAGCTGCCCGATGGCGACTACACGCTGCGCGTGCGTGCGATCGACGCCCAAGGCCAGGAAGGGCGAGCTGCCGATGTGGACCTCAGCCTGCGGGCCCGGCCCGAGCCGCCCTTCATCCAGGCGCCTGCGCCGGGTGCCATCATCTACAGCGGCATCATGGCCCTGGCCTGGACGCGCAACACCGAGGCCCCCGGCGTGCGCCTGCAGATCGCCCGCGACGCCGGCTTCCGGGAGCTGGTGCTGCAGC
>JAIPCJ010000171.1 GCA_021738245.1 Methylotenera sp. | reverse complement strand
GATCTCGCGTAGAAGTCGGGCTGGGCAGCGCCGATCAGCGGGCGGATGGCGCTGTCCACCCCGGGAATTCGGGAAAACCACAGCCAGCTGGGGCATTGAACCCGGGCAGCGAATCGTCTATCGTAGACAGCGTTGTCAATTTGACTCCCCAGCGACGAAACCCCGGGCGTCGGCTGCAGTATTGAGATCGCTACCAAGGGTTGCGAGTTCAATGCTGCGCCGCCGCACGGCAGGCAGCTCGAAGCCAGGGAATGCACAGGGGCAGCAGCCGGCTGGCTTGGCGCGAAACCACAACAGCGTCTCGCGTAAACCCTAGGAGGGTGGTCGGGAGCAGGTCAATACAGTCGGTCCGCAGTCGGGCGCTCTTTTTTTGATTCCCGCTGATATCGCTACCAATGCGCGAGTCAGTGGTGTTATCGAAGGCGGCTCGATCCATAAGAATTCATCGGCAAACGGCTCTCGGGCCGCAAGAGCAAGCAAGGAGACAAATGAAACACCCCCAGACCTCCAAGAGTCGGCGTGCGCCGACGCAATCGCGCCGCCTGAACCCGGTCGCGCTGGCCTCGTCGGTGGCGCTGCTGACCGGCGCGGCAGCCGTGCAGGCGCAGCAGGATGCGGCCAACACGAAATCCCTCGAAACGGTGGTCGTCACCGGCATCCGGAAGTCGCTTGACAGCGCTGTCAGCCTGAAGCGTGAGAACCGCGGTCTGGTCGACGGCATCGTGGCGGAAGACATCGGCAAGTTCCCGGACACCAACCTGGCCGAGTCCATGCAGCGCATTGCCGGCGTGTCCATCGACCGCAATGCGAGCGGCGAAGGCTCGCGCGTGACGGTGCGCGGCGTCGGCCCCGACTTCAACATGGTGCTGCTGAATGGCCGTCAGATGCCGACGTAGGCCATCAACCAGCTCAACGGCGGCGCCAGCGGCTCGCGTGCCTTCGACTTCGCCAACCTCTCTTCCGACTCGATCTCCGCGCTGGAGGTCTACAAGACAGCTCGCGCCGAGTCGCCCACCGGCGGCATCGGCGCCACGATCAACATCAAGACGGCCCGGCCGCTGGACCTGCGCGAGCGTGTGGCCAGCGTTGGCGTGAAGGCGAACTACGACGCTTCGGTCTCGCGCCTGCCTGCTGAATTGCAGGGCAGCAAGGTCACCCCCGAAGTCTCCGGTATCTACAGCGACACGTTTGCCGATCGCACCGTCGGCATCGCCATCAGCGGCAGCTATTCCAAGCGCAGCTCGGGCTCCAACAACGCCTACACACAGAACGGCTGGAACGCGTCGGCGGCCGGCACCGGCCCGCTGACCACGGTGGCCCCGGCGACCAACATCAAGAACGCTCCGACCAGCGGCATCTACGCCTACACGAACGACATGCGTTACTCGCTGACCGGGCTGGAGCGTGAGCGCCTGAACGGTCAGGCGGTGCTGCAGTTCGCCCCCAGCAAGGACCTGAAGTTCACGCTCGACCACACGATGGCCGTCAACAAGGTCAAGGCGCTGAACTCCGAGAACTCCGCCTGGTTCGGCGGCAGCTTCTCCGGCGCCCTGGGCACCTCGCCAGCGACCACCTTCACGGCCGGCCCCATCGCGACGCCGATCACCCAGACGGCCATCTGGGACGGCACGCACGACTACGGCATGAACCAGGGCCAGTTCGCGCAGAAGACCAAGCTGAACTCCACGGGCCTGAACGCCAACTGGAAGGTCAGCGATGCGCTGAGCCTGGAACTCGACGCCCATTCGTCCAAGTCCAAGACCTCGCCCGACAGCCCCTACGGCACCTACGCCATTCTTGACCTCGCGCTGTTCAACCAGGGCAACACGACCGGCTACTACGACCAGAAGCTGCCGATCATGTCCTCGCCGGGCATGACCTACGACCCGAACAAGACCACGGTCACGGGCTCGCAGTTCAACAGCAACCTGGCCGACCAGACGGTGGACCAGTTCCAGACCCGCGCGACCTACAAGCTCGGTGCGGACGACAAACTGCTTGCCGGCCTGGGCTTCACCAAGCTGAAGAACCGTGCCGCCAGCGCCAACAACTTCCACGGCGACTGGGGCGGTATCGGCCCGCAGGGTTCGTTCAAGAACGTGCCGGTGTCGACCTCCAGCCTGGGCGGCTATTTCAGCCGCATCCCCGGGCATGACGACCCGCGCCTGTACGCCAACTTCTACGTGCCCAACTTCGAGGCCCTGCGCGCGCAGGCGGTGGCGAATGCGCAAAAGTACGGCACGTCCAGCACCGGCAATGTGCCGCTGTCGGCGGCTGCGGCCGAGGCCTACTTCAGCGCGCTGCCGGACTACAGCACCGGCAACGACTGGCGCACCACGGAGAAGTCCACGTCGGCCTTCGGCCAGTGGGATCACGCCTTCGACACGGCCATCCCGATGAACGTGTCGGTCGGCCTGCGCTATGAGAGCACCAAGGTCGATTCCTCATCGCAGGTCACGTCGTATTCCGGCACGGTCTGGAACGCCGAGAACGAGGTGCAGCTGACGGGTGGCACGAGCACCTTCGGCAGCAAGTCGGGCAAGTACACCTACTGGCTGCCCAGCATCGACTGGGATGCCGATCTGGCCGACAACGTGAAGGTCCGTGCGAGCTACGGCGTCAACATCGGTCGCCCGGGCTGGGATCAGATGCTGGGCGGCGTGTCGCTGAGCCCCAACGCGCGCTACAACATCGGCGGCACCGGCTCCACCGGTGACCCGGCGCTCAAGCCGCTGAAGTCCAAGAACCTGGACCTGTCGGCCGAGTACTACTACGCCAAGTCGTCCTACGTCGCGGTGGGCGCCTTCTACAAGAAGATCAGCGACTTCGTCAGCACCACGGTGGTCAACACCACCGTGGCGGGCCTGAACCAGCCGGCCAGTGGCACCTACTGGCAGGCGGCGCTCGCGTCCGGCCTCACGCCGGACAAGGCCAAGGCGATCCGCAACTACATCTTCAACAACTACAACGGCCAGACCGGCGTCAAGATCACCGACGCCAGCGACCCGACCTTCATCAAGGGCGACATCACGGGCGCCGTGGCGGGTGCCCAGCCGATGGTGTTCCAGATCACGTCCTACGCCAATGGCGCCGGTGACAACATCAAGGGCCTGGAGTTCAACTTCCAGCACATGTTCGGCAACAGCGGCTTCGGCGTCTCGGGCAACTACACCGCGGTCAAGAGCGGCCTGAAGTTCATCAATACGAGCCTGGGCACGCAGTCGGGCCTGGTCGGCATCAGCGATTCGGCCAACCTGGTGGGCTTCTTCGAGAACGAGACCTGGTCCATCCGCGGCGCCTACAACTGGCGCGGTGAATTCCTGGCCGCCCGCACCGACGGTGCAGGCAACAACCCGGTCTACACCGAGCCCTACGGCCAGCTGGATGCTTCCATCGGCTACAAGATCGGCAAGAACCTGACCCTCCAGGCGGACCTGCTGAACCTGAACGATGGCTACATCCGCCAGCACGGGCGCACGAAGGAGCAGCTCGTCTCCGCGCTGCAGACCGGCCGGCGTTACCTGATCGGCGCTCGCTATCGCTTCTGAGCGTTCCATGCGATGTGCAGCGCTTGCCCCTCGGGGTGGGCGCTGCGCCTCTCGCGATGGTTGGCCGGGGCAGGCGCTGGGCGCTCGCCTCGGCCAAGTCGTTTCCTGAGTTGTCGATCAACAGCTTGGACGGCCGGCTGGCGGCAGAATCAGTCGCCGTCCCGCGCCCCGGCGCCACCGATCGGCGCGGCCGGCCCGACGCCGCAACCCTGACTCTTCCCATGCTGCAACTGCTCAACAACATCCAGCACAAGGATCTCCGCATCGTCACCCAGCGCGGCGCGCAGTGGGGCGATGACTTCATGTCCGCGCCCGCCACGGTCGACGAATTCCGCAGGCTCCAGGCGCACTATCCGATCGTCTTCCAGCCCGACGACAAGGGCGGCTTCGTCCCCACCGTGCTTTTCGGCCTCGAGGCGGGCGAGAACCTGTTCCTGGACGGCCAGGGTTGGGCCGCCGACTATCTGCCGCTGTCGGTGCAGCGCATCCCGTTCGCCATCGGCGTGGCCGACGACGAGCTGCGCATGATGATCGACCCCGACAGCCGCCGCGTCAGCCGCGGTGCCGAGGGCGAAGCCCTGTTTCTGCCGCATGGCGGCCTGACGGATTTCACCGAGAACGCCAATGCCGTGCTGCGTGCGCTGCATGAGGGTCTGCAGGCCACAACGGATTTCGTGCAGACCTTGATCCGGTATGAACTGCTGGAACCCCTCGTGCTGGATGTCGAGCGCCCCGATGGCTCCCACGGGCAACTGACGGGCTTTCACATCATTCATGAAGAGCGATTGGCCGGTCTCAGCGCCGACCAGGTGACCCTGCTGCACCAGGCGGACTACCTGATGCCGATCTACATGGCTATCGCTTCGCTCGCCAATTTCACCTCGCTGATCCAGCGCCATCTTGCCCGCGGGGGGTGAGCCCATGCAGGCTGAGGCCCTCGGGGCGATCCCTGCTGAGGTGCTGCAGTCCACGCAGCCGGTGCTGCTGCGCGGCCTGGTCGCGCACTGGCCGCTGGTGCAGGCCGCGCGGCGATCGGACGCGGCCTTCTGCGACTACCTGCGGGGCTTCGACGCCGGGCAGCGGCTGATGACCTGGCGAGGCTTGCCAACCATCGGCGGGCGCTTCTTCTACAACGACGATTTCTCCGGCTTCAACTTCGCGCGCGAGGGCCACACCCTGGGCGCGGTGCTCGACGAGCTGTTGGCGGGTACCGCCGATGCCGTCTACATGGGTTCAACCGCCATCGACGGCGCCTGTCCGGCGCTGCGCCAGCACAACGACCTGCCCGCATTGGCTGGCTTCAACCCGCTGGTGAGCCTGTGGCTCGGCAACCGCATCCGGGTGGCGACGCACTTCGACCTGCCTGACAACATGGCCTGCGTGGTGGCCGGCCGGCGCCGGTTCACGCTCTTCCCGCCCGAGCAGGTCGCCAACCTGTACATCGGCCCGCTCGACCTGACGCCCGCCGGCCAGCCGGTGAGCCTGGTGGACCAGGCCCAGCCCGACCTGGCGCGCTTTCCCCGCTACGCCGAGGCCCTGCGGCATGCGCAGGTGTTCGAGCTGGAGCCGGGCGATGCGCTCTTCCTGCCGAGCCAGTGGTGGCATGGCGTGGAGTCGCTGGACGCGGTCAGCGGCCTGGTGAATTTCTGGTGGCGCCAGTCGCCGCCCTACATGGACACGCCGCTGAACACGCTGATGATGGCGCTGCTCACGCTGCGCGACCTGCCGCCGGCCCAGCGTGATGCCTGGCGTGCGCTGTTCGACCATTACGTGTTCGATGCCGATGGCCAGACGGCGGCGCACATCCCGCCGGGCGCACGCGGCATCCTCGATCCCATCACTGACCACAGCGCACGCCAGCTTCGCGCGATGCTGCTGAACCGTCTCAACCGATAGCCGACACAGCGCCGTCCCATGACCATGCCATCCGCTGCCAAGCCTGTCCGACGCGTCGTCATTGCCGGTGGTGGGACCGCCGGTTGGATGGTCGCCGCGGGCCTGTCCAAATGTCTCGGCCAGCAACTCGACATCTGCCTGATCGAGTCCGACGAGATCGGCACCGTCGGTGTCGGCGAAGCCACCATCCCCACGCTGCACCTGCTGCACGAGGTGCTGGATCTGGACGAGAAGGACTTCATCCAGGCCACCCAGGCCACGTTCAAGCTCGGCATCAGCTTCGAGAACTGGCGAGACGTCGGCCAACACTACTTCCATTCGTTCGGCCGCACCGGCAAGGGCCACTGGACCGCCGGCTTCCACCACTTCTGGCTGGAAGGCCGCCAACGCGGGCTGGCCAGCGACTACGGCGACTACTGCCTGGAGCTCCGCGCAGCGATGGACAACCGCTTTGCGCTGCTGCCCGACAACGGCATCAACTACGCCTACCACTTCGACGCCACGCTCTACGGCCAGTACCTGCGCCGCTACTCGGAAGCCCTGGGCGTGCGGCGCTTCGAGGGCAAGATCGTCGACGTGCAACAGGCCGGTGCCGGTGGCGACATCACCGGCCTGCTGCTGGACAACGGCCGCCTACTCGAAGGCGACCTCTTCATCGACTGCACCGGCATGCGCGGCCTGCTGATCGGCCAGACGCTGGGCGTGGGCTACGAGAGCTGGTCGCAATGGCTGCCCTGCGACAGCGCACTCGCCGTGCAGACGACGTCGGTCGGTGAGCCCGTGCCCTACACACGGTCCATCGCCCACCCCTGGGGCTGGCAATGGCGCATCCCGCTGCAGCATCGGGTCGGCAACGGCATCGTTTTCAGCAGCCGCCATGTGAGCGACGACGAGGCCAAGGCTGCGCTGCTGGCCAATGTCCAGGGCGAGGTGTTGCGTGATCCGCGGGTCATCCGGTTCACCCCGGGCCAGCGCGAACTTGTCTGGCAGCGCAACGTCGTGGCCATCGGGCTGTCCAGCGGCTTCCTGGAGCCGCTGGAGTCCACCAGCATCCACCTCATCCAGAAGGGTCTGACGCGGCTCGTGGAGCTATTCCCGGCGGACGGCATCTGCCAGAGCGATGTCGATGAGTACAACCGCCAGGCGCGCGAGTCCATCGAGCACATCCGCGACTTCATCATCCTCCACTACCACGTCACGCAGCGGGCCGACTCCGACTTCTGGCGCCAGTGCCGCGACATGGAGATCCCGGCCTCGCTGCAGCACCGCATCCAGCTCTTCCGTGATTCCGCCCGCTTTGCGCCGGTCGCGGGCGACCTCTTCGCCGAGAACTCCTGGGTGCAGGTCATGATGGGGCAGGGCATCGTGCCGCGCAGCCACCATCCGATCACGCGGCAGATGGACAACGCCAGCCTGGGCGACTTCCTCGGCGCCATTCGCAAGGAGGTGGCGCGCACGACGATGAAGCTGCCCAAGCACGAGGAGTTCATCCGCCACTTCTGCCCGGCGCCCGTCCCTTGGCACCAGCCGGCCGCCGACGCGCCTGGCGGTCCGGTGCTCGGCATCAACCCGGCCGCAACCTTTGAAACGCTGACGCTGGACGACGGCTCCCGGGTGCTGGTGGTCGACGACTTCGTCTGCGACCCCGAGGCGCTGGTGGCTCTGGCCCAGGGCCAGGCGCGCGCGGGCCGGTTTCAGCCGATTCCCGGACATCCCTATCCGGGGCCGCAACTCGACTTGCCCGCGCGCATGGCGGCCGAGCTGTCGGACTTCTTCGAGGCCCAGGTGCGCGAGGCGCTGCGTGCGGGCGAGCCGCTGGGCATGTCCAGCCGCTTCTCCCGCGTGGTGCAGGACCCCGCCACGCTCGACCCGCGCCAGCGGCTGTGCCATCGCGATGGTTCGGGCTTGCGCGCTGATGAAGCCATCGTCGCCTCCGTGCACTATCTGTTCCGCGACGAGCGGCTCGGGGGCACCGTGTTCTTCCGATCACGGATGTCGGACGCCGACACCGCGCAGCTCCTGCGCGATGCCGGTACGCTGGACAGCCACGCCTTCACGGAGCGTTACGGCATCGCGCCTGGCTATATGACGGCCAGCAACCGCTACTTCGAGGTCATCGGCCGCCTGCCAGCGCGTTGGAACCGGGCTGTCTTCTATGACGGCGGCGTCTTCCATACAGGCGACATCCAGTGGGCTCACCGTGACGCCTACCTGCAGGACCCGGGCCGCCTCACGGTCAACGCCTTCTTCAAGCGTCGGCGGCTTTGAGGTGCTGCACACAGGCTGTGCGGCCGGGGGCGATGTGGCCTTGATAATGGCCCGATGACCACCGCCATCACCATCGCCACCCGCGAAAGCCGCCTCGCCCTGTGGCAAGCCGAACATGTGCAGGCCCGCCTGGGTGCAGAACTGGGCATCACCGCCTCGCTGCTGGGGATGACGACCCGCGGCGACCAGATCCTGGATCGCACGCTGTCCAAGGTCGGCGGCAAGGGCCTGTTCGTCAAGGAGCTTGAAACAGCGCTCGCCGAGGGCCGCGCCCAGCTCGCCGTGCATTCGCTCAAGGATGTGCCGATGGAGCTGCCCGAGGGCTTCACGCTCGCCGCGGTGCTGGAACGTGAAGACCCGCGCGATGCCTTCGTGTCCAACGACTTTGCGTCGCTGGCCGAACTGCCGCAGGGCGCCGTCGTCGGCAGCTCCAGCCTGCGGCGCGTGACGCAGCTGCTCAGCATCCGGCCCGATCTGTGCGTCGAGCCGCTGCGTGGCAACCTCGACACCCGGCTGCGCAAGCTCGACGAAGGCGGCTACCACGCCATCGTGCTGGCGGCGGCCGGTCTCAAGCGCCTGGGTCTGGGCCACCGCGTGCGGTCGGTGTTCGAGGTTGACCAGATGCTGCCGTGCGCGGGGCAGGGCGCGCTCGGCCTGGAAATCCGTGCGGACGACACGCCGCTCGCCGAGGCGCTGAACCGCCTCGTCCACACGCCGACCTGGTTCGCATGCGAAGCCGAGCGGGCAGTGTCGCGGGCCCTCGGCGGCAGCTGCAGCCTGCCGCTGGCGGCGCATGCCCGGTGGCAAGGCGGCACGCTCTGCCTGGATGCGGCGCTGGGCCATGCCGAGCAGGACACGTTGCCGCTGCTGCGCGCCAGTGTGGCGGCTCCGGTCGCGGACGCACCGTCGGCGCGGGCCCTGGGGCAAGAGGCTGCCGAGCGGCTGCGAGCACTGGGTGCCGGCTCCTACCTGCCGGGATGACCACGCCGACGCTCATCGTCACGCGGCCGCGCCAGCAGTGCGCGGCCTGGCTGTCGAAGCTGTCGGCGCTCGGGGTGCCGGCCGTGGCCTTGCCCCTCATCGAGATCCTGCCAGCGCGCGACCCAGCGCCGGTGGTGGCTGCCCGGGCGGCCCTGGGGGCGGCGCACCTGGCCGTTTTCGTGAGCCCCAATGCGGTCGAGCAGTTCTTTGCCCACGCAGCCGGGCGAGCCTGGCCTGCCGGCACCCTGGCCGCCTGCGTCGGGCCCGGCAGTGCCCAGTCGTTGGCCGAGCATGGCGTGCCTGAAAGCTTGATCGTCCAGCCCGCTGCTGGCGCGGCGAGCCTCGATTCCGAGCACCTGTGGGAGCAGCTCGCGCCGCGCCGCGACTGGCAGGGCGCCCGCGTGCTGCTGCTGCGCGGCGATGGCGGGCGCGAATGGCTGGCGGAACGTCTGGCCGCGGCGGGCGCCATGGTGGAGCCCGTGACCATCTACCACCGCAGTCGCCCGCAGTTCGACCTGCAGGCGCAGGCGCTGCTGGCGGCCGCACAAGCCGAGCCGGCGCGCTACGCCTGGCTGTTCAGCAGCGCTGAAGCGGTGGGGCATCTGGACGGCTTGCCGCTGTCGGGGCAGCGCGCGATCGCCACGCATCCGCGCATTGCCGAAGCGGCCGAGGCAGCCGGCTTTGCGCCTGTGGTTTTGGCGCGACCTGCCCCCGAAGCGGTGACGCAGGCCCTGAAACGGCTCTGACAGAATCTCGCTCACCGTGAGTGAGCTCGAGCCGAATCCCCCCGTCGTTGTTGCCGCAGCTGAGTCTGCCGCCGCCCCCGTGACTCCTGCCGCCGCCGCGGTGCCGGTGCTGCCCGCCTGGCTGCCTTGGCTGCTGGCCCTGCTCGGGGCTGGCATGGCGCTGTGTGTCGTGCTGGTCTGGCAGAGCCTGTCGCGTCAGCAATCCCTGGAGCAAGAGCTGGTGCGCCGGCAGGAGGCCAGTCAGGCCCAGGCCACTGAGGCGAGGCTGGCGGCCAAGCAGTCGGCCGAACTGGTGCGCGACACCGCCGCCAAGGTGTCTCTGCTGGATGCCCGCCTGGCCGAAGTCGCCTTGCAGCGCGGCCAACTGGAAGATCTGATCCAGTCCATGTCCCGCTCGCGAGACGAGAACGTGGTGGGGGACATCGAGGCCGCCATCCGCGTGGCGATGCAGCAGACGCAGATCACCGGCAGCGCGGAGCCCCTGGTCGCCACCTTGAAGCAGGCCGACGAGCGGCTGCTTCGCTACAAGCAGCCGCGCATGGAAGGCGTGCGCCGCGCGGTCGCCCGCGACCTGGACCGGGTCAAGGCGGTGGCGGTGGTCGATATGTCCACGCTCACCATCAAGCTGGACGAGGTCGTGCGCATGGCGGACGAACTGCCGCTGGTGGCCGTCAGCGAGCCGGGTTCCCAGGCGCGTGACGACCGCGGGTCGGACGCGGCCAAGGAGCGCGAGCAGGCCCTGCGCCTGCAGCGCGAGCAAGCGGCCGCCGCCGCGGATGGCAAGCTGTCGCTGTGGTGGTGGCAGGCCACGCAGCAGCTGTCCAGCTGGACCCGCATGGTCTGGGGCGAGGCCCGCACCTTGCTGCGCGTGACCCGCATCGAGCGCCCTGAAGCGGCCTTGATTTCGCCCGACCAGAGCTTCTTCCTGCGTGAGAACCTGAAGTTACGCCTGCTCAATGCCCGCCTGGCGCTGCTGAGCCGGCAGTTCGACACCGCGCAGTCCGACCTGCGCGACGCCCAGGAGATGCTCAGCCGGTACTTCGACACCCGCTCGCGGAAGGTCAGCAGCGTGACGGAGCTGTTGCGCCAGGTCGCCGGCCAGGCCCGCCAGGTCAGCGTGCCGCGGCCTGACGACACGCTGGCGGCGCTGACGGCTGCGGCCGCCGGCCGCTGAAGGAGCGTCCGGCATGCGGTTCGTCATCTGGCTGGTCCTGCTCTTCGTCGTCGCCGTCGTGGCCGCCCTGACCCTGGGGGCCAACGACGGTCTGGCCAGCTTCTACTGGGCGGGCTGGCGCGTCGACATCTCGCTCAACCTCTTCCTGCTGCTGCTGGTGGGCAGCTGTTTTGCGCTCGTCACGACCATCCAGGCGGTCGAGGCGCTGACCACATTGCCCAAGCGGGCCCGCGAATGGCGCCTGGCCCAGCGCGAGCGCAGCGCCCAGCTCGCCTTGCGCGAGGCGCTGGTCGAACTCTTCGGGGCCCGCTACAGCCGGGCCCAGAAGGCAGCCCAGAAAGCGCTCAACATCCAGTCCGCCACACCCGAGCTGGCCGCTGATCAATCCTTCATGGCGCTCGCGCATCTGCTGGCAGTGGCCAGCGCGCACCGCCTGCAAGACC
>JAIPCJ010000013.1 GCA_021738245.1 Methylotenera sp. | reverse complement strand
CGGGCGCTGGCCCACCAGCCCGGCGGCGCCGGCATGGCCCTGATCTTCATTTCCTCGGAGCTGCCGGAGGTGCTGCACTGCAGCGACCGGGTGCTGGTGATGCGGGACCGCCGCGCCGTCGGCACCTACGCCCGCGGCGAGCTCGACGAGCGCCGCGTGCTCGAAGTCATCGCCGCCGAAGCCCACCCTGCATGACCCCGCCCCTCGCCATGCCTGCCCGCCGCGCCTCGACCCTCACCGCTCGGGCACTGCACCACCCGCTCGCGCGCCCGCTGGGGGCGCTGGTCGTGCTGCTCGCGGTGGCAGCCGTGTTCGTGCCGGGCTTTCTGCACCTGGAGATCAAGGAGGGCCATCTCTACGGCAACCTGGTCGACATCCTGCATCGCGCCGCCCCCTTGATGCTGGCGGCGCTGGGCATGACGCTGGTGATCGCCACCCGCGGCATCGACGTGTCGGTGGGCGCGGTGGTGGCCATCGCCGGCACGGTCGCCTGCGCGCTGATCGGCCCGCACGGGTTGGCCATCGCCCTGGCCGCCGGGCTGGGTGCCGCGCTGCTGTGCGGTGTCTGGAACGGCCTGCTGGTGTCGGCCCTGGGCCTGCAGCCCATCATCGCCACGCTGATCCTGATGGTGGCAGGCCGGGGCCTGGCCCAGCTGCTGGCGGACGGGCAGATCCTGACCGTCTACGAACCTGCGAGCTTCTTCTGGCTGGGCGGCGGCTGGCTGCTTGGGCTGCCGGTGTCGCTCTTCGTGGTGGCCGCCGTGGCCGGCGTCACGGCCCTGCTGCTGCGGCGCACGGCGCTGGGCCTGTTCATCCAGGCGGTGGGCATCAACCCGGTGGCGGCCCGCCTGGCCGGCGTGCACACCGCGGCCGTGGTGGGCTTTGTGTACGCCTATTGCAGCCTGGGAGCGGGTCTTGCGGGCCTGTTGATCGCGTCCAACATCAAGAGCGCCGATGCCAACAACGCCGGCCTGCTGCTGGAGCTGGACGCCATCCTGGCCGTGACACTGGGCGGCGGGCAGCTCAGCGGCGGGCGCTTCAGCCTGGCCGGCAGCCTGATCGGTGCGCTCATCCTCCAGACCCTGACCTCCACCATCTACGCGCTGGGCGTGCCGCCGCAGGTGACGATGGTGGTGAAGGCCGTGGTGGTGTTCGCCGTCTGCATCTCGCAGTCACCCGTGTGGACGGCACGGAGGCCCGCATGAACGCCTGGCGCCGGGCCATGGCGGCCCCCTCCTTCACGAGCTGGGTGAGCGTGGGCCTGATGGGGCTGCTCTTCGTCGGCGGCGCCGTCGGCTACCCCGGCTTCGCCTCGCCGCAGGTGGTGCTGAACCTGTTCATCGACAACGCCTTCCTGCTGGTGATGGCGGTGGGCATGAGCTTCGTGATCCTGTCCGGTGGCATCGACCTGTCGGTGGGCTCGGTGCTGGCCCTGACCACCCTGGTCGCCGCCTGGCTGCTGCAGGTCGCGCACTGGCCGGCCGAGCTGGTCATCCCGCTGGTGCTGGCCGGCGGCATCGCATTTGGCGCGCTGCAGGGGCTGGTGATCCATCGCTTCCGGCTGCAGCCCTTCATCGTCACGCTGGCCGGCATGTTCCTGGCCCGCGGCCTGTGCTTCCTGATCAGCGTGGACAGCATCACCATCGATGCGCCGCTGTTCGTGAGCCTGTCGCAGACGCAGCTCCCGCTGGGCGGCGGCGCCTTCCTGTCGCCCGGCGCGGTCATCGCGCTCGCGGTGTTGGCGGCAGGGCTGTGGACGGCCCACGGCACCGCCTTCGGCCGCACGGTCTATGCGCTGGGCGGCAACGAAACCTCCGCGCTGATGATGGGCCTGCCAGTGGGCCGCACCCAGGTGGCGGTGTACGCGCTCAGCGGCGGCTGCGCCTCGCTGGCCGGCCTGCTCTTCGCGTTCTACATGCTCAGCGGCTACGGCCAGCACGGCCAGGGCGCGGAGCTGGACGCCATCGCCGCGGTCGTCATCGGCGGCACCATGCTGACCGGAGGTTATGGCTACGTGGCCGGCGCGCTCTCGGGCGTGCTGGTGCTGGGCCTGATCCAGACCCTGATCGCCTTCGACGGCACGCTCAGCGCCTGGTGGACCAAGATCGTCATCGGCGGGTTGCTGTTCGTCTTCTGCGCCGTGCAGCGGCTGCTGGCGGTCGGCAAGCCCAAGCGTTGAGACAGCTCGCGAATGTCAAGCTTTGACATTCCTTGATAGAGTTTCAAGCCTGTTGTTTGCACCGGGGGCCCCGATGGGCATGAACGTCAACCTCACACCGCAGCTCGAAGAGCTGGTGCGCGCCAAGGTCAGCTCGGGCCTGTACACCTCGGCCAGCGAGGTGGTGCGCGAAGCCTTGCGACTCATGCAGGAACAGGACCGCCTGCGCGAGGTCAAGCTCGAGGAACTGCGCCGGGAGGTGCGACGCGGCATGGACAGCGGCCCGAGCGAAGCCTGGCAGCCCGACGACATCAAGGCCCGCGCACGCGCCCGCCGCACGACCAAGGCGAGCGCCGGCTGAATGGCCCGCATCACCCGGCGGCCGCTGGCACAGGCCGACATCCTGGAGATCTGGGATTTCATCGCCGAGGACAGCCTGCATGACGCCGATCTGTGGATCGACCGGCTCGACGAAAAGCTCAAGCTCTGGGCGACGCAGCCCACCCTCGGTCGCCAGCGTGACGAACTGATGCCCAGCCTGCGCAGCATGCCCTTCGGCCGTTACGTGGTCTTCTTCGTGGCGATGCCCGAGGGCATCGACGTCGTGCGCATACTGCACAGTGCTCGCGACATCGACGAGGCGTTCTGATCTCGCCGCGCGAGCAACGAAGCCCAACAAGCCTGAACCATGACTGCCTCCGCCCCCATCCTGTCCATCACGCCCCTGGGCATGCCCTGGCCCACGCTGGACCCCTTCCTGTTCTGCGTCCATCACGACGACGCCTACCCCGCGGGCAACGGCCGTTACGGGCCGGACGCCGCGCTGCTGCGCGGCCGGCAGATCGGCAGTGACTTCTCCGGCCAGGCCGGCTGGAGCATGTACCACGGCGAGCAGGTGCCGGGCTTCCCGGCGCATCCGCACCGGGGCTTCGAGACCGTGACCATCGTGCGCCAAGGCCGCATCGATCATTCCGACTCCCTCGGCGCCGGGGCGCGCTTCGGCGGCGGCGATGTGCAGTGGCTGACCGCCGGGCGCGGCATCGTGCATGCCGAGATGTTCCCGCTGCTGCGCACCGACGCGCCCAATCCGCTGGAGCTGTTCCAGATCTGGCTGAACCTGCCGTCGGCCAGCAAGATGGTGGCACCGCACTTCACGATGTTCTGGTCGCAGGACATCCCGCGCCAGCGCTTCGTGGACGACGCCGGGCGCGCGACCGAGGTGGTGAGCATCGCCGGCCGCCTGCACACGCCGGCCAATGC
The DNA here is from genome assembly GCA_021738245.1 of Methylotenera sp. GTDB lineage: Bacteria > Pseudomonadota > Gammaproteobacteria > Burkholderiales > Burkholderiaceae_C > Pelomonas. The sequence continues at coordinate 43,598 of JAIPCJ010000013.1, read as the reverse complement.
GCCCGCGCCCCTGGCGCCACCGCCCGACTCCTGGGCCTCGCGCGCCGAGGCCGATGTGGCCATCTGGACCTTGCGGATGGACGCCGGCGCGCACTGGACATTGCCGCCGGCCACCGGGGCGGGCACGCGCCGCATGCTGTATTTCTTCGCGGGCCGCACGATCACGGTCGACGGACATGCCGTGGCCGTGAAGCACGGGTTGGAGCTTCGCGCGGGGGCGGCCGTCACCCTCGTCAACACCGGCACCGAGCCGGCCGAGCTGCTGATGCTGCAGGGCCGCCCCATCGGCGAGCCCGTGGCGCAGTACGGGCCGTTCGTGATGAACACGCAGGCGCAGTTGCAGCAGGCCTTTGAAGACTACCGCCGCACCCAGTTCGGGGGCTGGCCCTGGCCCGATGCCGCGCCGGTGCATGGCGAGGGCCACCACCGGTTTGCCCGCCATGCCGACGGGCGCACAGAGCACTTCGACGCCCAGGAGCCCGCATGACGTCCTCGACCCCGCTGCCCCCCTACAGCCCCGAGACCCTGAGCCGCGCCGAGGCCGACGCCCTGCCCGGCGCCACGGTGCTGGAGTTCGGCGCCAACTGGTGCAGCATCTGCCAGGGCACCACGCCCGCCATCGCCGAGGCGCTGGCCGGCCAAGCCCTGCGCCACCTGCGCATCGAAGACGGCCGCGGGCGACCGCTGGGGCGGGCCTATGGCGTCAAGTTGTGGCCCACGCTGGTGATGCTGCAGGACGGCCGCGAAGTGGCGCGTGTGGTGCGGCCGCAGAGGCCGCAGGATCTCGCCGCGGCCCTCGCCACGCTGGCCGGCTGAAAGGGCCGGGCGCGCATCGACGGCGCCCGTCAGGGCTTGGGGGCATCCAGCGTGATCGTGCCGAAGCTGACAAAAACGATCGGCCCGCCAGACCGTGCGCGGTAGGCGCCACTCGCGCCCCCCAGACGCGCGGCCACGGCGGTGAAGGCCCAGGCCTCGTCTTCGGTGCACCGCACCAGGCGCGTCGTGTACTGCGGCTGCTGGTGCTGCTCACCCCAGGCCTTGGCCAGCGCCGCATGCTGGCGCAGCGGTGGGAGCACCGAGGGATGGTCCCAGCCCCACAGGAACGTACCGTTGGCCGGGTTGTAGGTGCCGATGATCTGGACCGGGGCACGGGCCCGCTTGCCGTTGTCGAAGGTGAACGTGATCTGACCCTGGTCCTGATCGACGCTCCAGTTCGCGGCTTCGGACAGACGCCAAAGGCCCTCATTGGCGGCCAGCTGGGCCTGCAGGCCGGCAACGCTTTGTTGGATGTAAGCCTGGGCGTCATCTGCGCCGTGTGCGGCAGACGACCCGACCAGAGCCAGGCAAAGGGCGGACAAGGAGGCGAGCAGCTTGCGCATGAGGGGCGGGGCCTTGTGGCACCCCGGAAGCAGTGAAGACCAGCTCCGAAGTGTGACCCTGAACCTGCCCCACCCGCGGCCGCCGAGGGGAAACTAGGGGTCACCGTCCCCGAGGGTTAGGGGGTGCGCCAAGCCTGGCCCTTCAGCCGCCCTGCTGCAGCAGCTGATAGTCCCGCAGCGCCCGCAGCAGTGACTGCTGACGCGCGCCGGGCGGCAGTTCGCGCGCGACCTGGGCGAACCGGCCGACATTGCCGGCGTTCAGGAAGGGCCGAATGTTGTCGGCCACCGACTGCGCAGCCTGCCAGCCGCCCGTGTGCACGAGACTGAGCAGCATGTCGTCGTAGCCGCTGTTCATGCCCAGTTGCTGCCACTGCAGCAGTACGGGGTAGGCCTTGCCGAGCAGCACGGCGTCGTAGGTCTTCGCCAGCGCTGACACGGCGGCGGCCACGGTGTCGGCCGAGGGCGGGAGTCGAGCCGCCAGAGCCAGGGCCGCGGCCTGCACATGGCCGTCAGGGAAGGCCAGCAACTCGCGCGCCCAGGCGGCCTGCTCGGCCGGGCTGCCCTGGGCGGCGAGGCGCTCCAGTTGCTGGAGCAACAGGCCCACCACCGCGAAGTGCTCGTCCAGCCCCTCGCCGCGCGTGAGGCGGCAACGGTCGGCGGCGTAGCACTGGGTGGGCGCGCGCAGCGCCTGTGATGGCGTGGCGCTGGCCAGTGCGACGGCGCTGGCCGCCGCCGCTGGCTCCGCAGTGGACACCCGCCCGGTCGCCATCCGGGCCTGATCGGCCAGGGCCGGCGCGGCCACGCCATGGATCGCGGGCGACGCGCTTGGCATCGGCGGACCTGCCGTCACCGCGGGGGCTGAGCCCGGCGCTGTGGCCGAGACCCAGGCCCCGCCGACCGCCAACCCGGCCAGCACGACCGCCCCCGCCCAGAAGCGCTTCACGCGGCTCTTCATGCGCCAGCCGCCTCAGGGCTGCAGGGCCAGGAAGGTCGCCGCCGGCCAGCGGTTGCTCCGGCAGGCCGCTGGTGCGCCGCCGCGGGTCAGGCAGGCGTTGACGAGGGCACTGCCGAAGGGGCCGTAGACGTCCGTTTCGGTCGTGCCGTTGCGCACCACCGCCTCGGTGCAGTGAAAGCGATGGGCCGCCGAGCGCGTGGCGCCGCGCGGGCAGTCGCCATTGCCATTGGCCGCTGCCGCCAGAGCTTTGGGCCAGATGGGCAGGGTCAGGGCGACGCCTTCCACCACGGTCGCCCGGTTGGCCGTGCAGACGGCGCCACCACCCGCGTCCAGGCAGGCCTGCACAGCGGCAGCCGTGAAGGGGCCGTAGGTCTGGCTGCTGCTCATGCACTGACGCAGGTGAGCGTCGTAGCGGGTGCCATTGGGGCACAGGGCCGGCTTGCTGGCGCCCAGTGCGGCGGCGGGCACGGCCCAGTTCGCCAGTGTCGAGCTGGGGTAGAGATTGCCGGCAAAGATCCAGCCCTCGCGCAGCACGCCGTCGGTGTGGGTGTACTCCAGCCGGTAGTAGAGGTTGTTGGCCGACGCGGTACCAAACACCTCCTTCACCTGCACCGGCGTGCCCGCCGGGATGGCCACCAGCAGCGTGCCGCCGGGCGTGGCCCGCATGTTGAGGTTGGGCACGACCTTGACCCAGTCACCCGCATAGGCGATCACGCCCGCGCCTGCCGGGGCTGCGCCAACCGCGATGCTGGCATGGGTGGCCGCGGTGCCGGCATCGATCCAGCCATCGGTCAGCACGCCGTTGACGAGGGCGCGGATGCGATAGAGCCGCGTCTGCTGCGTGACGCCGCTGACCATGAAATCCAGCACTTGGTAGGTGCCGGCCGGCGCCTGGCCGAGCACCATGCCGTCGGGCGCGGAGCGCAGGTCCAGCGGCTTGAGCGTGGCGATGGCACTGGCCAGGGATTGCAGGCCAGGCACCTGGGCGCGGCAGAGCTGGTGCCGGTTGTGGTCGACGCGGCTGAAGCCGGCCGTCTGCGACACGTAGACCTGCGTGATGCTGCCCTCGGCAAAGGGCGCGCGGCCCGCCAGGCAGGCCGCATCGCGCACGTCATCCACGCATTCCAGCGTGCTGCCGTTGAGCACGCAGGCTGCGCTGCCCACCAGCAGCAGCTTGCCGGCCTCCACCGTGCCACCGGCGGGCACCGGGCAGCTCGGGCCGTTGTCCATCAGGCAGGCCACGTCGATGCCGGCGGCCTGGTTGAGGTTGGCCACGTCGGGCAGCCACAGGCGGTTGTCGTAGTTGTCGCGGTAGCCGTTGTCCTTGGCCACGTTGGCGTCGGCGGTGTTCTGCCAGCGGCAGACCTTGGTGGGGCCGCCGTTGTAGGCCGACCAGGCCGAGCGCGCCCGACCACGCCAGTACTCGTCGACCTGCGCCGTGGTGCCGGTCGGCGCGGTGACGCCCCCCAGGCAGGCCGCGGGTGCCGCCTCCCACGCCGCGTAGTAGATGTCGATGGCGTAGGTGAAGTTCTGCATCATGTTCCAGCCCTTGCCTTCCTGGAGCTGGACGAAGTGATAGCGGTCGTCGACCTGCATCATCCCGTGGCCGTGGCCGCTGTCGCCGCGCATCATCTTCAGCACATAGGGCTGGCCCGCCGACAGCTGCGCATCGCGGTAGTGCGACCAGAACGTCTCCTGGCGCAGCAGCGCGTAGGTGCCACGCTGGAAGGCCTCCAGCTCGCGCGCCGACACCGCCGGCTTGCGCGAGCGCAGGTAGCGGTCGCTCGCATCGCGGATGACCGGGTACATCGACTGCATGTAGCGCTGGCGCTCCACGGTGAGGCTGGTGGCGGCATCGTTGAAGATGACGCCGGCATAGTTCCCGCGTACGAAGCTGTCAGGACCAAAGGCCGAGGCGTCGCAGCCCGAGGGCGCGCGGCCGTGCGTCCAGGTGCCGCCGACCTTGTTGGTGCAGGCCCAGTCGTTCGGCGTGGCGGTGTAGGCGGCCTGGGCGCTGCCGGCCACGGCCAGCAGCAGGGTCATGAGGAGGTGTCGCATGGCGGTCTCCTCAGGCGCGGCGGCGGCGTGTGGCGATGGCCAGCAGGCCGCCCAGCATCAGCACCAGGCTGCCAGGCTCGGGCACGGCGGCCACGTCGCCCACCCGCACGGCCCAGGCCTGCGCCAGGGTGTCGGTGGACAGCTGCTCCTGTGCGCCCATGCCCATGAAAAAGGCCAATGCCCAGCCCGGCTCGCTGGAGGTGCCGGTCCAGAACACGGGCCCGATCGGGTTGGCGGGGTCGGCCAGGCCGATGAAGCTGCCGGTCTGCGTGAGGCTGCCGCTGCTGTTGCCCAGGCTCACATGGAAGAGATGGCCGAGCTCGGTGTTGGGGCCGGCGTTGTTCAGGCCGATGTCGGTGGAGCCGTCCTCGGCGTAGTCGAGCTGCAGCGCGATGCCGTTGACGGGCGCCACGGTGGGCAGCCGCCAGTCATCGAAGCCGCCGAAGCTCAGGCCCTCGGCCCAGGCCTTGGCGTCGGCCTGGGTTCGCAACCCACCCAGGGTCGCGTCAGTCAGCCAGGTGAGATCGGTGACGGTGTCGTAGACCATGGTGCCATTGGCCCGCGGCAGCAGGGCGGCCTGGGCGGATCCCAGGGTCAACAAGCCGGCGGCCAGGCCGGCGAACAGCTTCGTCTTGGTCATGTGGGAGCGCGAGCGGGTCGCGTGAGCTGAGGGCGGCACGCATGGTCTGCAAACCCGGCCGGCACGGACCAGCGGGTTAGTCCGCGGCCTGACTGCCAAATCGAGCGGCATGCATAACCCCCATGCATGCGCTGGCGCCGCGTCCGTCGAGCGCCGTCCCTGGCGTCAGCGAGACAATCCGGGGCTCGCACCCGCACCCCCCCTAGTTCTTGGTCCCAATGACGATGGCCGACTGGTTCTCCCCTGCCCAACTCTTCGGCTACGTCGCCTTCGTGCTCGGCGTGGGATGTTTTCTGCAGACCGACGACCGGCGCTTCAAGTGGTTCATGGCGGGCGAGTGCGTGGCCTATGTCGTGCACTTCGCGCTGCTGGGCAACCCGACGGCGGTGGCGAGCTCGCTGATCTCGATGACGCGCTCGCTGCTGTCGCTGCGCACCCGCTCGAAGTGGGTGGCGGTGGCGGTGGTGGCGGCCAACATCGGCTTCGGCCTGGCCATCGCCACCCGCCCCAGCGACTGGCTGCCGCTGACCGCCTCCTGCCTGGGCACCATCGCGCTGTTCACGCTGCAGGGCGTGCCGATGCGGCTGCTGATGCTGTGCGGCACGGGGCTGTGGATCGCCAACAACTGGATCGCCGGCTCCATCGGCGGCACGGCGCTGGAGATCGTCATCGCGGTCATCAACCTGACCACGATCACGCGGATGCTGCGTCAGCGGCCCCCGGAGGCCGCTTGAGCTCGCCCGGCGCGCCGACCCAGCCAGAGCAGACCGGCCAGCCACAGCGCCGCGGTTGAAGGCTCGGGCACCAGAGAGGGCTCCGGGTCCAGCCAGTTGGCGGCGTTGAAGACGGCGCTGAAGCGGTTGTCCACGAAGGTCGTGCCCAACACGCTGAAGGTGAAGCCGTACAGCACCACCGGGCTGTCGTTCACGGCGTCGTAGGCGGCATCCATGAAGGCGACGGTGGCGCTGACGCCGGGGTTGGGGTCGCCCGCCGTGGGCGCCTCCCGCTCCAGCTGCAAGAGCAGGTAGTCCACCTGCGACAGGTCCACGGGCAGGCTGGCGAGGCTGCGGCTGGCCAGCGCGTTACGGGTGAACACGCCGTCCTGGCGCGACTGCAGCTCGAAGTTCAGGAACGACGTCCCGGCCAGGTTGGCGGTGTAGCGAATCTGCAGCCGGTCACGGTAGTTGCCGCCTCCATCCGTGCCCACGCTGTTGCTGGTGCCCCCCAGGCCCAGCATCAGCGACTCACCCGCCGCCAGGCTGCTGAAGCTCCACAGGGACAGCACGTTGAAGCCGCGCTGGCTATCCACCAGGCCGAGCGCCGTGCCGGGTACCGCGGTAGTGGCCAGCGACAGCGAACGCGCCTGGAAGGGCGCCGGGGTGAGGTTGGTGGTGTTGTCGACGGCATCGGCGTAGCGGAAGCTCAGGCCACCGACCCCGAACTGCTGGCCAAGCCAGTCCGCACCCGCGGCGGGCCGCTCGGCGCCTGCCGAAAACACCCCGACGCCCGGACCGTAGACCCCCGCCACCGGGCCGGTCGGTGTCTGGAAGACCAGGCCGGTCGTGGGCGTGCCGTTGGCAAAGAGGTCATCGCTGCTGGTGCGGCTGCTGGCGTTGAAGGTGTCCAGCCCGAAGTAGCGCAACTCGTGGCTGCCCCGCGCGCTCGCCGCCGCGCCGCCAGCCAACAACACGGCCAGCACGGCCAGTCGGCCCACCCAGCCTCGCACGGCCCCGGCGCCGATGCCGCCGCGAAGTTGCTGCCCCATGGTTTGCCCCCAAAGCTGGCCGCGCGGGATGTTGCGCAGCCTGCGTGGCAGCATGCCAAGGGCGAGCCGGGTCGTCCTCCTCAAGCCTGTGGAGGGTGGCGACGCGGCCAGCGCCGTCCTGTCACCGCACGCGCGGGCACAGTTGCAGCGCCTCGCCCCTCGGCTTCACGGCCGCTGTGCGCGCACCCGCTGGCGAGCCGCGGCTCGCCGACCTCAACGGTTGGTGGAGTAGTTGAGCGGGAACCAGTCGTAGCCCTTGCCATCGGCACGCAGGCGGCCGATGCCGGGGAAGCTGACGTGCGTGACGGCAACGTAGTAGCCGTCGCGCGCCGCAGCCGCGAAGGCCGCCTCGCGCGCCGGGCGGGCGGTGGCCGGGTCGCTGTCGAACTGCACGGTCACCGCGGGCTCGGGGAACTGCACCGCCGCGACGTGCATCAGGTCGCCCCAGAACATCATCTTCTGGCCCTTGCTCTCGGCCACGTAGTTGCTGTGGCCGGGGGTGTGGCCGTAGGCCGGGAAGGCCTTCACGCCGGGCACGATCTCCACACCGTCCTTGTTGCCGTCGAAGGGCTTGAAGCGGCCGGCGTCCGCAAAGCCCTTGACGAGCGCCGCGATGGCCTTGCCGCCGTCGCCGCCCTTGGCGACCTGCTCGGGCGACAGCCAGAAATCGCTGTCGCGCTTGTCCAGGCGCAGCGTGGCGTTGGGGAAGACGGTGCTGGAGGCGCCGCCGATGTGGTCGCCATGCATGTGGGTGATGACGATCTCGTCGACCTGCTCGGGCGTGTAGCCCGCCGCCTTGAGGTTGGCCACCACGCGGCCGGCGGTGGGGCCGAACAGGCCTGCGGTGCCGGTGTCCACCAACACCACCTTCGTGCCCGTGTTGACCAGGTAGGCATTCACCGAGGTCTCCAGCGGCACGCCGAGGTAGGCGTGCTGCAGGGCGCGCAGGGTGTTGGCGGGCGGCTGCTGCAGCAGCTTGTCCACGGGCAGGTCGATGGTGCCGTCGGACAGCGCGGTGATTTCGAAGTCGCCGAGTTGCACGCGGTACCAGCCTGGCGCCTGGCCCTTGAGCTGGGGCCCGGCAGCCAGCACGGGCGCGGCACAGGCAAGGGCGAGAAGGGCGGGCATCAGGCGCTTGAGCATGGGGTTCTCCGGGGGTGAAGGAAGAAGGCGGCGCAGGATAGCGGCGGCCCTTCACCCTTGCAGCCCCCAGGGTGTTGTCCAGACGGCGGACACCCGCGCCGCCCGCTTCTGACTGGTTTCCAGACATCGCCCACCCTTCGGCGTGCCAAAACACGGGTTAGCTCGCAAGGGTTTGCCAGAGGTTGGCCCCCGATTGGCGCAGGCATGGCTTTTGCGCTGACAGGCGTTGGCACCCGAAGACAACAACCAGGAGACAAGCCATGACCCGACGCCGCCTTGCCGCGCCTTCGCCGCTGCATTTCGCCATCCTCGCCGCGCTGGGCGCCGCACTGCCCGCCCAGGCTCAACAGACGACCGCCGAGGCGGCCGTCACCACGCTGGACACCGTCAAGGTCACGGCGCGCAAGCGCGAGGAGTCGCTGCAGGACGTGCCCGTGGCCGTGACGGCGCTGACCGCCGAGCAGCTCGACAAGCTCGCCATCAAGGACCTCGGCGACCTGCAGGGCCAGGTGCCCAACCTGACCATCTACGCCGCGCGCGGCAGCAACACCACCATCACCACCTTCATCCGCGGCGTGGGCCAGGCCGACCCGCTGTGGGGCGTGGACCCGGGCGTGGGCATCTATTTCGACGACGTCTACATCGCCCGCCCGCAGGGCGCGCTGCTGGACGTGTACGACGTGCAGCGCGTGGAAGTGCTGCGCGGCCCCCAGGGCACGCTCTACGGCAAGAACACCATCGGCGGCGCGGTGAAGTACGTCTCCAAGCCGCTGCCCACCGCCACCGAGGGCTCGGTGACGCTGGCGGTCGGCAACTACGGCCAGGTGAATGCCAAGGGCGGCGCCGGCACGGCCGTGGCCGACGGGCAGTTCCGTTTCCGCGTGGCCGGCGCCAGCCTGAACCGCGACGGCTACGGCACCAACCTGACCGATGGCAGCCCGGTGAGCGACCAGAACACCACCAGCGGCCGCTTCTCGGCCGGCTGGTTCCCCAGCGGCTCCAGCTTCAATGCCCAGGTGTCGGTGGACCGCACGGTCGACGCCTCGCACATGCGCGGCTTCCAGCGCCTGAACGTGAATCCCTTCGACCCGGCCAAGACGCCCGCCACCACCGGCCGCTACGACATCGCCACCGGCATGCCCAACGCCAACCGCACCACCAGCGAGGGCGAATCGCTGACGCTGAACTGGGGCGTCACGAGTGACTGGAGCCTGAAGTACATCCTGGCGCACCGCGCCTCCGACACCAACACCAGCATCGACTTCGACGGCCTGCCCAACAAGATCGCCGACGTGCGCGCCGAGTACCACGACAGCTCGCAGAGCCACGAAATCCAGGCCGCGTACGAAGGCCAGAACAGCTCCGGTGTCATCGGCCTGTACTACTTCGACGGCCGTGCCGGCGGCACGGTGCGCAACAACTTCTTCAACCTGAGCTTCGGCACCACCAACGGCCAGGTCTACACCGAGGGCAAGGCCATCTTCGGCGACTGGAGCTGGCGCCTGACGCCGCAGTTCAGCGTCAGCACCGGCCTGCGCTACACCGACGAGAGCAAGCGCGCGGTGGTGCTGAACCAGGCCTTCGCCAACGACCAGTTCAGCGGCACCCCCATCGCCGTGCCGGCCAACTTCGACAAGACCCGCTCGGTGACCAACACCTCGCCGCGCGTGTCGCTGGAGTACAAGGCCAGCAACGCCATCAAGCTCTACACGACCGCGTCGCGCGGCTTCAAGAGCGGCGGCTACAACATCCGCGCCAACACGCTCGCCTTCCCGTCGTCGGGCCGGCCGTTCGAGGACGAGAAGCTCGACTCGCTGGAGGTCGGCGCCAAGATGATCCTGGACGGCGGCCGGCTGGAGCTGAATACCGCCCTCTTCCACAACAAGTACAAGAACGTGCAGCTGTCGGTGTTCACCAGCTACACCCAGGCCAACGGCCAGCCCGGCTTCTTCGGCGACTTCACCAACGCCGGCAAGGCGACCGTGCAGGGCGCCGAGGTCGAGTTCCTGTGGACGCCGACAACGGCCTGGCGCCTCAGCGGCAACCTGGCCACGCTGGACGCGAAGTACGACGAGTACATCGACCGCGGCGTGAACGTGGCCGATCAGAAGAAGTTCACCAACACGCCCAAGTTCCAGGCCAGCGTGAACATCGAGCACAACCTGCCCCTGGCTGTGGGCACCCTGCGCTCGCGCCTCGGGGTGAGCCATCGCACCAAGGTCTACCCGACGACCGACCTGGCCGAAACGCTGGCGCAGGACGCCTACACGCTGGTGAACGCGGGCCTGATCTGGGAGAAGGACACCAAGCTGAGCTTCTTCCTGCAGGGCAGCAACCTGACCAACAAGGCCTACAAGACCGACGGCTACAACATCGCGGCACTGGGCGTGCTGAACGCCTATTACGGCGCGCCGCGGACCTTCACGGTTGGCGGCACTTACAAGTTCTGACGTGAACCGCAGCGGTTTGGAGGGCGGCCCGGCGGGCCGCCCTTTTCCACGTCAGGGCCTGCGGCAGGAGGGGCTCTCGCCGCGGTACATTGCGCCAGCCATGCCCCTGTCCAAAAACCAGACACCCGCCGCGCTCGACATCCCGCAAGACGTCGATGGCCTGCTGCGCCTGGCCGCGCAGTCGATGTTCGACGTGCTGGCCCGCTCCACCGAAGGGATGATGGTGGTCGACCGGAACCACCGTGTCGTGTGGATCAGCGACGGCTACAAGCGCTTTCTGCCCGCGCTCGGCTTCAGCGACGAGCATGAGTTCGTCGGCAAGCGCGTGGAAGACGTGGTGCCCAACACCCAGATGCTGCAGGTGCTGGAAACCGGCAAGCCAGTGCTGGTGGATCTGCTCACCAACAAGGCGGGCACCTTCCTCGTGAGCAGGCTGCCGCTGCGCAACGAGGCCGGCGAGGTGATCGGCGCCCTGGGCCTGGTGCTGCTGGACCACCCCGAGACCACCATGCAGCCGCTGATCACCAAGTTCGCGCGGCTGCAGCAGGAGCTGGAAGACACCCGCCGCCAGCTCGCCGCCCAGCGCCGGCCCAAGTACACGATCGCCAGCTTCATCGGCGCGAGCCCTGCGGCGCTGGAGGTCAAGCGACAGGCCCGCCGCGTGGCGCAGACCGACTCCACCGTGCTGCTGCTGGGGGAGACGGGCACCGGCAAGGAGCTGCTGGCCCACGCCATCCATTCGGCATCGCGCCGGGCGCACCGGCCGCTGGTCAGCGTCAACATCGCCGCGGTGCCCGAGACGCTGCTGGAGGCGGAGTTTTTCGGCGTCGCCCCGGGCGCCTACACGGGCGCCGAGCGCAAGGGGCGCGATGGCAAGTTCAAGCTGGCCGACGGCGGCACGCTCTTCCTCGACGAGATCGGCGACATGCCGCTCGCGCTGCAATCGAAGCTGCTGCGCGTGCTGCAGGAGCAGGAGGTCGAGCCGCTGGGCAGCAACACGGTCATGCGCATCGATGTGCGGGTGATCGCCGCCACCAGCCGCGACCTTGCCGCCATGGTGGCTGCCGGCAGCTTTCGCGCCGACCTCTACTACCGGCTCAATGTGCTGCCCATCCGCGTGCCCGCGCTGCGGGAGCGGCTGGAAGACATCGAAGCCCTGGCCGAGGCCCTGGGCGAAGACATCGCCCGGCGCAGCGGCATGCCGCAGAAGCTGCTGAGCCCCGATGCGCTGGAATGGCTGGGCCGCCAGGCCTGGCCCGGCAATATCCGCGAACTGCGCAACACGCTGGAGCAGGTCAGCCTCATGAGCGACGACCTGCAGCTGACCGCCCGCCACTTCCAGGGTGAGGCCTTGGCGCCGCTCGCCGCGCAGGCACCGGCCGCACCGCCCCCGGCGCCGGCAGCGACGGCCAGCACGGGCGTGTCCACGGCTCAAGCGGTGGCGCCGCTGCCGGAGCTGATCGAGGCCCTGGAGCGCGACGCGATCGCCCGCGCGCTGCAGGCCACCGGCGGCAACCGCATGGCGGCGGCCCGGCTGCTGCAGATCTCACGCGCCTCGCTCTACGAGCGCCTGGCCAAGTGGCCGGATCTGGAATCGAAAGTCCAGGTTTCAGGCAGCGCCTGAATTTCAGACACTCCACAGGCGGCCGACCGCCCAAAACCTCGGGTCAACCCGCAGGAAAAGCGCCCCCGGCGACCCTTCCCCGCCGGGCACGGGCCTTGCACAAGAGGAAGACACCGTCTGCCGACAGAGCAGACCCGACAAGACCAGGAGACACGCCCATGCGCTTTACCACGCGCCGCTTTGCCCTCGCCGCCGCCACCCTCGCGGTTGCCCTGCCCGGCCTCACGATGGCCGCCGGCAATGAGATCCGCATCGCCCACGTCTACAGCAAGACCGGCCCGCTGGAGGCCTACGGCAAGCAGACCCAGATCGGCCTGATGATGGGGCTGGACTACGCCACCGGCGGCACCATGACCGTGGCCGGCAAGAAGCTCGTGGTCATCGAGAAGGACGACCAGGGCAAGCCCGACGTGGGCAAGAGCCTGCTGGCCGCCGCCTACGGCGACGACAAGGCCGACATCGCCGTCGGCCCGTCATCCAGCGGCGTGGCGCTGGCCATGCTGCCCGTGGCCGAGGAGTACAAGAAGATCCTGCTGGTGGAACCGGCCGTGGCCGACTCCATCACGGGCGACAAGTGGAACAAGTACATCTTCCGCACCGGCCGCAACTCCTCGCAGGACGCCATCGGCAACGCGGTGGCCTCCGACATCCCGGGCCTGAACATCGGCATCCTCGCGCAGGACTACGCCTTCGGCCGCGATGCCGTGAAGGCCTACAAGGAGGCCCTCAAGAAGGCCAAGATCGTCCACGAGGAATACCTGCCCACGGCCACGACCGACTTCACCGCGGGTATCCAGCGCCTGGTGGATTCGCTCAAGGACAAGCCCGGGCCGAAGGTCATCGCCGTCGTGTGGGCGGGTGCGACCACACCCTTCGGTGCGCTCGCCGCACTGGACCTGCAAAAGCGCTACGGCATCGCCGTGGGCTCGGGCGGCAACATCCTGCCGGCCATGGCGGCCTACAAGCAGTTCCCGGGCATGGAAGGCGCCACCTACTACTACTTCGGCATCCCGAAGAACCCGGTCAACGAATGGCTGGTGGCCAACCACTACAAGCAGTTCAAGGCGCCGCCGGACTTCTTCACCGCGGGCGGCATGAGCGCCGGCATCGCGCTGGTGGAGGCCCTCAAGAAAACGGGCGGTGACACGGCGACGAACAAGCTCATCAAGACCATGGAAGGCATGAGCTTCGAAACGCCCAAGGGCAAGATGACCTTCCGCGCCGAAGACCACCAGGCGATGCAGTCGATGTACCACTTCCGCATCAAGGTCGACCCGGCTTTCCCGTGGGGCGTGCCGGAGCTGGTGCGCGAGATCAAGCCGGAAGAAATGGCCGTGCCGATCCGCAACAAGCGTTGAAGCGACTCGACCGCTGAGCAAACACAGCCACAGAGACACAGAGGCACAGAGAGATCGCGCAGCAGGCGAGAGAACCCCGCTTCTCTGTGTCTCTTGCCTCTGTGGCTGTGTTCCTGGGCCTTGCCCCACAAGCCATGCTTGAAACCAAGAACCTCACCATCCGCTTTGGCGGCCATGTGGCCGTCGATGGCGTGAGCTGTGCCTTCCAGCCGGGCACGCTCACCGCCATCGTCGGCCCCAACGGCGCGGGCAAGACGACCTACTTCAACCTCATCTCGGGCCAGCTGAGTGCCAGCAGCGGCGAGGTCTGGCTGGACGGCGAGAACCTGACCGCGCTCGGCGCCCCGCAGCGCACGCGGCGCGGCCTGGGCCGGGCCTTCCAGCTGACGCAGCTCTTCGCCCACCTCACCGTGCTGGAGAACGTGCGGCTGGCGGTGCAGGCCCGGCGCGGCCAGGGGCTGAAGCTGCTGTCGGTGTGGCTGTCGCACCGTGACCTGATCGACGAGGCCGAGGCCATTCTGAAACGCGTGCGGCTCGACCACCGCGCCACCGACCTCGCCGCCAGCCTGCCGCACGGCGACCAGCGCAAGCTGGAGGTGGCCCTGCTGATGGCCCTGGCGCCCAAGGTCTATCTCTTCGACGAACCCACCGCCGGCATGAGCGTGGACGAAGTCCCCGTGGTGCTGGACCTGATCCGCGCGCTCAAGGCCGAGAAGCGCCACACCCTGCTGCTGGTGGAGCACAAGATGGATGTGGTGCGCGAGCTGGCGGACCGCATCATCGTGCTGCACCAGGGCAAGCTCGTGGCCGACGGTGACCCCGCCACCGTGATCGCGTCGCCCATCGTGCAAGAGGCTTACCTCGGGGTGGCGGCATGAGCGCGTTGTTGACCCTGCAGGGCGTGCACACCCACGTCGGGGCGTACCACATCCTGCACGGCGTGGACCTCACCGTGCCGGTGGGCGAGGTGACCATGCTGCTGGGCCGCAACGGCGCCGGCAAGACCAGCACGTTGCGCACGCTGATGGGCCTGTGGACGGCGAGTCGCGGCACCGTCACCTTCAAGGGTGAAGACATCACCCACCTGTCGACCCCCGACATCGCCGCGCGCGGCATCGCCTACGTGCCCGAAACCATGGGCATCTTCGGCGAGCTCAGCGTGGCCGAGAACCTGCTGCTGGCAGCCCGCTCGGCCAAGCGGTTGGCAGACCTGGATGACACCCGGCTGGACTGGCTGTTCCGCCTCTTCCCCGCGCTCAAGACGTTCTGGCACCACCCGGCCGGCAAGTTGAGCGGCGGCCAGAAGCAAATGGTGGCGATCGCCCGCGCGCTGGTGGAGCCGCGCGAGCTGCTGGTCATCGATGAGCCGAGCAAGGGCCTCGCACCGGCCATCGTGGGCAACCTGATCTCGGCGTTGCGCGAGTTGAAGGCCACGCAGACGACGGTGCTGCTGGTGGAGCAGAACTTCCGGGTGGCCGCTGAGCTGGGTGATTCGGTCGCGGTGATGGATGACGGGCGGGTGGTGCATCACGGCGCGATGGCGGCGCTGATCGAGGATGCGTCGTTGCAGCAGCGGTTGCTGGGGTTGGCGTTGGGGGCCCATCAATGAGGCGGGCTCGCTGCATTGGGTTGGTGGTGAGGCCGAGCCGGGACGTCGCCCCTGTTCCGTTGCCTCTGCGCGGCGCTCAGGGTTGCCCGGCGCTTCTCCAAAGGGGAGTGAAGGAACAGCCGGAACAGGCAACAGCCAAACCCGACAACCTGTCGGTTGTCGTATTTCGTCTTACCCCCTTGAGCGCCGCCGAGCAGCACAGGGCCTTGAGGGCGTGCGCGCAGCGCACTTCAACGTCTGACTCCGCGCAATTGTTTGAGCGCAGCGTAGCGAAGCGAGTTTTGCGCGGGCCCTCAAGGACCGAGCAGCGCAGGGCACCCGTAGCGAAGCGGAGGGCGGCGCGGTCGGGGGGAGCTTTTTGCCTACTTTCTGGCGGGACAAAAAGTAGGTCGCCCGCGGGGGCGAAATCCCCGCACCTCACTCGCCACCAACCACCTGTCGCGAGCGCATGAAACTCGACCCCAAACCCTTGGCGCTCCTCGCGGCGCTGGCCCTCCTGGCCCTGCCCCTGACCGGCAGCCCCAGCACCTGGCTCAACCTGACCCTGGCCGGCCTGGCCATGGGCCTGATCATCTTCGTCATCGCCTCCGGCCTGACCCTGGTCTTCGGCCTGATGGACGTGCTGAACTTCGGCCACGGTGTGTTCATCGCGCTCGGCGCCTTCATGGCCACCACCGTGCTGGCCGCACTGGCGCCGTGGGCGGGCAGCCCTGACTTGCTGGCCAATCTCGCCGCGCTGGCCGCGGCCTGCCTGGCGGGCATGGCCATCGCCGCCGCGGTGGGCCTGGTGTTCGAGCGGGTGCTGGTGCGGCCCGTGTACGGCCAGCATCTGAAGCAGATCCTCATCACCATGGGCGGCATGATCATCGGCGAGGAGCTGATCAAGGCGACCTGGGGCGCCCAGCTCATCCCGCTGCCACTGCCCGAGGCGCTGCGCGGCATCTTCCTGCTCGGCGACGTGGCGGTCGAGAAGTTCCGCGTGCTGGCGATGCTCATCGGCGTGGCGGTGCTCGTCGGCCTGCTGCTCGTGCTCAACCGCACCAAGATCGGCCTGCTCATCCGCGCCGGCGTGCAGGACCGCGAGATGGTGGAGGCCCTGGGCTACCGCGTGCGGCGGCTGTTCGTCGGCGTGTTCGTGGCCGGCTCGGCGCTGGCCGGGCTGGGTGGCGTGCTGTGGGGCCTGGTGCAGCAGGGCGTCACGCCCCAGATCGGCGCGCAGGTGAATCTGCTGCTCTTCATCGTCATCATCATCGGCGGGCTGGGGTCCACCGTGGGCTGCCTGGTGGGTGCGCTGCTGGTGGGCCTGGTGGCCAACTACGTCGGCTTCCTCGCGCCCAAGGCGGCCCTGTTCTCCAACATCGGCCTGATGGTGGCGGTGCTGTTGTGGCGCCCGCAGGGCCTCTACCCCGTGGGAGCCAAGTGATGCGCGCCCTGCTCTCCCACGACCTGCCCCGCAGCCGCCTCCTTGCGGCGCTGCTCACCGCCTGCTTCCTCGGGCTGCTGGGTGCGCCCTTCATCTTCCCGGGCACGCAGGCGCTCAACGTGGCCGCCAAGGTGCTGGTGTTCATCCTGCTGGTAGCGAGCTACGACCTGCTGCTGGGCTACACCGGCATCGTCAGCTTCGCGCACACGATGTTCGTCGGCATCGGCGCGTATGGCATCGCCATCGCGTCGACAAGGCTCGGGCCCGACTGGGCGTCGCTGGCCATCGGCTTCGTGGCGGCGCTGGCACTCAGCGCGGTGCTGGCCCTGGCGATGGGTCTGGCCAGCCTGCGCGTGAAGGCGATCTTCTTCGCGATGATCACGCTGGCCGTGGCCTCGGCCTTCATGACGCTGTGCTCGCAACTGAGCGACATCACCGGCGGCGAAGACGGCCTGAACTTCCAGCTGCCCGACGCGCTGCGGCCCTCCACCGAGTTCCTGGAAGAGCCGGTGCTGGGCGTCATGATCGACGGCCGGCTGCTGACCTACTACGGGCTGTTCGTCGCGGTCACGGCGCTCATCCTGCTGCTGCTGCGCATCGTGAACTCGCCTTTCGGCCGCGTGCTGCAGGCCATCCGCGAGAACGAGTTCCGCGCCGAGGCCATCGGCTACCGGCCGGTGGTCTACCGCACCGGCGCCAATGTCATCGCCGCGCTGCTGGCCTGCTGCGGCGGCGCGCTGCTGGCGCTGTGGCTGCGCTACACCGGGCCCGAGACGGCGATGAGCATGGAGATCATGCTGGACCTGCTGCTCATCGTCGTCATCGGCGGCATGGGCACCGTCTACGGCGCGGTCATCGGCAGCGTGCTCTTCATCGTGGCCCAGAACTACCTGCAGGCCCTGCTCAAGGCGGCCGGCAGCTGGGTGGAGGGCGTACCGGTGCTGGGAACGCTGATCTCGCCGGACCGCTGGCTGCTGTGGCTGGGCTTGCTGTTCGTGCTGGCCGTGTACCACTTCCCTGGCGGCATCGTCGGGCGCTTGCGGCTGGCCGCCTGGGCCCGCGCGCGGAGAACGCCAACATGAGATCGCGCTACCTCACCTGCCTGGGCCGCGAGCTGCACCTCACCGAATGGGGCGACCCGGCCGCGCCCACCGTCGTCGCCTGGCACGGCCTGGCCCGCAGCGGCCGCGACTTCGACGACTTCGCCCGCGCCCTGAGCCCCCGCTGGCACGTCGTTTGCCCCGACACCCTGGGGCGCGGCCTGTCGCAGTGGGCGGTGGACCCGGCCAAGGAGTATTGCCTCGCGTTCTACGTCGAGCAGGCCGAGGCCTTGCTGGATCTGCTCGGCCTGACCAAGGTGCACTGGGTGGGCACCTCGATGGGCGGCGCGATCGGCACCCTGGGCGCCGCCACCCGGCTGCGCGGCCGCATCAAGCGCCTGGTGCTCAACGACAACGGCCCCGAGCTGGCTGCGCCGGCTCTCGCGCGCATCCAGGCCTATGCGGGCCAGCCACCGAGCTTCACCACCGTCAGCGAGCTGGAGGCCTACTTCCGCCTGATCTACGCCAGCTTCGGCGCCCTCAGCGATGCGCAGTGGCGCCACCTCACCGAAACCTCGCTGCGCCGCCTGCCCGACGGCCGCGTGACCCCGCACTACGACCCTGCGCTGGCGCAGCAGTTCGAGCACCACCCTGACGACTACCAGCTCTGGGCCGCCTGGGACCAGCTCGACCTGCCGGTGCTGTGCCTGCGCGGCGAGGCGTCCACGCTGCTGACGGCCGAGACCGCCCAGGCCATGCGCGAGCGCGGCCCGCGGGCGGCCGTGGCGCTCATCCCGGGCTGCGGCCATGCGCCCGCGCTGAACACGCCGGAGCAAATCAGCCTCATCGAACGTTTCCTTCAAGTTGACCGTACCCCGTGAATGCCCGTAAGCCAGCGTAAGGCGCCAAGCCCTAGAGTCGCCCAGCTACTGCCCCAAGCCCATGAGTGATTTCATTCTCGAAACGCAGGACCTGACCAAGGAGTTCAAAGGCTTCACCGCCGTGGACGCCGTCAACCTGCGCGTGCAACGCGGCCATATCCATGCGCTGCTCGGCCCCAACGGTGCCGGCAAGACGACCTGCTTCAACCTGCTCACCAAGTTCCTGACGCCCACGCGCGGACGCATCGTGTTCGCCGGCCATGACATCACCCGCGAGACCTCGGCCCAGATCGCCCGGCGCGGCGTGATCCGCTCCTTCCAGATCTCCGCCGTGTTCCCGCACCTCACGGTGCTGGAGAACGTGCGCATCGGCCTGCAACGGTTCACCGGCACGAGCTTTCATTTCTGGAAAGGCCTGACCGGCCTGAAGACGCTCGACGCCAAGGTGCTGGCCCTGCTCGAACTCGTGGACCTGCGCGACATGGCCCACCTCAAGGCCGCCGACCTGCCCTACGGCCGCAAGCGTGCGCTGGAGATCGCCACCACCATGGCCATGGAGCCGCAGCTCATGCTGCTGGACGAACCGACGCAAGGCATGGGCCACGAAGACGTGGACCGCGTCACCGCCCTCATCAAGCGCGTGGCCGAAGGGCGCACGGTGCTGATGGTGGAGCACAACATGAAGGTCGTCGCCAGCATCGCCGACCGCATCACCGTGCTGGCCCGCGGCGCGGTACTGGCCGAGGGCGACTATGCGACCGTGTCCAAGCACCCCGCGGTGCTGGAGGCGTACATGGGCACCGAGGCGACTGAATTGCAGGGGGCGCATTGAAGTCCTGTTGCGTCGCTTTTGCGGAGAGCCTTTGCAGCGCGGAGCACCGAGTCAACAGGCTCCCCGCAAGAACAACCCCACCAGCGGCACAAAGCACCCCGGCCGCACCAGCGCACTGACCGACATGGCCACGCCCGCCCTCGAAATCAACAACCTCCACGCCTGGTACGGCGAAAGCCACATCCTGCACGGCATCAACCTGAGCGTGCAGCCCGGCCAGGTCGTGACCCTGCTCGGCCGCAACGGCGCCGGGCGCACCACCACGCTGCGGGCCATCATGGGCCTGACCGGGGCACGCAAGGGGTCCATCAAGGTCCATGGTGACGAGACCATCGACCTGTCCACCCACCGCATCGCGCAGCTCGGCATCGGCTACTGCCCCGAGGAGCGCGGCATCTTCGCCAGCCTCACGACCGAAGAGAACCTGCGCCTGCCGCCGCTGCTCAAGAGCCGCCGCGGCAAGGTCATGAGCGAGACCGAGATCTACGCGATGTTCCCCAACCTCGCGGAGCGGCGTGCCAGCCCCGGCACGCGGCTGTCGGGCGGCGAGCAGCAGATGCTGGCGGTCGCGCGCATCCTGCGTACCGGGGCCGACATCCTGCTGCTCGACGAAATCTCCGAGGGCCTCGCGCCGGTGATCGTCCAGGCCCTGGCACGCATGATCCGCGAGCTCAAGAAGCAGGGCTTCACCATCATCATGGTCGAGCAGAACTTCCGCTTCGCCGCCCCCCTGGCCGACCACTTCATCGTCATCGAGCACGGCGAAGTCGTGCTCTCCTTCCCCGCCGCCGACCTTCCCGCCCACCAGGCGCAGATGGACGAGCTGCTCAGCGTCTGACCCCACACCCCACTGGAGACAAACCATGAAGAAAACCCTCATCGCCACCGCCCTGGTCACCGCCGGCTTCGCCGCCCAGGCCCAGATCTCCGGCGACGTCATCAAGATCGGCTTCCTGACCGACATGTCCAGCGTCTATGCCGACATCGATGGCGCCGGCGGCGTGGAAGCCATCAAGATGGCGATTGCCGACCTCAAGGGCGTGACCGCGGGCAAGAAGGTCGAACTGATCTTTGCCGACCACCAGAACAAGGCCGACGTCGCCTCCGCCAAGGCCCGCGAGTGGATCGACACCCAGGGCCTGGACCTGCTCATCGGCGGCACCAACTCCGGCGCCAACCTGGCCATGGCGACCGTGGCAGCCGAGAAGAAGAAGCCCTTCATCTCCATCGGCGCCGGCAGCTCCGCCCTCACCAACGCCAACTGCACGCCCTACACCATCCACTACGCCTACGACACCGTGGCCCTGGCCAACGGCACGGGTGGCGCGGTCACCAAGGCCGGCGGCAAGAACTGGTACTTCCTGACCGCCGACTACGCCTTCGGCCAGGCCCTGCAGGCCGACACCACGGCTGTGGTGCAGAAGAGCGGCGGCGCGGTCAAGGGCAGCGTCAAGCACCCGCTGAACGCGAGCGACTTCTCCAGCTTCCTGCTGCAGGCGCAAGGCTCCGGCGCGCAGATCCTGGGCCTGGCCAATGCGGGCGGCGACACCATCAACGCCATCAAGGCCGCGGGGGAGTTCGGCATCACCAAGAGCATGAAGCTCGCCGGCCTGCTGATGTTCATCAACGATGTGCACTCCCTGGGCCTGAAGACGACCGAGGGCATGTATCTGACCGACTCCTGGTACTGGAACCAGAGCCCCGAAGCTCGCGCCTGGAGCCGCCGCTTCTTCGAGAAGATGAAGCGCATGCCCTCGTCGCTGCAGGCGGCCGACTACTCCGCCGTCACGCACTACCTGAAGGCGGTGGAGGCCATCAAGACCGACGACGCCGACAAGGTCATGGCCCAGATGAAGGCCACGCCCATCAACGACTTCTACACCAAGGGCACCATCCGCAAGGAAGACGGCCGCGGCATCCACGACATGTTCCTGATGCAGGTGAAGTCGGTGAAGGAATCCACCGAGCCGTGGGACTACTACAAGGTCGTCGCCAAGATCCCGGGCGAAGAGGCGTTCACCAAACTGGCCGACTCCAAGTGCCCCTTGGTGAAGAAGTAAGAACACAGCCACAGAGGCACAGAGACACAGAGAAGCCTTGCGGCGCTCTGTGCACCACCCGGTCTCTCTGTGCCTCTGTGTCTCTGTGGCGCATTCGCCTTCCTGAGACGCGCACGACATGACAGAACTGTTTGGCATCCCCCTCCCCGCCCTGCTCGGCCAGCTGCTGCTGGGCTTGGTCAACGGCTCGTTCTACGCGATGCTGTCGCTGGGCCTGGCGGTCATCTTCGGCATGCTCAACATCATCAACTTCGCCCACGGGGCGCTGTACATGATGGGCGCCTTCTTCGCCTGGATGGGACTGGAATATCTCGGCCTGAACTACTGGGTCATGCTGGGCCTGGCGCCGCTGGCCGTGGGCCTGGTGGGCATCGTCATCGAGCGCACCATGCTGCAGTGGCTCTACAAGCTCGACCACCTCTACGGCCTGCTGCTGACCTTCGGCATCACGCTCGTCATCGAAGGCGTGTTCCGCAGCTTCTACGGCGTCTCGGGCCAGCCCTACCAGGTGCCGGAGCAACTCACCGGCGCCACCAACCTCGGCTTCATGATCCTGCCCAACTACCGGGCCTGGGTGGTGGTGGCGTCGCTCATCGTGTGCTTCGCGGTGTGGGCCCTCATCGAGAAGACCTCCCTCGGCGCCAAGCTGCGTGCGGGCACCGAGAACCCCAAGCTCGTGCAGGCCTTCGGTATCAACGTGCCGCGCATGGTCACCCTCACCTACGCCGGCGGCGTGGCCCTGGCGGCGTTTGCCGGCGTGCTGGCGGCGCCCATCCTGCAGGTGTCGGCGCTGATGGGCAGCAACCTCATCATCGTGGTGTTCGCAGTGGTGGTCATCGGCGGCATGGGTTCCATCCTCGGCTCCATCCTCACCGGCCTGGGGCTGGGCATCGTCGAAGGCCTGACCAAGGTCTTCTACCCCGAGGCATCCAACACCGTCGTGTTCGTCGTGATGGCCATCGTCCTCCTCGTCCGTCCCGCCGGCCTCTTCGGCAAAGAGAAATGACTTCAACACAGCCACAGCGACACAGAGGCCCAGAGAGGCTGCCCATGCTCAAGCGGCCAACCGGCCTCTCTGTGTCTCTGTGCCTCTGTGGCTGTGTTCCTGCCTGACTGCGACAACCATGCCTTCCTCCCCTCGCGCCACCCTGCTCGGCTACGCCGCCCTCTTCATCGGCATCGGCCTGCTGCCGCTGCTGGGCGCCTATCCGGTGTTCGTGATGAAGGTGCTCTGCTACGCCCTCTTCGCCTGCGCCTTCAACCTGCTGGTGGGCTTCACCGGGCTGCTGTCCTTCGGGCATGCCGCCTTCCTGGGCACGGCCGGCTATGTGACCGGCCATGCGCTCAAGGTCTGGGCGCTGCCCACGCCGGTGGGGCTGTTGCTGGGCATGGGCGCCGCGGCGGTGGTGGGCCTGGTGTTCGGGTTGCTGGCCATCCGGCGCTCGGGCATCTACTTCTCGATGATCACGCTGGCCCTGGCGCAGATGCTGTACTTCTTCTTCCTGCAGGCGCCGTTCACCGGCGGCGAGGATGGCCTGCAGTCGGTGCCACGCGGCAGCTTCCTGGGGCTCAATCTGGAGAACGACCTGACGCTGTTCTACGTCGTGCTCGGCCTGTTCATCGCAGCCTTCTGGCTCATCTACCGCATCGTGCACTCGCCCTTCGGCCAGGTGCTGACCTCCATCCGCGAGAACGAGGCCCGCGCCACCTCGCTGGGCTACGACACCGCCCATTTCAAGCTGCTGGCCTTCGTGCTGTCGGCCGCCCTCGCCGGCCTGGCCGGCTCCACCAAGACCCTGGTGCTGGGCTTTGCCACCCTCACCGACGCGATCTGGACCACCTCCGGCCTCGTCATCCTGATGACGCTGGTAGGCGGCATGGGCACGCTCATCGGGCCCATGGTCGGCGCCCTGGTCATCATTGCGCTCGAGAACAAGATCGGCGACTTCGGCACCACGCTGGCCGACCTCACCGGCGTGGCCTGGTTCAATGGCCTGGGCGAGTCGGTCAGCCTCGTTACCGGGCTGATCTTCATCGTCTGCGTGCTGGCCTTCAGACGCGGGCTGGTGGGCGAGGCGATGGCGCTGTGGGAGAAGCTGCAGGCCCGGGGGCGCTCGCCGGGCTCGCAGGCTTCCGCCTGAACACCAGCACATTGCCCGCCATCACGAGCACCAGGCCGGCCAGGGCCGGCGCCGTCCAGCGGTAGCCTTCCGCCCAGGCCGACACATTCAGTGCCACCACCGGGAAGAGCACCGTGCTGTAGGCCGCCCGCTCGGGGCCCAGGCGCCCCACCAGGGTCAGGTACGCCGTGAAGCCGATCACCGAGCCCGGGATGGCCAGGTAGAGCAGCGCGCCCACATAGCGCGGGCTGGTGTCAAAGGCCCAGGGCACACCGGCCGCCGCGGCATAGCCCACCAGCAGCATCGTGCCCACCGCCATGCCCCAGGCATTGGTCTGCACGGGTTTGAGCCCCTGGCCCTGCAGCGCCGCCGACAGCAGGTTGCCGGTGGAGAAGCACAGCGTGCCCGCCAGCGCCCAGGCCAGGCCCGCCAGCGTGGCGGCGCCAGCCTGGTGCGCGGTGATCTCGGGCCAGAACAGCAGCAGCAGCCCCGTCAGCCCCAGCGCACCCCCGCCCAGCACCTGCGGCGCCACCGCCCGGCCATGCACCACACGGGCCAGCAGCGCGTTCCAGAGCGCGGCACTGGAGAACACCACCGCCACCAGGCCGCTGGCGATGTGCCGGCTGGCGTTCAGGAAGCACACGAAGTTCAGGCAGAACAGGCACAGCCCCTGCGCCAGCACCCACAGCCGCGCGCGACCGCGCGGCAGCACCAGCTGGCGCCGCCACAGCAGCCAGGCGAACAGCACCGCGGCCGCCAGGCCGAAGCGATAGGCGATCGACAGCGCGATGGGCACCTCGCCCAACTGCCACTTCAACGCGATCCAGGTGGTGCCCCAGATGAGCACCACGAGTCCATACAACAAGGCATTCATGCCGCCAGCATCGCGGCTGCGGGCGCGCCGCGATTGCATATTCCTGCGGTTGCTTGCGCACACCGCATGCACGCCGCACGCACGGCGCCCGGGTCGGCCCTAGCATCTCGCCATGGCTGACCTCACCGCCGCCGTCACCGCCGACCTGCCCGTGTTCGATGTGCTGGGCCGCTCCAGCGCGCGCCGCGAGCGCGAACTGGCGCTGCCGGGAGCGCTGCGCCTGGTGCAATGGCGCAACCAGGGCGGCCGCATGGACTACCAGCGGCCGGGCCACCACACGCTGTCGGTCTACCTGCAGGGCGGCACCGACACCCACCTCATCGAGACGCCGCGCGAGACCGGCCACCCCGGCTGCCACTGCATCCTGCCCGCCGAACACGAATCGCGCTGGAACGTGGCCGGGCCGCTGCGCTTCGTGCACCTCTACCTGTCGGAGGCGAGCTGGGCCGACCGCATCGTGCGCCTGCTGGATGCCGAACCCCGCGCGCTGACGCTGGAGCAGCGCATCTTCGGCCAGGACGCCACCCTCGCCGCCTGGGCCCAGAGCGTGGCCGCCCTCGACTGGGCCGACCCCGCCCAGCGCCTGCAGGCCGACGTGCTGACCCAGGCCGCACTCGATCACCTCGTGCTGCAGGCCGCGCGGCCGCGGCAGCGCGAGCGCGCCGAGAAGGCGGCCGGCGGGCTGTCCAGCATCGCCCGACGCCGGGTGCTGGCGTTTGTCGATGCTCACCTGGACAGCAGCGACCTGAGCCTGCCACGCCTGGCCGCCGAGGCGCATCTGTCGGAGTTCCACTTCGCGCGGATGTTCCGGCTCAGCCTGGGCTGCAGCGTGCACGACTGGGTGGCCGCCCGACGGCTGGCCCGCGCCGGCGAGCTGCTGCGCACCACGCGCCT
Source organism: Methylotenera sp. (assembly GCA_021738245.1). Lineage (GTDB taxonomy): Bacteria > Pseudomonadota > Gammaproteobacteria > Burkholderiales > Burkholderiaceae_C > Pelomonas. The sequence continues at coordinate 18,493 of JAIPCJ010000013.1, read as the reverse complement.
GCCGCTGGCCGACATTGCCGCCGCCTGCGGCTACGCCAGCGCGAGCCACCTGAGCCGGCAGGTCAAGGCCGGCACGGGCGTGACGCCGGGCCAGTGGCGCCGCAGCGGCCCCGCCTGAGCCAGACCTGCAAGCGGCGTGACCCTGCTGCCATCACGTCGGCAGGATCCACATCCGAGTTAGGGGGGCCGCCGCGGCGGGAACAAGCGCACCATCACTGCATGGTCACGTCACCCCGCTTCAAGTTCATCGCCACGCTGGTCGTGGCGGTGGCGGCGGTCGTGCTCACGCTGGTCGTGACCGTCGACAGCGACCCGCCGGTGCGCCTGGCCAGCCAGCTGCCGCCGCCCCAGCGCTGAACGCCGGCCCGCGCGGCGTGACAAACGTCGCCCCCCTTCACCCCCCTCGACGGCCCCGTTCGCGAACTGGACACGCCGGGGCGCGATGATGTGCGACCTGACCTTGCTTTCGCCTCCTGACGATGAACGAGCTGTTGATCTGGATCCTGGCCGCCGCGGCGGTCGCCGTCGTGCTGCTGCTGTGGGGGCTGAGCCGGCGCCGACAGCGCCAGGCCGAACTGGACCGTGAGACCGTCGTCCCCACCGGGCTGGAGGATGAGCCCACTGCGCCCGCCTCCACGCCCGACGCCGACCTGCAGGCCGTGCGCGAGGTCGAGGACGCGCTGAACCAACGCCTGGCCGAACAACGCGCTGAGGAAGAGCGCATCGAGGCCGAGCGCGCCCAGGCCGAACGCGAAGAGGCCGCCCGCCGCGCCGCTGAAGCCGAAGCCCGCGAGGCACAAGCCCGTCGCGATGCCGAAGCCCAGGCCGAAGCCGAACGCCTGGCCCGCGAACAAGCGGACCGCGAAGCGCCCGACGCCGAAGCCGCCCGCGCCGCCGCCGAGGCCGAGCGCCTCGCCCAGGAAGCCGCCGCGCGGGAGGCTGAAGCCCGCCGCGCCGCCGAAGCGCAAGCCGAAGCGGAGCGCCTGGCCCGCGAACAAGCCGAACGCGAAGCAGCCGACGCGGAGGCCGCCCGTGCTGCAGCCGCCGCAGAGGCAGAGCGCCTGGCCGCAGAAACCGCGGCCCGCGAAGCCGAGGCCCACCGAGTGGCTGAAGCCCAGGCCGAAGCAGAGCGCCTCGCCCGAGAGCAAGCCGAACGCGAGGCCGCCGAAGCTGAAGCCGCCCGGGCCGCCGCCGAGGCGAAGCGGCTCGCCCAGGAGGCGGCCGCCCGCGAAGCCGAAGCCCGCCGTGCCGCTGAGGCCCAGGCCGAAGCGGAGCGCCTCGCGCAAGAGCAGGCCGCACGTGAAGCGGCCGAGGCCGAGGCCCGCCGTGCCGCCGAAGCCGCGGCGGCACAAGCGGCCGCGCAGGCAGCCGCTGCTGCTGCTGCCGCCGCAGCAGCCACCCAGGCCGCCACCGCCACGCGCGAACTGCGCGCCGACGAAACCCTGGTGCTGGTAGCCGACGACTCCAAGATCGTGCGCGTCAAGATCAGCCGCCTGCTCACCGGCCAGACCTACCGCGTGGCCCTGGCTGAAAGCGGCGAGCAGGCGCTCGAGCTGCTCGCCGCCGAGCGGCCGCACGTCGTCATCACCGACGTCGAGATGCCCGGCATCGACGGCTTCGAGCTGACCCGCCAGGTGCGCGCCAACCCGGCGTGGTCCGACCTGCCGGTGCTGATGATCACCTCCTCCGACGACAAGCGCGAGCAGGCCGAGGCCGCCGGCGTGACCCAGCTGCTGGGCAAGCCCTATTCGGAAGAAGCGCTGATCGCCGCCATCGAGCGCGCCCGCCTCGCGGTACGCGTGCCGGCATAGGGCGGGCGGCAACTTGGGGTGGCTGTCGGCCAGGAGCGGCCAGTCAAGCGTGTCAGCTTTCCAGTAGGTTCGCTCGCGTGATCAGATTGCCCACCCATCTCTGTCCTCAATGCCATTCGCCGCTTCCAGGTTGCGATGTCATGCGCGCGGGTCCATTCGAACGGAAGGTTTGCCCGACATGTGAGACCGAGTACTTTGGTGGCGGCCTCGCCAAATGCATGTGGTTGTTGTGTGCGTCAGCCTTCTTCGGCGTGGCTCTGAGTGCTGCCACCGGCTGGCAGCAGGCCATTTGGTTGCTTCCCCTGCTTGGTGCACTGGGGGCCTTGGCGCTGATGGTGCGCTCGAAGCCTTTGCCCAAGTCTCAAAGGTGGCGTGAAGCTTGTCTGAGCATGGCGGCACCGATTGCCTTGTGGCTGATTTTCCTCGCGTCTGAGGCCATATTGCGTGGCATGACTCGCTGATGGATCGGCTGGCGTTTGTGCGCTGCGGGCCTGCGGTCGAACTCAGCCGACCGCCGCCGGTGGCCGCAAAAGTCAGCTATTCGGTCTAGAAACGGGCTCGTCCGAACGTCGCAGATGGGGCGAAATCCGTCCTACACACCTCCCGCACACCCCACCTCTGATGCTCTAGCAGACCGGATGCTGCCTGGGCACCTGACGTGCATGGCTTTCCCGCGCAGGCGCGAGCCGCTATCGTCAGCCGTCTGTTGCCACCCTCCGCCCCGCGCATGGCCTTCCAACGCTTCACCGCCCCCGACCCCGCCGCGCACCAGGCCAGCATCACCGAGCACCGGGCCCGGCTGGCCGCCGCCCAGGGCGAGCTGGCACGCATGGATGCCACGGCCGACCTCGCGGCGCTGCTGACCACCGCGCGCCAGGAAGCCGAAGCCTTGACGCTGCTGGAGCTGGCGCGCGGAGCCGCCGAGGCCTTGAGCCATGAAGAAGCGGCTGGCTGGTTCTGGAACGCCTATGCCACCGCGCTGCAGTACAGCGACCGCCGCGCGGAGGCCGAGCCGGTGTTCGCGAAGGCGCTCGCCGTATCTCAGGCCGGCGGCTGGCAGCGGCTGCAGGCCTTCGTGCTGCAGCACTGGGGACGCAGCCTCGTGGAGCAGGGTCGGTTCGACGAGGCGCAGACCCGCTTCGAGCAGGCGTTGGCCCTGCGCCGCGCGCTGGACGACCCCCGCGCCACTTCCACCGAAAACGCGCTGACGGGCCTGGCCGACGTCCGCCGATGGGTGCACGGGAGCTGCCACTGCGGCGCGGTGCGGCTCACGCTGCCCTGGCTGCCGGAGACGGCCACGCGCTGCAACTGCTCGCTGTGCCGGCGGGTCGGCGGCACCTGGGCCTACTACCCGGTCGGCAGCGTGGTGATCGAGGGTCACCCCGAGCACACGCAAGGTTATGCCTGGGGTGACAAGACCCTCACCACCGTGCGCTGCGCCCACTGCGGCAGCGTCACCCACTGGGACCCGTTGAACGACGCCAGCGCAGGCCGCCACGGCGTGAACCTGGCCAACTTCGACCCCCAGGTGCTGGCGAACACGACCGTGCGCCGTTTCGACGGGGCCGAGAGCTGGACCTATCTGGATTGAGCCCCCGGCAGCGGGTTGCCCGGACTCGTCACCGCGGGGTCCTCAGGACTTGACCGCCGCCAGCACCTTGCCGAGGAAGGCATCCAGCGCCGGCCCGTTGTCGATCCAGCGCACCACCACCACGAGGTCGTTGTCGGGATCGATGTAGATGATGTTCTGCCCATTGCCGCGAAAGGTGACGCTGCGCTCGGGCGTTGACGGCAGGGCCTTGCGACCCGTGTTCAGGAACCAGTTGCAGTAGCCGTACTCGGCGTTGGCGGGGCCGGGCGTGCGGGCCTTGGCAAGCCAGTCGGGCGAGAGGATCTGCCGGCCAGCCCATTGACCGTCGCGCAGGTGCAGGTAGCCAAAGCGCGCCAGGTCCCAGGCATCGATGAACATGCCGCCGCCCCAGTGGCCGCCACCGCTGACGCTTTGCATGCGCTGACCGTCGAGCTCCACCCAGCTGTTGTCGTAACCGTGCCAGCGCCACCGGCTGGAGGCGCCGATGGGGTCCATCACCCGCTCGCGCAGCACCTCGGGCAGCGGGCGGCGCCAGACCTGAAGCGCTGCCAACGCCAGCACGTTCACGCGCACGTCGTTGTACTTGTAGTGGGTGCCGGGCTCGTACACCGGGCGGTTGGGCCAGTCCTCGGGCGTCTTGCCCACCGGGCGGTCGGCCCAGTCGGGCTTGCCCCAGAGCGTGCCCTGCCAGTCGCTGGTCTGGCGCAGCAGGTGCTCCCACGTGATGGGCGCATTCTTGGGCGACGTGAACAGGTCGACACCCGGCGGCATGGCGTCGGCCACGCGCTCGTCGGTGCTGCGGATCAGGCCTTGCTGCCAGGCCAGGCCGACGACCGTGGACAGAAAGGTCTTGGTGATGCTGTGGCTCATGTCCACGCGCCGCGTGTCGCCCCACTCGGCCACCACCTTGCCGCGGCGGATGACGAGGCCGTTGACGGCCGCCCGCTCCCGGGTCGGGCCGATCTGGCCACCGAAATAGGGCTCGGCCTTGCCGAAGGTCTGCGCCAGTGCGAGGGCCTGGTCGCGCGGCGCCGGGTTCTCGTGCGCCTGGGCGTAGGCCACGGCCTCGGCCAGGCGGGCAGCATCCAGGCCCACGGCGGCCGGGTCGGCGCGGGCCCAGTCGCCGCGCGGCGGGAAATAGGCGGCAGGCGTTGCGGCGGTGGCAGTGGCCACCAGGGCCAGACACAGGCCGGCGGTGCACAGGAGTCGTCGGGTCGGCAGCATGCGGGCATTGTGGTGCGGCCGCGATGCCCTGGTGAGGCAGCCGGCGGTTGACCCGCGTCAGCCCGGCGCCGCGCGATCAGGCGCACACTCTTGACCTTCCCACGATGGGAAGGCTGAGCATGCCTGCATCTGCCTCTGCCGAGCTTCGCCATGACCGCCACCACCGCCACCATCCCACGCCCCTCCGCCCTGCATGACGTGACGCTGCAAGTCAGCGGCATGAGCTGCGCCTCTTGTGTGCGGCGGGTCGAGAAGGCCCTGCAAGCTGTGCCGGGCGTGCAGGCCGCCAGCGTCAACCTGGCCACCGAGAAGGCCACGGTCCAGGCCCTGCCGAACGTGCCGCCCCGGGCGCTGAAGGCCGCGCTCGACCAGGCCGGCTACCCGGCCACCGTCGTCGAGGCCAGCGCGCCGCCCCCCGCGGAATCGCCGCCCGATGCGCGTGGCTGGGGGCCGGTCGCCGTGGCCGGGCTGCTGACCCTGCCGTTGGTGCTGCCCATGTTCAGCGGCCTGTTCGGGGCAATGTGGATGCTGCCGGGCTGGCTGCAGCTGCTGCTGGCCACGCCGGTGCAGTTCGTGCTCGGCGCGCGCTTCTACCGCGGCGGCTGGCATGCGCTGCGAGCCGGCAGCGGCAACATGGATCTGCTCGTGGCCCTGGGCACTTCGGCGGGCTACGGCCTGTCGGTCTTCCTGATGTGGCGCCACCCGGGCCACGCGCATCTGTACTTCGAAGGCTCGGCCGCCGTCATCACCCTGGTGCTGCTGGGCAAGTTCCTGGAACAACGCGCCAAGCGCCAGACGACCGACGCCATCCGGGCACTGAACGCGCTGCGCCCGACCACCGCCCGCGTGCTGCGCGGCGAGCAAGCCATCGACCTGCCCGTGTCGGAAGTGCGGGTGGGCGACGTGGTGAGCATCCGCCCCGGCGACCGCATCCCGGTGGACGGCGAGGTGCTGACCGGCCGCAGCCATGTGGACGAGTCGTTGCTGACTGGCGAGAGCCTGCCGGTGGCCAAGTCGCCCGGAGACCGGGTGACCGGCGGCGCCATCAATGCCGAAGGCGCGCTCACCGTGCGCACCACGGCCATCGGGGCGGAGACGGCGCTGGCGCGCATCATCCGCATGGTGGAGTCAGCCCAGGCGGCCAAGGCGCCCATCCAGCGCATCGTCGACCGCGTCAGCGCCATCTTCGTGCCCGTGGTGCTGGTGTGCGCGGCGCTCACCTTCGCCGGCTGGTGGCTGCACAACGGCGACGCCGAGGCGGCGCTGGTGAATGCGGTGGCGGTGCTCGTCATTGCCTGCCCCTGCGCACTCGGCCTGGCCACACCCACCACGTTGATGGCCGGCACCGGCGTGGCCGCGCGCCACGGCATCCTGATCAAGGACGCCCAGGCGCTGGAGCTGGCGCACGCGGTCACGGTGGTGGCCTTCGACAAGACCGGCACGCTGACCGTGGGCCAGCCCACGCTGACCGACCTCTGCCCCGCCGAGGGCCTGACGCGCGACGAGGTACTGCGGCAGGCAGCCGCCCTGCAGCGCAGCAGCAGCCATCCGCTGGCCCTGGCCGTGCTGGCCGAGGCGCGCGGCCTGACACCGCTGACCGCAGAAGAGGCCCGCGCACTGCCGGGCCGCGGCGTGCAGGGCCAGGTGCAGGGCCGCGCGTTGGCCCTGGGCAGTGCCCGGTTGGCGCAGGAGCTCGGCGCTCACCACGGGCCGCTGGCGGCCGAGGCGGAGAAGCTGGCGGCGCAGGGCCGCACGGTGTCGTGGCTGATGGCGGGCGACCGGCCGCTGGCCCTGCTGGCCTTCGGTGATCGCCTGAAAGACACCGCCGCCGCCGCCGTGGCCCAGTTGCAGGCCCGCGGCATTCATACCGTCATGCTGACCGGCGACAGCCGCAGCGCGGCTGCCACCGTCGCTCAGGCCCTGGGCATCACCGACGTGCGGGCCGAAGTGCTGCCAGGCGACAAGGCTGCAGCGGTGCAAGGGCTGCGCGAGGGCGGCGCGGTGGTGGCCTTTGTAGGCGACGGCATCAACGATGCGCCCGCCCTGGCCGCGGCCTCGGTGGGCTTCGCGATGGCCGGCGGCGCCGACGTCGCCAGCGAAGCCGCCGGCGTCACCCTGATGCGCGGCGACCCGCGCCTGGTGGCCGACGCGCTGGACGTGTCGCGCCGCACCTACGCCAAGATCCGCCAGGGCCTGTTCTGGGCGTTTGCGTACAACGTGGTCGGCATCCCGCTGGCGGCCTTCGGCCTGCTCAACCCGGTCATCGCCGGCGCGGCCATGGCCTTCAGCAGCGTCAGCGTGGTGGCCAATGCGCTCACGCTCAAGCGCTGGCGCGGCAGTGCCAGTGAGGGGCTGCGATGAACATCGGTGATGCAGCGCGCGCCTCGGGCGTGTCGGCCAAGATGATCCGGCACTACGAGAGCCTGGGGCTGATCGCGGCGTCGGCACGCACCGAGGCCGGCTACCGGGTCTATGGCGAGCGCGAGGTGCACCTGCTGCGCTTCATCCGGCACGCGCGCGACCTGGGCTTCTCCCTGGCGCAGACCGCCGAACTGCTCGGCCTGTGGCAGGACCGCGCCCGGCCCAGCCGCCAGGTGCGGGCGTTGGCGCAATCCCACCTGGCCGAGCTCGACGCCAAGCTCGCCGAGCTGCAGGCGATGCGTGCCACGCTGGCCCAGTTGGTCGCATGCTGCCAGGGCGACGAGCGGCCGGACTGCCCCATCCTGGACACCCTGGCCGCGCCAGTAACAAAGCGCTGACACATCCGCGCTATCGTTGGTGCCCTCACTCTGCACTGCCTCACCATGCGCCGCATTCCTCCTGCCGCTCTGCTGGCTGCCCTGCTGGCTGCAACCACGGCTGCCCAGGCCGATTCCTTTGTGTCCTCCGCCGCCGGCGCCGGGTCGGCCTCGTCGGGCAGCGTGTCCGATTCGCTGAAGCAGTCCTCCGGCAGCAGCAGCGGCGGCGAGCGACGGGCCGAAGGCCGCTATCGCGTCACCGACGTGGCCCGGGCCGAGGCCGGCAAGCTGCGCCTCACGCTGCAGCGCGACAACGCCGAGCGCCTTGAGTTGACCCTGCCCCAGCAAGCCCTGGCGGCGCGCCCGGTGCAGGTCGGCGACGAGGTGCAAGCCACGCCACAGCCCTACGGCGTGGCCTTCGCGCATGCCGACACCGGCCGGGCCTTCTTCCTGGTGCTGGACGACGCCTGGCACCGCGAGCTGGCGGCCCGCCCGGTTGGCCCGGTCAGCGCCTCGGCCGGGTCTTGATCCGTCGCGCCGCGGCGTCGATGGCGGCGGCGCTCGGGCTGGCGCTGGCCGTCGGTGCCGCCCATGCGGGTTCGGTGCTGCCGCAGGGCTGCGACCGTCCCTTGCAGATCGACGCCAGCCAGCAAGACCGCCTGCTGCGCTTCGCGGCCGTCGTGCGCGAACAGCTCGCTGGCTCGGGCAGTGCGGCGGCGCTGATCGCCCGCTCCGGCACTGACCTCTCCCGCTTCAAGCTGCGCTATTCCCATGCCGCGGTCGCCCTGGCGGACGGGCTGGACCTGCCCTGGGCCGTGCGGCAGCTCTACTACGACTGCCACGAACGCCAGCCGCGCCTGTACGACCAGGGCCTCGCCGGCTTCGTGGTGGGCAGCGACAACCCCGCCGTGGGCTATGTGCGCCTGCTGCTGCTGCCGCCCGAGGTGGCCGAGCCGCTGGCCCGCACCGCGCGGGACCGGCCTCTGGCCCTGGGCCTGCTGAACGCGCAGTACAGCGCCAACGCCTACCCCTTCAGCACCGCGTATCAGAACTGCAACCAATGGGTGGCTGAGCTGTTGGCCGCCGCAATGAGCGGCGTGCGCCGTCGCGAGGACGCCCAGGCCTGGCTGCGCGCCGAGGGCTATGCGCCAGCCCCGGTGCCGGCCTCGCCGTGGCTGATGCTGGCCGGGCGCTTTGTGCCCTGGCTGCACTTTCACGATCACCCGGACGAACTGCTCAACGCCGGCCTGGTGCAGACCAGCCTGCCCGACAGCCTGGAGACCTTCGCGCAACACCGCTGGCCGGCTGCCCGGCGCGTGGAGCTCTGCCACGGCCCGCAGGGCATCGTGCTGCGCAGTGACGGGCCGCCGCTGGCCGACGGCTGCCGGCCCGAACCCGGTGACCGCGTCACCCCCTGGCTTTGACGCGGCTCAACGCACCGCCTGCCAGCCCTCGGGCGTCCAACGCAGCAGCAGCTCGGTGAGCGGCGCGGGCGAACGCCGGGCAAGGTCGCGGGCCTGCAGGCGCAGGGCGTCCAGGCCTGCTGGGGAATCGTCGGCCCCGTAGAGCAGCAGGTTCTTGGCCGGCAGCGCCACCACCAGCACACCCTTTTGCGCGCGCGCCAGCGGCGCCCAGTCGTCATGCAGCAGCACGCGGCCGGATTCGTAGAAGTCGCCCTCCAGCACGCCCAAGCGGCCCGCCGCCACCGGCCGCGCCGTCGTGGCCATGGGCGTGAGCTGGCGGCGCAGCTGGGCCAGGGCCTCGGCGTAGGTGTCGTCCACTGACAGGCCCAGGGCCTGGGCGTCGGCTTCGCTGACCAGACGCGCACTGCGGGGCGAATCCAGCATCACCAGGGCCACCAGCCCCTCGGCCAGCGGCCGGCGGATGAATGGGCTGCGGCCGCCGAGCGAGCCGGCGGGGCCGTCGGCAAAGGCGGTCGGGCGAACCACGGCCCGCAGCGCCGTGCGCGTGGGCGGCAGCGCAGCGTTCTTCTGCATGTCCACCACCGCGCTCACATAACGCGCCAGCTCGGCGTCACAGCCGGCGGCATTGGCACGGCAGAAGGTGTTGACGCGGTCGAGGTTGGCCTGCGTCCCGCCGATCTTCAGCGTCAGCGGCTCGGTCATCTCCACGGCGGCGTCGCCCAGCTGGGTGCGCAGCAGGCTCGCCACCCGCTCGGTGAACGCGGCCTGCTCGGCCGGGCTGCCCTCGCCGCTGCCCCATTGCGTGGTGCTGAACAGGCCCAGCAGGCCCTCGTGCTCGGCCACCGCCTCGCCGGCCCCCTCGAAGGTGACCAGCGCCAGCGCACCACTGCGCGACAGCAGCGCGTACTGCAGCAGAAAACTGCGCTGGAACAGCCCCGAGCGCTCGCTGCCGATGAACTGCAGCCGCGTGCCGTCTGGCAGGGTCTGGGTACCCAGCGGCAGCACCACACGGCCCGACTTGGCCGCGGTGCCGGTCAGCACGCCTTCCAGCGACGCCTGCAGGCCGGCCAGCGACTCGGCCGTGGCGGTGGCGCCGGGCTTGGGCCGCATGACCGTGACCAGCGCCTTGATGCCGCCCGGCCCGGCCAGCTCGAAAGGCGATTGCGTGGACTTGAGCGTGTAGCCCGCCGGCCAGTCCAGCGACAGGGACCCGAGGCGGATCTCGGCGGCCTCGGCCGGCGCGGCAGGCAGTGAGAAGGCAGCAAGCAGCAGGAGACGGCGCATCGGCAACACGGGCAGCTCGGACGCCCGAGTATGCCCACTCGACAAAACTGCGGATGGCAAGCCGGCCGGCCTTGCGCACAGTCCGCCCCCACAACACCAACCAACCTGTTCCTGGGGGCTTTCATGGACGACTTGCTGGAACCTGCCGCACCCGAGGCGGCGACGATGGCCGCTGCAGGCGACGCCGCCACGAGCGACGGCGCCGAGCTGCGCGGCTCGTCCTTCGACTACCTCACGCAGCCGGGCACCGACCTCGCCGCCAAGGCCCAGGCCTTCCATGCCTGGGCGCAAACGCGGGTGCGGCGCGGCGTGTTCCCGTACGCCAAGCGGCTGGGCGGCCGCCCCGGAGCCACGGCGGAGCTCACGCTGCTGGACGGCCAGCGGCACGCCGGGCTGAACTTCTCGTCGCAGGAGTACCTGTCGCTGGCCCGGCATCCGCAGGTGTGCGCCGCCGCGCAGGCGGCGATGGAGCGCTACGGTGTGCACAGCGCCGGCTCCACGGCCCTGGCCGGCAATGTGGAGGAAACCGTCGCCCTCGAACAGGAACTCGGCGCGCTGCTGCGCACGCCGCACGTGCTGCTCTTCCCGACCGGCTGGGCCGCCGGCTTCGGCGCGATCAAGGGGCTGGTGCGCGAAAGCGACCACATCATCATCGACCAGCTCGCCCACAACTGCCTGCGCGAGGGCGCCCGCGCCGCCACACCCAACATCCATCTGCATCGCCACCTGGATGTGGACCACGCGGAGCGCCTGCTCAAGCGGGTACGCCAGCGCGACCCGCACAACGGCATCCTGGTGGTGACCGAAGGCTGCTTCTCGATGGACGCCGACGCCCCCGACATCGCCCGGCTGCAAGCCCTGGCCCGCGCGCACGGCGCCCTGCTGATGGTGGACGTGGCGCATGACCTCGGCTCGCTGGGCGCGGGCGGCGGCGGGCAGCTGGAGCTGCAGGGGATGCTCGGCCAGGTGGACCTGGTGATGGGCTCCTTCTCCAAGACCTTTGCGTCCAACGGCGGCTTCGTCGCCAGCCATGACCCGGCCATCAAGGAGTACCTGCGCTTCTACGCTGCGCCCAACACCTTCTCCAACGCGCTGTCGCCGGTGCAGGTGGCCGTCGTGCGCGCCTGCCTGAAGCTGGTGCGGTCGGAGGAAGGCGCGCAACGCCGCGGGCAGCTGATGCAGGCCATCCTGGCCCTGCGCGGGGCGCTGACCGCCCAGGGCATCACGGTGCTGGGCCAGCCCTCGCCCATCGTGCCGGTCATGCTGGGTCCGGATGCGCTCGCGCGCATCGCCTGCCGCGAGATGGCCCAGGCCGGCCTGCTGGCCAATCTGGTGGAGTACCCGGCGGTGTCGCTGAACAGCGCCCGGCTGCGCATGCAGGTCATGGCCGACCACACCCCGGCGCTGGCCCGCACCGCCGCCGGCATCGTGGCCGAGTCGCTGAGCCGGGCGCGGGTGCTGACGTCGCTCTGCTGAGCGGGCTCAGTCGCGGGCCGGAATCTTCAACCCGCGCTGCACCGCGGGCCGCGCCAGGAAGGCCTGCAGCACGCGGTCCACGTGCTTGAAGTCGGCATAACCGACCAGCTCGCCGGCGCCGTAGAAGCCGATCAGGTTGTTGACCCAGGGGAAGGTCGCGATGTCGGCGATGCCGTACTCGTCACCCACCAGCCACTCGCGGCCGGCGAGATGCTGGTCCAGCACCTTGAGCAGGCGGCGCGATTCGGCCACATAGCGGTCGCGCGGGCGCTTGTCTTCATAGTCCTTGCCAGCGAACTTGTGAAAGAAGCCGAGCTGGCCAAACATCGGCCCGACGCCGCCCATCTGGAACATCAGCCACTGCAGCGCCTCGAAGCGGCGCGCGGTATCGGTGGGCAGCAGCTGGCCGGTCTTGCTGGCCAGATACACCAGGATGGCCCCGCTCTCGAACAGCGCCAGCGGCTGGCCGTCCGGCCCGTGGGGGTCGAGGATGGCCGGGATCTTGTTGTTCGGGTTGAGCGACAGGAAGGCCGGGCTCAACTGGTCATTGGCATCGAAGCGCACCAGATGCGGCTCGTAGGGCAGGCCGGTTTCCTCCAGTGCGATCGACACCTTCACGCCATTGGGCGTGGGCAGCGAGTACAGCTGCAGGCGGTCGGGGTGGCGGGCAGGCCATTTCTGGGTGATGGGGAAGGCGCTGAGGTCGGTCATGGGGGGCAGCCGGTTTCAAGGGAAGGCAGACTGTAGGCAGGCCGCTTTGGCCCTGCGGCGGACAGGTCATGCGGTGGGCGGCAAGGCCTCGCCGGGCCAGGGCAGACGCCGCACCTGGGCGCCGGTTCGCAAGGTGTTGTGCACCTCGGCCACGGCGTCGGTCGCATCGAGCAGCTGTTCTATCAAGGCCGGCGCGGCCGGCGACACGATGCGAGCGCTGTAGCGCACGTCGCGCGCGGCCAGACCGATGCCGTCGAAATCCGCAACGGCCTGCACCTCGACTTCGGTCAGCGGGATGCCCAGGCGCGCCGCCTCTCGGTAGAGATCATTGCCATAGCAGGTCGCCAGGGCCAGCATCAAGAACTCGCCACCGTTCACGGCCGAGCCCCCACCGGGTCGCCCCTCGATGGCCAGGGGCTGGTCGCGGCCCGCAGTCGTGACGCTGACGCGGTGAGCGCTGGCCGTGTTGTGGAGCCGGGCCGAGATTTGCATTGGGGCACCCCTGCGCGGCCGATGGCCGCCTGCGGTGGATGATGCCGCGACGGGTGGGTCGCGCGGCAGCAAAATATCCCCTATGTCCATCACCGCACCTGCCGCCACGCCGCCGTCGCGCCTGGCCCTGTACCTGCAGCTCATCCGCTGGGACCGCCCGGCCGGTTGGCTGTTGCTGCTGTGGCCCACGCTGTCGGCGCTTTGGATCGCGGCCGACGGCTTTCCGGGCTGGCATCTGCTGGCGGTGTTCACCCTGGGCACGGTGCTGATGCGCTCGGCGGGCTGCTGCATCAACGACGTGGCCGACCGCGATTTCGACCGGCACGTTAAGCGCACCGCGGCCCGCCCGGTGACGACCGGCGCGGTGTCGGTCAGGGAGGCCCTGCTGCTGGGTGCCGGGCTGGCTCTGGTGTCTTTCGGCCTGGTGCTGACCACCAACCCGCCGGCCATCCTGCTGAGTTTTGCCGCGCTGGCGGTGGCCATCGCCTACCCCTTTGCCAAGCGTGTGCTGGCCATGCCGCAGGCGGTGCTCGGCGTGGCGTTTTCCTTTGGCATCCCGATGGCCTTCGCCGCGGCGCTGGGCGGCATGGAGTGGCATTTGCGCTCGGTGCCGCTGTCCGCCTGGGCGCTGCTGGTGGCCAACCTGTTCTGGGTGCTGGCCTACGACACCGAATACGCGATGGTCGACCGCGACGACGACCTTCAGATCGGCGTGCGCTCCTCGGCCATCGCGCTGGGCCGCTGGGATGTCGCGGGGATCATGGCCTTCTACGCCGTCTACCTGGCGCTGTGGACGGCCGTCAGCCTGCGACTTGGCCTGGGTCGGTGGTTCCTGCTGGGCGTGGCCGCTGCGGCAGCCCAGGCGGCGTGGCACTTCACGCTGATCCGCCACCGCCGGCGCGACGACTGCTTCCGTGCCTTTCGCGCCAACCACTGGGTCGGGTTCGCGATCTTCGCCGGCACCGTGCTGGACCTGGCGCTGCGCTGATGGACACCCGGCGACGTTTCCTCGGCAGCGGCGCGCTGTTGCTGCCGGGCTGGGCCACGGCACAGGCGAAGCCGGCGGCAGCCGCCAGCGGGCCGCTGGTGCTCGCCAACACGGTCTATCCGCCGCTGGTGAATCCCCAGGGGCATGCCAGCGGCGAAGGCGTGGACGTGGACATCGCCCGCGAAGCCTTGCGCCGCGGCGGCTGGCGGGATGGCATCGAGGTGCAGTGGGTGCCCTGGAAGCGGGTGCTCTTCATGCTGGAGCGCGGGCTGGCGGACTTCACCACCACGGTCAACCACAGCGCGGAGCGCGACCGCTACCTGCGCTGGAGCACCAGCTACCGCGCCGGTAAGCACTACCACTTCTACACGCGGCGCGGCGCAGGGTTGAACCTGTCCAGACTCCAGGATCTGCGCGGCCTGCGCCTGGCCGTCGGGTCGGGCTACATCTACCCGCAGCCCGTGCTCGATGAGGTCGAAGGCCGGGTCGAGCACGCCCGCGACGTGGGCTCGGCCGTGCAGCTGGTCGAACACCAGCGGGCGGACGTGGTCATCGTGACGGCGCTGGTCGGCCTGTGGGAAATCCGCCAACTGGGGCTCGCGGACCGGCTGGAGCGGCAGCCGCTGCAGTACTTCAATCCGGAGCCGACCTACATGGGCTTCGCCAAGGCCAGCCCCCGTGCCGCCGCAGGCCTGGCCGCCATGGACGCCGGGCTGGCCAGCATGCTGCGCGATGGCAGCATCGGGCGCCTCGAGAAGCGGTACGTGCGCTGAGGCGGCTTCCGCCAGGCCACCCCACGCCCCCCGCCGCCCTTCTCCCCGGAAAAGGGCACTGAACCACTCCCTTCACGGGCCTGCCTACACTGCGGCCCGCGGCGACGACCGCCATGCAGTGAATCAGGGAGTTTGCAGATGTCAGTTTCGATCCGCGGCAGCGCCGCGATGGCCATCATTTTGTGCGGCCTTCTGGCCGCTTGTGGCGGCGGCGGCGGTGGCTCGGCCACCACCCCGCCGAGCAACAACTCCGGCGGCTCTTCCGGCAACGCATCCGGCGGCAGCAGCGCCGACATCGACCCCGCCGGCCCCTCCAGCAGCTTCGCCCAGCAATGCGCTGCGGCCAACACGCTGGCACCCGCCGCCCAGCGCACCGCCACCCTGGCGACCGAAAAGAAATGGCTGCGCGCCTACTTCGACGAAGCCTACCTGTGGCGTGACGAGGTGCCCCGTGTCGACCCGTCGCTGGCGGCCTACAACCTCGGCGACACCTACGCCTCGATGGACGCCTACTTCGAGGCGCTCAAGAGCCGCAACGTCACCGACACCGGTGCACCGCGCGACCGTTTCAGCTTCACCTATCCCACCGACAAGTGGAATGCCCTGGCACAGAGCGGGGTCGAGGCCGGCTACGGCATCGAATGGAAGCTCGGTGCCACCACGCCGCCGCGCCGCATCCGCGTCGCCTACGTGGAAGCCGGCAGCCCGGCCGCTGCGGCCGGACTGATGCGCGGTGACGAACTCGTCAGCGTCGACGGCGTCAGCGCGGATGTCGCCACCGCGGCCGGTGTGGACACGCTCAACGCGGCGCTCTTCCCGGAGGCCCGCGATGCACGCCACAGCTTCAACTTCAAGCGCGGTGACACCGCCCTGACCGCCAGCCTCACCAGCGCCGACATCGCCCGCACCCCCGTGCCGCAGTCGCGCGTGCTGACGCTGCCTTCCGGGCAGCGCGCCGGCTACCTGGTGTTCAACGACCACGTGCTGCCGGCCGAGCGCCAGCTGATCACCGCCATCACGAGCTTCCAGACCCAGGGTGTGAAGGAGCTGATCCTGGACCTGCGCTACAACGGCGGTGGCTATCTGTTCATCGCGAGCGAACTGGCCACCATGATTGCCGGCACCGCCCGCACCGCTGGCCAGCCCTTCGAGACGCTGAAGTACAACGCCAAGCGCAGCAGCGAGAACGAAACCACGCCCTTCTACACCGACTCCTGCATCGCCGCGAACGGCCTGTGCACCGACGTGAAGCCGCTGCCAACGCTCAACCTGAGCCGGGTCTATGTGCTGGCCCAGTCGGGCACCTGCTCGGCCAGCGAGGCCATCATCAACGGCCTGCGCGGCGTGAATGTCGACGTGGTGCTGATCGGCGGCAAGACCTGCGGCAAGCCCTATGGCTTCACGGCCAAGAACAACTGCGGCATCAGCTACTTCCCGATCGAGTTCACCGGCGTCAATGCCAAGGGTTTCGGGGACTATGCCGATGGCTTCGAGCCCGGCACGGGCAGCGCGCAGCGCCTGGTGAACGGCTGCGCGGTCGACGACGACCTCGACCACGCGCTGGGCGACACACAAGAAGCCATGCTGGCCGCAGCGATCAACCACACCAGCACCGGCCAGTGCCCGGCGCGCCCGCAGGGCTCGGCGAGCGTGCGTGCCCAGGCGGCCACCGATGCCGCGCCGCTGCTGGCCCAGCGCCACCCGGCGCGCAGCAACCGACTGCGCCTGCCGCTGACGACGCGCTGAGCTGAACCGAACCGATGCCGCGGGGGCCACCCCGCGGCATCACGCCTTCGGGAAGCGCGCCCGGATCGCGTCCATCCAACCCAGCAGCGCGAGCGTCTCGGCGTGGGGCATGCGCGGGCTCTCGACCCAGCCCGCACGGATGCAGGCCTGCGCCTCGGCAATCTCGCCCTCGAAGCCGTTGATCACGAACGGCGCTGCCACCCGCTGGGGCGGCGCCTTGCGGGTGACCAGCTCCACCGCCTCCGCCTGCCAGAAGTCCGTCGGGAAACGCAGCGCTGCCTGGGAGCCCAGGGCCTCGAAGCTGTTGACCGACGAGGCGTCAAAGCCGCAGCGGAACTGCGAGGTCACGCCGCCCGGGAAGATCAGCGTGGCGTTGACCACCGCATCCACCCCGGTCGGGGCGAGCTGCGCCCTGACCTCCATCGCTTCGGGCTCGGGGCAGACGCCGCCATTCATCTGCTGCAGCACCCAGCGCGTGACGGCAAGGTTGTAGATGCCGATGTCCCACAGCGCACCGCCGGCCAGCGCCGGGTTCCATTGCCGATGCTCCGGGTTGTAGACCGACGAGAAGCAAAAGCTCGACTGCATGGCACGCAGCTCGCCGATGGCGCCGTCCTGCAGCAGGCGGGCCGCCACGTCATACGCGGGCAGGAAGCGCGTCCACAGCGCTTCCATCAGGAACACACCGCGCGAGCGAGCCAGGGTCACCAGGGCCTGGCCGTCAGCCTGGGTGGTCACGAGCGGCTTCTCGCACAGCACCGGCTTGCCGGCCTCCAGCGCGGCACGCACGTACTCGCCGTGATGGGAGTGGGGAGTGGCGATGTAGACCGCATCGACCTCGTCGCTGCCGAGCAGGTCGGCCGGCACCGTGGTCACGCGGGCCGGCGCTTCGCCCTCGCGCTGCCACTGGCTGGCGTAGGCCTGCCCCTTGGCGGCGTCACGGGCAAAGACCATCGACAACCGGGCGCCCGGCACCGCGGGCAGTGCACCGGCGAACCGGTTCGCGATACCGCCTGGGCCGATCACGCCCCAACGGAAGGAAGAGCTGGAATCAGGGGCCATGACTGAGCGCTTTCACGAGGTCGGACTGGGTCAGGATGCCAACGAGCCGGGCTTGCTCGCCGACGATGGGAATGTGGTGGTGGCCGGTGGCCGAGAACAGCGGCACCAGCTCCGCAATCGGCCGGTCGGCGCTGGCCACGCGCACTTGGCGGCTCATGATCTGGCCAACCACCTCGGGCTTGGACGAATGCGTGCCCGGTGCCGGCCTGAGCAGGGACTGCAGCCGCCCCGCGAGACCGTCGCGCCGGTCGGCCTCGGCGGCGCGCATGAAGTCGGCCCGCGTGACGATGCCGACGATGCGCTGCACCCGGTCCACCACCGGCAGGGCCTTGATGCGGTGCTGCTGCAGCAAGGCCCACGCTTCGGCCAGCGGTGTGCCGAACTCCACCGTGATGACGGGGCAGCTCATGATGTCGCGGCAGCGCAGGCCGCCCAGGCGGTTGCGGTAGCCCAGCAGCTCGGCCTCGTGCAGCAGGTCGGCGAGGTCGTCGCGCGGCACGTCCAGCACCTGGTTGTAGCGAACCAGCACGGCGTCGAGCTCGGCCTCGCCAAAACGCGGCGGCGCCACCTGCGCGCCGGTCGGCGTCACGGCCGTCTGCTGGGCATGCGGGTAGCGCCGCCCCGTCAAGGTGTTGTAGGCCAGGCCGGCGAGCACCAGCAGCAACGAATTGAGGGCCACCGGCTCGAAGGCGAAATGCCAGTCGTGCGTGCCGCTCAGCACCATCAGCAAGCTGGCCGCCCCGCCGGGCGGATGCAGGCAGCGCAGCTGGAACATGAGCCCGATGGCCAGCGCCACCGCCACGGCAGCGACCGCGAACGGCGGCAGCGGCAGCCAGCGCAGACAGCCAATGCCCACCAGGGCCGACACCGTGTTGCCGCCCACCACGGCCCAGGGCTGCGCCAGCGGGCTGGCCGGCACGCCGAACACCAGCACCGCGCTGGCCCCGAGCGGCGCGACCAGCCACGGCAGGCTGGCCGGCATGAGGGCATGGCTCAGGCCGCCGGCGAGCAGCAGACCCAGCGCCGCCCCCAGCAGGACGCGCAGGCGCTCACGCGTGTTGACCGCCTGCGGCGCGGGCCGCAGGGCATTCAACCAGGGTCGGAAGTGGTCGGAGAGCAAGGCGGGAGAGAGATCGACGGCACACGCCCGAGAGGCGGGCCGCCGATTGTGTC
>JAIPCJ010000012.1 GCA_021738245.1 Methylotenera sp. | reverse complement strand
GGTCAGGGTCTCGACGCCCTTGGTGAAGTGGGCGATCTCGACGATGTAGCGCGACGATGGTGCAGCCGTGCGGTAGTCGAACGGGCCGTAGAGGTTGCGCGTTTCACCGCAGCCCTCGGGGGCCGGTGCCCGGTTGGTCATCTGCGCGGTGGCCGCCAGCGGCAGCAGGGCGCAGGCCCAGGCGATCGCGGCGTGACGCATCGGGAAGGAGCGGTGCAGTCTCATGGGGTGTCTGCCTTCAGCATCGGGATTGCAGCCAGTGCAGGCATCGCGCGTTGAGCGCCTGCAGATCGGAAGAATTCGAGAACGTGTGGTCCGCGCCGGGCATCTCGTGCAGTTCGAGGGTCTGCTTGTGCAGCAGGCCCTGCCACGCCGGCGAGGCCCGGCTGTACTCCGCAAATTCGCGGGCAGTGTAGTCATCGCCACTGAGTACCAGCAGCGTCCATCCCTCGAAGCTCCGCAGGCCGGCCGCCATGCGCTCCTGGAAGCTGCGCGCATCAGCGGCCTGGGCGCCCGGTCGCGCGAGCTGGAGGTTGCGGGCCAGCCCACCCAGGGCCCGCAGGCCGACGCCGCCACGCAGCAGCTTCAGCCAGAAGGACTTCTCCCGCAGCCGGCGCCAGTAGTAATGCTTGACGTGGGCCTTGGCCAGGCTCTCGGCGGACCGCACCCAGGGATTGGCCAGCGCCAACCCGACCACACGGGCGTCGCGCGTGACATCGAGATAGAGCAGGGCGGCGGAGGCCGCGTCGCACAGCCCCCACAGCACGATGCGCCGCACCTCAGGCCGGGCGGCCTGCAGGGCCTGGATGGCGGCGGCGATGTCGGCATCGACGCCGAGAAAATCGCGCGCCTCGCCGCCGCTGTCGCCCATGCCGCGATAGTCGAAGCGCAGGGTCGGGTAGCCATTCGCGGCCAGATGCCTCGCCAGCAGCGTGAACTGCCGGTGGCTGCCTGCGCGGTACTGCGGGCCGCCGACGATGATGACCACGCCGACGTCCGTCGTAGAACCGGCCGCAGGCTCGGCCAGGATGCCCACGAGCGAGGCGCCTTCGCAGTCGAAGCCGAGCACGCGTTCCTTCACAGGGCCTCCACGGTGGCGCTGATCAAGGCCGGGGCCAGTTCGATCTCGGTGGTGGCCCAGAAGCTCGGACCTTCCACCCCCTGGCAGCTCACCGTCCAGCCGGCGTCCTGCCAGGCTTGCAGGGCTTGCAGACTCGCAGGCTTCAGGGCGTCGCCCGCTTGGGTCGCCACTTCGATCCAGACCAGGCGGCCCGTGGGGCCGGCCGGCGTGAGTCTTGCGGCCTCCAGCCCCGAGGCGAGCGCCGGGTGAAGCCGGTAGCCTGCCACCTCGACGGCTTCGCCCGCGGCCAGCTGGGCTTTCATCTGTTCCATCAGTCCCTTGCCGCCTCCGGTGGCCATTTCTGCGGCGACCTTGAGCCGCAGGAACTGCTGCAAGGCGAGCTTGCCGCTGGGCATGGGCTGCCACAGCAGCAGGTTGACGGCCCGCCCCCAGTCGCGCGCGGCCAGCAGTGCGCCGGCGCGCAGCCCCCACGCCCACAGCGGCACGCCCGGGTGGCGACGCGCCAGCCAGTCCAGCGCGAGCTGCGCATCCGCCTGCCAGTCCGACCAGGTGGCATCGCCGAAATCCGCCGACGAGTCGCCGCAGCCGCGCAGGTCGATCTGCAGCACGGCATGGCCCGCGTCGGCCAGGGCCCGGCTGGCCAGCGCCGCCATGCGGCGCGACTTGTTCATCTCTTCGGCAAAGGGGTGCAGGAAGAGCACGGCACTGCGCGGCGTGCCTGCCGGCGCGTGGAACACGCACAGGCGCTGCTCGTCGCCGGCCGGCAGGAAGAAGACGTCGGGCGCGCGGCTCATGAGGTCGCGGGGGCGCGTCTTGCGCGCCAATCCTGCAGGGCCTTGAGCCAGCCCCAGCGGAATGCGGTCACATGCACCAGAGGGCGCGAGGCCTCGGTCCAGCGGGTGTGCCATTCCATGACACGCCCGTAGAACTCGATGCGCTTGAACCGCCCTTCGGCGAACAGCGCGCGGAACTCGTCGACCCGCATCAGCGTGGAGGGCGACACCGCGTGGTGGGCTTGCTGGTAGGCCGTCTTCAGGATGACCAGGCAGTCGCCCTGGTGCACGCACAAGTCCATGGCCACCACTTCCTCGCCGAACCAGTAGCGGTACAGGCGCATCTGCCCGGCACGGGCCGCGCCCTCCAGAGCGCGTTGATAGAAGCGGCCCTGCGCGCCCTCCATCGAGATGGCCGTGCCCAGCTCCGCCTTCCAGCCGCTGGTTTCGAGCTCGCCATACTGGGCCAGGGCGGCCGCCACCTCGTCGGCGGACTCGATCACGTCCAGGCGGGGCGTCACACCGGTGGCCTCGACCTTCTTCAACTGCTTGCGGCTGTTCTGGCGCAGGTTCTTGCCGCGCGCTTCCCAGTAGGTGTCGAAGTCGGTCTCGATGTCGACCCAGGCGGTGTCGATGTAGTGCTGGCGGCGCAACGTCGGCGTGTCAGCCGTGACCTTGCAAAAGAGGGTGTCCTGCTGGGTCAGGCCCAGAGACAGCGCCAGCCCCGGCAGGCGGCGCAGCAGCGTCTGCAGCATCGCGGCCAGGTCACCGTCGGGCATGAGCACCGGGCCCAGCGGCAGTTGCGAGGGCTGAAAGGTGTTCCAGCGCCCATGACCGATGGGTTGCAGCAGCAGGGCTGCCGTCCAGCCGTCGGCACCCTCGCCATAGGCCAGCAACTCATCGCCGTTGCCGAACTGCTCCAGCAGTGGCAGCAGGAAATGCGTGCGCAGGAAGGCATGCGGCAGCAGCCGCGCCTGCAGGGCATCCCACGAGGCGGCCAGCGATGCGAGCTGGCGTGCCGGGACGATCTTCCAATCGATGTTCATGGGTAGCTTCCAGGTCAACGCTCACACAGGGCCAGCACGCTGCCGATCACCCAGTCACGGTCTTCATCCGTCATGTCCTGGTGACAGTGCACCTGCAGCACATGATGGGACCAGGTCTTGCCCTGGTCGCCGGCCATGTCGGGGACGCCCGGCCAGAGCCAGTCCCAGCGTGACACCGGCACGCCACGCTCTCGCAAGCTGCGGTAGGCCGGGTCGGGTTGGTCGACCCACAGCGGCATGACGTAGGGCGCGGCCTGGGCAGGCAATTCGGGGAACAGCGCCCGCACACCAGCGCGGCCGCTCACGGCAGCCACCAGGGCCTGGTAGTGGTGGCGTCGCCGGGCGGTGACGCGGCCTCGCGTCGAGTGCACGGCGGTGTCGACGGTGACGCCGCACGGCGCCCGGTGACTCAGGGCCATGTCGATGCGTGCGTAGTTGCCGGCGGGGTCGAAGCCTTCGGGCGCGGCCGGGGCTGCCGGCGCTGGCGCTGGCGCTGGGGCGCGGCGCACCGCGTGCTTGGCCGCCAGCAGCGGGCGCGCCCACCAGCCCCAGTGGCCCAGGCGGTCGTGGCTGGCGCTGATCTCCAGGGTGTCGAACCAGGCCTTGAGCTCGGCCACCGCACCGGCCCGGCGAAGGGCGGGCGCGGGATGTCGCGCATCACGCAGGCGCAGCAAGCCGCCTTCCTGCGTCGCGAAGAATTTGGGGAGGCTGGCGATCACCACGTCACCCAGCGCGCCGACCGGGCCACCCGGCCCCTGGCCGAACATCGCATGTGCGCAGTCCTCGAGCATCAGCACCCCGCGAGCGTCGCACCAGGCCTTGACGGGCCGCAGGTCCAGCGGCAGGCCGAAGTAGTGCGCGGCGCAGAGCACCCGGGTATCGGCGGGCGCGTGCTGCTCCAGCCATTCGATCGACGGGCGGCCGCTGGCGTCGATCGGGTAGAAGCCCACCGGCTGGCCGAGCGCAAGCGCGGGCGACACCATGGTCGGGCAGTGATAGCTCGGCACCAGCACCCGGTCGGTGGGTGCGAGGCCCAGCGCTTCCAGCCCGAGCAGGATGGCCGCACGGCCGCTGGTCGTGAACTGCATGCCCGGCTCATCGAGCAGGCAATGCAGGCGCGCCGGTTCGTCCTCGGCCTGGCGGTTGTGGGGGCCAGGCACCGGGTTGCGCGGTACGGCGCGCAGCGGAGGTTGGACGGGAGGCACTCGATGCCCGTGCGGTCGGGGTGGACGCGAGGGGGTCAGAGCCGCGCGGCGACGAAGTCGACCAGCGAGCCCACGGTGGCGAAGGTGTCGCCGTCGATGTCGTCGTCGTCCACCACGAGGCCGAGCTGTTCTTCGAGCGCGGTGATGAGGCTGACCACGGCCATGGAGTCCAGCTCGGGCAGGGCGCCGAGCAGGGCGGTGTCGCGGGTGAAGGTCTGGGCGCGGCCGTTCAGGCTCAGCACGTCGTCGAGAAGCCTCAGCACATGGCTGAGAACCTGGGCTTGGTCCATGGGGTCAGGCGTCCGAAAAAGCAGCCGCTCAGTTTAGCGGCGCGCCCCCTCGGCCCCGGGGGGCGGGCACCCCTCGGCCCGGGGGCGCGTGAGATACTTTTTTCACTGTTTGCTCCCTGTCTGACGCCAGAGCTTCATGCCCGAATCGACCCTGCTGAACGAGTTGGTGGCCGTTGCCGCCGAGCGCACGCCCGACGCACCGGCCCTGACCTACGGCACGGCAACGCTGCGTTACGGCGATCTCGACGCCGCCGTGCGCGGCTTTGCCAGCGGCCTCATGGGCCTTGGCCTGGCGCGCGGTGAGCGGGTGGCCATCTACCTGGAAAAGCGCTTCGAGACCGTGGTGGCGAGTTTCGGCGCGCCGGCCGCGGGGGGCGTGTTTGTGCCGCTGAACCCGCTACTCAAGCCCGAGCAGGTCGGCTTCATCCTGCGCGACTGCGAGGTGCGGGTGCTCGTCACGTCGCCCGAGCGGCTGGCGCAGCTGGGCGAGGTGCTGGCGCAATGCCCCTCGGTCAGGCATGTGGTGCTGACCAGCGGCAGCGGCGCGGCGCCCGTGCCGGTGCACGACTGGGCCGCGCTGCTGGCTGCGCCGGTGCGCGCGGGGCACCGCGTCATCGACACCGACGTCACCGCCATCCTGTACACCTCCGGCTCCACCGGCCGGCCCAAGGGCGTGGTGCTCTCCCACCGCAACATGGTGGCGGGCGGCAAGAGCGTGGCGAGCTACCTTGAAAACCGCGCAAGCGACACGCTGCTGGCGGCACTGCCGCTGTCTTTCGACGCCGGCTTCAGCCAGCTGACCACGGCCTTCCACAGCGGCGCACGGGTGGTGCTGCTGAACTACCTGCTGCCCAAGGACGTGCTCAAGGCGATGGAGCGCGAGCAGGTCACGGGCCTGACTGCCGTGCCGCCGCTCTACATCCAGCTCACGCAGCTCGAATGGCCCGCCGCCATCGACCGGCACCTGCGCTACTTCGCCAACACCGGCGGCCGCATGCCGCGCGCCACGCTGGACCTGCTGCGCGCCAAGGTGCCCTCGGCGCGCCCCTTCCTGATGTACGGCCTGACCGAGGCTTTCCGCTCCACCTACCTGCCGCCTGAGGAGGTGGACCGCCGGCCCGACTCCATCGGCCGCGCCATCCCGAACGCCGAGATCCTCGTGCTGCGCGAGGACGGCAGCGAATGCGCGCCTGACGAGCCGGGCGAGCTGGTGCACCGCGGTGCGCTGGTGGGCCTGGGCTACTGGAACGACGCCGAGAAGACCGCCGAGCGCTACAAGCCGCTGCCGGCCGGTGTGGGCGGCCGCGAGGGCGGTCTGCAACTGCCGGAGTTCGCGGTGTTCTCGGGCGACACGGTGCGCCGTGATGCCGAGGGCTTCCTGTACTTTGTCGGCCGCCGCGACGAGATGATGAAGACCTCGGGCTACCGGGTCAGCCCCACCGAGGTCGAGGAAGTGCTGTACGCCACCGGCCTGGTGGGCGAATGCGTGGCCTTCGGGGTCGACCACGACACGCTCGGCCAGGCCATCCAGGTCATCGCCACGCCGCCCGAGGGCGCGGCCGAGCTGGACATTGCCGCGCTGACCGCCGCCTGCAAGGCCCGCATGCCCGCCTACATGGTGCCGCACGGCGTGGAGGCCCAGCGCGGCCCGCTGCCGCGCAACCCCAACGGCAAGATCGACCGCAAGACCCTGTCGACCGACTGGGTCGCCCGCCACACGTCATGACCGAAGCCAAACGCCCGCCGGCCCATGTGGCCATGTCGCAGTTCCCCGTGGCCGACAACGGCGAGTTGCTCATCGGTGGCCAACGCCTGTCGGTGCTGGCCGAGCGCGTGGGCCAGACGCCGTTCTACGCCTACGACCGTGGCCTGCTGAGGGCCCGCGTGGCCGAACTGCGCGCCGCGCTGCCGCAGGGCATCGAGCTGCATTACGCGATGAAGGCCAACCCCATGCCGGCCGTGGTGGGGCTGATGGCCGGGCTGGTGGATGGCATCGACGTCGCCTCGGCCGGCGAGCTGCAGGTGGCGTTGAACGCGGGCGCCGATCCGCATGAGATCAGCTTCGCCGGCCCGGGCAAGCGCGACATCGAGCTCGGCCAGGCCGTGGCGGCGGGTGTGCTGATCAACGTCGAATCAGCGCGCGAGCTGAAGGTGCTCGCGGCTGCGTCACAGCGCCTGGGCCTGCCGGCGCGCGTGGCCCTGCGCGTGAACCCGGACTTCGAGCTCAAGGGCTCGGGCATGCGCATGAGCGGCGGCCCCAAGCAGTTCGGCATCGACGCCGAGACCGTGCCCGAGGTGCTGGCCCAGGTTGGCGCGCTGGCAGGCGATGGTGTCACCTTCGAAGGCTTTCACCTCTTCGCCGGCTCGCAGAACCTCAAGGCCGAGGCCATCTGCGAGGCGCAGCAGAAGAGCTATGAGCTGGCCCTGCGCCTGGCCGAAGCTGCGCCGTCGCCGGTCAAGTTCCTGAACCTGGGTGGCGGCTTCGGCATTCCGTATTTCCCGGGCGAGACGCGACTGGATCTGGCCCCCATCGGCGACAACCTCGCCGCGCTGCAGGCTCGCGCTCGCGCCGAGCTGCCGCAGGCCAAGCTCGTCATCGAGCTGGGGCGCTACTTCGTCGGCGAGGCGGGTGTCTACGTGACGCGCATCGTCGACCGCAAGGTGTCGCGCGGCCAGGTGTTCCTGGTGGCCGACGGCGGCCTGCACCACCACCTGTCGGCCTCGGGCAACTTCGGCCAGGTGCTGCGCAAGAACTACCCGGCGACCCTCCAACCTCAGGGCCGGGTCGAGGCGGCGGTGGAAGCCGCCAGCGTCGTCGGCCCGCTGTGCACGCCGCTGGACCTGCTGGCCGACCGCATGGAGATGCCGCGCGGCGAGGTGGGCGACCTGGCGGTGATCTTCCAGAGCGGCGCCTACGGTCGCAGTGCCAGCCCGGAAGGCTTCCTGGGGCATCCGGCCTGCGTGGAAGTGTTGGTCTGACCGGTCGCGTTCTTTCCGCGATGGGGACGCTGCCGGTCAATCCAGGGTTGGCCTCTTCGAGAGTTCGATGCGCAGCGCCTTCACCAGCGCTTGTGCCGGCCCGCCCAGGCGACGGCCCTGCCGGGTGATGAGGCCCAGAGTGCGCTCGATGCGAGGTTGCTTGAGCGCCACGGCCACCAGGGCTTTCCCGGCGCCCACGGTCAGTGCCAGCCGCGGCACGACGGCCACCCCCAACCCGGCTTCCACCAGGCCCAGGGCGCCTGCCACATGGTTGGCTTCGAACTGCACCACGGGCCGCTGTTTCAGGCGTGACAGACCCTGGTCGATCAGCACCCGGTTGCCGCTGTCGCCCGCCACCGCCACCATCGGCTCGGCCAGCAGGTCCCGCCATGTCAGCACGCTGCGCTGTGCCAGGGCATGGTCCGTCCGCAGGGCGAGGACGTAGTCTTCCGTCAGCAGCGGCTGGAAGTCGATCTCGGGGTGTGAAGCCCCGGTGAAGCTCAGGCCCAACTCGGCCTCGCCCGACTGCACCGCACGCAGCACCTCAGGGGCGCCTTCGTCCAGCATGCGCAGACGAAGTCCGGGGTGCTCGGCGGCCAGCCGGGCGAACGCGCGAGGCAGCAGCGCACTCGCTACCGTCGGGATACAGGCCACCGTGAGGCGGGCTGCCCGGCGCGCCACCTCACGCTCCACTTCGTCGACGCCCAGGCGCAGCGCCGACAGGCCTCGCTCGGCATGGTTGAGGAACTCCTGCCCTTCCGGCGTCAACGCCACGCGGCGCGTGGTGCGCTCCAGCAGCCGCACCTCCAGCACCTGCTCAAGCTTGTCAATGCGGCGGCTCAACGCCGGCTGCGAGATGAACAGCGCATCAGCCGCGCCCTTGAAGCTGCCGGTGTGTGCCACCGCGACGAAAGCCTGGACTTCGTCCAACGTCAGATTGATGCGCTTCATGGAAGAGTGATTCTAAATAATGCACTTAACAAAAGAGTGTGGCGCTTGCACCATTGCTTCACAAGCAGGCGAACTCGCCTTCACAACAAATCGGAGACATCCTTGAAGCACAAGTCCATCCTGTGGGCCGCATGCCTTTCACTCGCGGCAGGAGGCGCCCTGGCGCAAAGCAGCGTGGTGGTCGGCGGCGT
This sequence comes from Methylotenera sp., assembly GCA_021738245.1. Lineage (GTDB taxonomy): Bacteria > Pseudomonadota > Gammaproteobacteria > Burkholderiales > Burkholderiaceae_C > Pelomonas. Next base: position 38,569 of record JAIPCJ010000012.1, on the reverse strand, counting down.
CCTCGACTCGGCGGTGCGCTACGTGCGCAACGAGGGCAGTGGTGCCATCCGCTCGCTGGTCAGCGGGTCCAGTCAGACGAGCCGCCTGGTGTTCCGCGGCGAAGAGGACCTGGGGAGCGGGCTGGCGGCGGGCTTCTGGCTGGAGTCGGGCCTGAGCGCCGACACCGGCGCCAGCACAGGCGGACCGCAGTTCTTCGATCGGCGTGCCACCCTGTCGTTGTCCAGCCGCGGCGTGGGTGAAGTCCGCCTGGGGCGCGACTACGTGCCCACCTACAGCATCTGGGTGCGCCACGATCCCTTTTCCCACGTCGGTGTGGCCGGCTCGAACAATTTCTCGTCTGCGTCCCAGCAGGGGCCTGTCCGCAGCGCGTTCGGAACCGGCCCGAACACGACGGTTCGATCCAGCAATGCCGTGGAGCTGCTCTTGCCTGCCGGCCTTGGTGGGCTGGAGGGTGGGCTGATGGTGGCAGCCGGGGAGGGCGGTACTGCGGCCAACGGGCAGGACAAGTTGACCGGCATTCGCATCGGGTGGCAAAGCGAGACCCTGGGTGCGCACCTCGCCCAGGTCACCACCTCCAATGACCTGACGTCGGCCGGCAAGTTCAAGGACACGCTTTTCGCCGCCAATGGGGCTGTGGGCCCGGTGCGGATGTACGCCGCGCTGCGCCAATACAAGTACGCCCTCTCGCGGGAAACGCTGCTGCTCCTGTCGACCGTGGCGACTTGGGGGCCGGTGGACCTGAAGGTGTCTTACCTGCGGGCCAACATGAAGGGCAAGGTCGGCGCCGCCGCGATCGACGCCAACGACGCCACGCAGGTGGGCCTCGGCGCGATCTACAACCTGTCCAAGCGCTCGGCGCTCTATGCACAAGGCGCGCGCATCAACAACGATGGCAAGGCCACCTTCTCGATCCCCGGGGGTGCGGCGATGACCGCTGGCGGGAGCTCGACCGCCTTCGAAGCCGGCGTGCGCCACAACTTTTGACGCGGGCTGCGGCCAACGGCAGGCGACCGGGCTGCAGCGCGCAGCCGCCTGCCGTCAGTCCCGCACGCCACCCCTTCCTGCGGGCCTTTGTGAGCCTGGCGGCGCGATCTCCTACCGCGCCCGTTGGCAGCGCCTGCGCTTCTCAAGCTTCACTTCAGGAGACACGTCATGACCTCCCTGCAACGCGGCCGCCGGTCGCTGACCCGCCTCGCCTTGTTCCTCGCCGCCAACCTCATGTTGGCCGGCCCCGCCGTGCGGGCCGACGAAGTGCGCGTGGTCAGCTCAGGCGGCTTTGCCGCTGCGTACAAGGCCCTGGCGCCGGCATTCGAGCGGGCAACCGGCCACACCCTGGTCAGTGCCTGGGGGCCCTCGATGGGCGAAACGAAGAATGCCATTCCCCAGCGGCTGGCCCGACAGGAGCCGATCGATGTGGTGATCATGGTGGGCAGCGCGCTGGACCAGCTCGTGGCGCGCGGCCAGCTCGACGGTGACACCCGCCGGGTGCTGGCCACGTCCCGTATCGCGCTGGCGGTTCGCCAAGGCGCGCCGCGCCCCCGCATCGCCAGCGTGGACGAGCTCAAGGACGCACTGCTGGCCGCCAAGTCGATTGCCTACTCCGACAGCGCCAGCGGGGTCTATCTGTCGCAGGTGCTCTTTCCGCGCCTGGGCCTGACCGAGGCCTTGAAGGGCAAGGCCCGCATGATTCCGGCGGAACCTGTAGGCCAGGTCGTGGCGCGAGGCGACGCGGAGCTGGGTTTTCAGCAGCTCAGCGAGCTTCAGCACATCGAGGGCATCGATGTGGTCGGCCTCCTGCCGGAGGCAGCGCAGGAGGTGACCGCGTTCTCAGCAGCGGTGGTGAAGGGCGCGGCGCATGCCCAGGCCGGTCAGGCCCTCATCCGCTTTCTCGCCTCGCCCGAAGCGGCTCCCATCATCAACGGCACTGGCCTGACCGCGGCCCAGCGCTGATCCCGCCCACCCATCGTTTCAACCCTTCCGAGCGTCACAATGACCCGTCGTACTTTCCTTCAGGCCAGCCTGGCCGCCGGCCTGGCTTGCGTACTCGCACCCACGATCAGCCAGGCCCAGTCAGCTCCCATCATCATCAAGTTCAGCCATGTGGCCGCGGTGGACACGCCCAAGGGCCAGGGCGCCGAGCGCTTCAAGAAGCTGGCCGAGGAGCGCACCAAGGGGCGCGTCAAGGTCGAGGTCTATCCCAACAGCCAGCTCTACAAGGACAAGGAAGAGCTTGAGGCGCTGCAGCTCGGTTCAGTGCAGATGCTGGCGCCGTCGGTGTCCAAGTTCGGACCTTTCGGGATCAAGGAGTTCGAAGCCTTTGACCTGCCTTTTGTGACGCCCGACCAGGCCAGCTATCAGAAGGCGGTCGGTGGCGAATTCGGCCAGGCGATGCTGAAGAAGCTCGACGCCAAGGGCGTGCGCGGCCTCGCCTATTGGGACGCCGGCTTTCGCGTCATCACCTCCAACAAGCCTCTGCGCCGGCCCGAAGACTTCAAGGGCCTGAAGATTCGCATCAATTCCTCCAAGGTGATCGATGCACAGATGCGGGCCGTCGGCGTCATTCCGCAGAACATGGCGTTCTCCGAGGTCTACCAGGCCCTGCAGTCCGGCGTGGTGGATGGGGCCGACGTGACCCTGTCCAACGTGCTGACCCAGAAGCTCTACGAAGTGCAGAAGTACGTGACCTTGCTGCATCACTCGCACCAGGCCTACGCGGTGGTGGTGAACCGCAAGTTCTGGGAAGGTCTGCCCAAGGACCTCCGGGACACGCTCGAGTTGGCCATGGCCGACGCCACCACCTACGCCAATGGCCTGACGCTGGCCGACGAGCGCAATGCCTACGACAAGATCAAGGCCGCGGGCAAAGCCACGCTGGTGGAGCCGACGCCCGCCGAGCGGGATGCGATCCGCGCCGTGATGGTGCAGACCCACAAGGACATGGAAGGCCGCCTGGGCCGCGACACCATGCAGGCCTTGTACAAGGCCAGCGACTTCAGTGTCGGCAAGCGCTGATGTCCCGCGGGGAGCCCTGAGCCGGTGACACCCCGGCTGGCCGGCTCACTCGACGTCCGTCCAGACCCCGTCCCGCAGCACCTGATGCGGCCGGAAGCCGCTCTTGTAGGCCATCTTGGGGCTTTCCTCGATCCAGTAGCCCAGGTAGACGTGGGGGAGCTTCAGCTCCTTGGCCTGCGCCACCTGCCACAGCACGCCGTAGGTGCCGTAGCTGGCCTCGATGTCCGGGTCGTAGAAGGTGTAGACCGCTGACAGGCCGTCGCTGAGGATGTCCAGGATGGAGACCATGCGCAGCGGCGCGCTGCCGTCGGGCATGGGCTCGCGGAACTCCACCAGGCGGGAGTTGATGCGCGACTGCAGCAGGAACTGGGTGTATTGGTCGACGCTGTCGTGGTCCATGCCGCCGCCGCTGTGGCGGCCGGCCTGGTAGCGCAGATACAGCGCGTAGTGCTCGGGCGAGTAGCTCAGGCGCATCACCTGCGCCTGCAGGTTGGCGTGCGCCTTCCAGGCGCGGCGCTGCGAGCGGCTGGGCGAGAACCGATTCACCGGCAGTCGCAGCGCGACGCAGGCGCGGCACTGGTCGCAGTAGGGGCGGTAGGTAAACAGCCCGCTGCGCCGGAAACCCGCGGCCACGAGGTTGGAGTAGGCGTCCGCGTGGATCAGGTGGCTGGGCGTGGCGACCTGGGAGCGCGCGAGCCGACCCGGCACGTAACTGCACGGGTAAGCGGCCGTGGCATAGAACTGGATCTGCGCGAGGGGCAGTTCTTTGGGGTGGGTCACGTGGGCTCGAAAAGGCGCTGCCAGTGGGCCGGATGATAGGTCCAAGGCCCCGGGGTCGCTTCATCCACATGCGCGGCCACGTGCGCTTCGAAAGCATTTCGCGGCACTTCTGCCGCCCCGAGCGAGGCCAGGTGCCGCGTGTTCTGCTGGCAGTCGATCCAGGGGATGTCGAAGTGGCGGCACAGGCAGACCAGGGCGCACAGGGCGATCTTGGAGGCGTCGGTGCGCCGCATGAACATCGACTCGCCGTAGAACATGCGCCCGAGGTTGACGCCATAGAGGCCGCCCACCAGTTCGCCGTCCATCCAGGTCTCGATGCTGTGCATGGCCGGCCAGGCGAGGTAGGCCGCCTGCAGCTCGGGCACGATCCAGGTGCCGTTCTGCCCCTCGCGTGGCACCCCGGCGCAGGCCTTGAGCACGGCGGCGCGGTCATGGTCGACCCGGATCTCGCAACCCGGCGTGGCCATGAAGCGCTGCACCGTCTTGCGCAGCGAGCGGGCGAGCTTGAAGTCGGCCGTCTTGAGCACCATGCGCGGGTCTGGCGCCCACCACAGCGCCGGTTGGCCGGGGCTGTACCAAGGGAAGATGCCGCGCCGGTAGGCCGCCTCCAGCCGCCGCGGCTCCAGTTCGCCGCCGGCCGCGAGCAGGCCGGGCGCGTCGGTGTCGTGCCCCAGCGCGCGGTGGCTGGGCGGGAAGTCGAGGGTGTCGTCGTCCAGCCAGTCGATCATGGGGCCATGGTACGGTGCCGGCCATGATCACCGTCTATGGCATTCCCAACTGCGACACCGTCAAGAAGGCCCGCACCTGGCTGGCCGACCACGGGCTGGACGTCGCCTTCCACGACTTCAAGAAGCAGGGCGTTCCTGCCGACCAACTGCCCGCCTGGCTGGCCGCCTTCGGACGTGAGCGCCTGATCAATCGGGCCGGCACCACCTGGCGCAAGCTCGACGATGCCGCCAAGGCCGCGGTGGTGGACGATGCCTCCGCCATCGCCTTGATGCTGGCAGAACCCAGCGTCATCAAGCGGCCCGTGGTGGCGTGGCCAGGCGGCCAACTGACGCTCGGCTTCGGTGCGGAAATGTTCGAAAAGAGTGCGGCTGCTGCACCAAAATAACCCGCACCGCCTGTTTGTGGTGCTGGCGTCGTCTTCACGCACGCCTTGAAACCGGGCATCGAACTTGCAATTTCGGTGCGCGCTGACTCAGCCTGGTGCATGGTGCCCAGGCTTGACGCTGGCGGCCGGAGACAACGTTGGAGACCTCGATCAAGCAGGGCGCTGATGCGCTCTTCATCCTGCTCGGCGCCATCATGGTGCTGGCCATGCATGCGGGCTTTGCCTTCCTGGAGCTGGGCACGGTGCGCAAGAAGAACCAGGTCAATGCCCTGGTCAAGATCCTGGTGGACTTCGCGGTCTCCACGCTCGCCTACTTTCTCGTGGGCTACGGCGTGGCCTACGGCCTGCACTTCTTCGTCGGCGCGGAGCAGCTCGCGCAGAAGAACGGCTACGAGCTGGTCAAGTTCTTCTTGTTGCTGACTTTTGCGGCGGCCATTCCCGCCATCGTGTCGGGCGGCATCGCCGAGCGGGCGCGTTTTGGCCCGCAGCTCGCGGCCACCTGCGTCATCGTCGGCTTCGTCTACCCGCTGTTCGAGGGCATCGCCTGGAACCAGGCCTTCGGTATCCAGGCCTGGCTCAAGGCGGCGACGGGGGCGGAGTTTCATGACTTTGCCGGCAGCGTGGTGGTGCATGCGGTGGGCGGCTGGATCGGTCTGGCTGCCGTGCTGCTGCTGGGGCCTCGGCTCAACCGCTACCGCAAGGACGGCGCCATGAGTGCCCACCCGCCGTCCAGCATCCCTTTCCTGGCCCTGGGCGCCTGGGTGCTGACGGTGGGCTGGTTCGGCTTCAACGTGATGAGCGCGCAGACGCTGGACAAGCTCTCCGGGCTGGTGGCGGTCAATTCTCTGATGGCCATGGCGGGCGGCACGCTGGTGGCGGTGCTGCTGGGGCGCAACGACCCGGGCTTTGCCTACAACGGGCCGCTGGCCGGGCTCGTCGCCGTCTGCGCCGGGTCCGACGTCATGCATCCCCTCGGTGCGCTGGTCACCGGCGGCGTGGCGGGTTGGCTGTTCGTGCAGTTCTTCACCCTCACGCAGAACCGTTGGAAGATCGATGACGTGCTGGGCGTGTGGCCGCTGCACGGCCTGTGCGGTGCCTGGGGCGGCATTGCCTGTGGCCTCTTCGGCCAGCGGGCGCTGGGTGGCCTGGGCGGCGTGAGCCTGGGCGCGCAGGTGATCGGCACGCTGGGCGGTGTGGCCTGGGCGCTTGCGGGGGGCCTGGTGGTCTATGGGGTGATCCGCCAGGTGGTGGGGCTGCGGCTTGATGCGGAGCAGGAGTACGAGGGCGCGGACCTGTCCATCCACAAGATCGGCGCCACACCCGACCGCGAAGTCAGCTGGTAAGCTGCCTGCAACTCGACAAATCGGCCCCACCCGGGGCCTTTTTTCATCATGTTCACCGGCATCGTCCAGGGCGTCGCCCGCGTTCAATCCATCGAAGCCCGCGAGGGCCTGCACACCCTGCATCTCGCCTTCCCGGAAGGCTTTGACCAGGATCTCGCCATTGGCGCAAGCGTCTCTTGCGATGGCGTCTGCCTCACCGTCACCGAACGTCCGGCGCCCGGCGTGGCCAGCTTCGACGTGATGGCCCAGACCCTGCGGCTCACCACGCTCGGGGGCCTGCGCGAGGGCTCGGGCCTGAACGTGGAGCGCGCCGCGAAGGAGGGCGTCGAGATCGGCGGCCACCCGCTGTCGGGCCATGTGGACGTGTCAGCGCGCATTGCCGAGATCCGCCGGCCCGACAACAACCACGTCATCCGCTTCGCGCTGCCCGCGCCCTGGATGCGCTACGTGTTCGCCAAGGGCTACATCGGTGTCAACGGTTGCAGCCTGACCGTGGCCGAGGCCCAGCGGGAGCGCGACGGCTCGGGCTGGTTCGAGGTCTGGCTCATTCCCGAAACCCTGCGCATGACCACCTTCGGCGACAAGACCGTGGGCGACGCGGTGCACATCGAGATCGAGCGCAGCACGCAGATCGTCGTCGACACCGTGCGCGACGCGCTGGATGAGAAGCTCGGCGCCCTGCTGCCGGTGCTGGAAGCCTTCGCCAAGGAGCGCGGCATCGAGCTGACGCAGATCGCGCTGCCGAAGTCTTGATGCTTTCTTGATGCCGCCCGCCGCGATCTTGTCGGCGGTTTGACGGCCCGATTTCCAGAATGACCTCCATCGCAATGGAGGTGTCATGGACATCGTTTTTCTGGGTCTGGGCGCGGCACTCGCGCTCTTGACCGGGCTGGCAGCCTGGGGCTGTCAGGTCAGCGCGCGCCGGGGCGCCCCAAGGCCGCTGAACCCCCTCGGGGGGCAGGCTGGCTCACCGCCAGCCGTGGGGGCTGACAGCTCCGCGGGGAGGAAGTCATGACCGGCTTCGAACTCGCCGCCACCGGGCTCGTCATCGTGCTCGTGGTCTATCTGTTCTGGGCGCTGCTGTTCCCGGAGGACTTGTCATGAGTGCCTCCGCCTGGATGCAACTCGGCGCCTTCCTCGTGGTGCTGCTGGCCCTGGCCTGGCCGCTGGCGCGCTGGATCCATGCCGTCATGGAGGGGCGCGTGGCCGGCCTGGCGCGTGTCGAAGGCGCGCTGCTGCGCCTGGCGGGCGTGCGGGCTGAGGCTGAACAGGGCTGGCTGCGCTACACCCTCGGCCTGGTGCTGTTCAACGCGCTGGGCGTGTTGGCGGTGTATGCCCTGCAGCGCCTGCAGCACCTGCTGCCGCTGAACCCGCAGGGCCTGGGCGCGGTGTCGCCCGACTCGGCCTTCAACACCGCGGTGAGCTTTGTCACCAACACCAACTGGCAGGGCTACGGCGGTGAGACGACGATGAGCTATCTCACGCAGATGCTCGCGCTGACCGTGCAGAACTTCCTGTCCGCGGCCACCGGCATTGCGGTGGTGGTGGCCTTCGTGCGGGGCTTTGCGCGCCACACCACCCAGGCCATCGGCAATGTCTGGGCGGACCTGACCCGCGCCACGCTGTGGGTGCTGCTGCCGCTGTCGCTGGTGTTTGCCGTGGTGCTGGCGGGGATGGGCGTGGTGCAGACCTTCAAGCCCTACCAGGACGTGACGACGGTCGAGGTCCAGCATTGGCAGGAGCCGCGACTGGGCGCAGACGGCCAACCGCTCAAGGGCGCGGACGGCCAGCCCGTGATGGACGACAAGTCAGGCCAGACCCAGTCGATCGCGGTCGGCCCCGTCGCCTCGCAGCTCGCCATCAAGATGCTGGGTACCAACGGGGGGGGCTTCTTCAATGCCAACTCGGCGCATCCCTTTGAGAACCCGACCCCGGCCACCAACGCGCTGCAGATGCTGTCGATCTTCCTGATCCCGGCGGCGCTGTGCTTCGTGCTCGGCCGGCAGGTGGGCGACATGCGCCAGGGCTGGGCGCTGCTGGGTGCGATGACCGTGCTCTTCGTGGTGGCGGTTGTCATTGCGACCGGTGCCGAGCAGGCGGGCAACCCGCGCCTGACGCAGCTCGGCGTGGACGCCACCGCCAGCGCCACCCAGCCCGGCGGCAACATGGAGGGCAAGGAGGCGCGCTTCGGCGTCAATGCCTCGTCCCTCTTCGCGGTCATCACCACGGCCGCCAGTTGTGGCGCGGTGAATGCGATGCACGACAGCTTCACGCCCCTGGGCGGCGCGGTGCCGATGGTGCTGATGCAACTCGGCGAGGTGGTCTTCGGCGGCGTCGGCGCAGGCCTGTACGGCATGCTGGTGTTCGCCATCCTGGCGGTGTTCGTGGCGGGGCTGATGATCGGCCGCACGCCCGAGTACTTCGGCAAGAAGATCGAAGCCTTCGAGATGAAGATGGTGTCGCTCGCCATCCTGCTCACACCGCTGGCCGTGCTGGTGGGCACGGCGGCTGCGGTGGTGCTGGAACCTGGCAAGGCGGGCATCGCCGCGCCCGGTGCGCATGGCTTCAGCGAGGTGCTGTATGCGCTGTCCTCGGCGGGCAACAACAACGGCAGCGCCTTTGCAGGCCTCTCGGCCAACACACCCTTCTACAACCTGCTGCTGGCGCTGGTGATGTGGATCGGCCGCTTCGGCGTCATCGTGCCGGTGCTGGCCATGGCCGGGTCGCTCGCGGCCAAGAAGCGCCTGGCCCCGGGCGAGGGCACGCTGCCGACGCACGGGCCGCTCTTCGTCGTGCTGCTGATCGGCAGTGTGCTGCTGGTCGGTCTTCTGAACTACGTGCCGGCGCTGGCCTTGGGGCCGGTGGTCGAGCATCTCATCCTGTGGAGCGTGCAATGAGTGCCGGCTTCTCCTTGTTCGACCCGGCGCTGACCCGTCGCGCCCTGGTCGAGGCTTTCGTCAAGCTGGACCCGCGGGTGCAATGGCGCAACCCGGTCATGGCCGTCGTGTACCTGGGCAGCCTGCTGACCACGGCGCTTGCCGTCGCGCAGCCCACTGGCTTTGTCATCGCCGTCACCGTGTGGCTGTGGTTCACGGTGCTGTTCGCCAACTTCGCCGAGGCTCTGGCCGAGGGCCGCAGCAAGGCGCAAGCCGCCTCGCTGCGCGGCCTGAAGAAGGAAACCTGGGCCAAGGTGGCCGAGGCCTGGCAGCCCGGCACGCCGCGGGAGCAGCTGGCCTGGCATCCACGCGAAGCCAGCACCCTGCGCAAGGGCGAGGTGGTGCTGATCGAGGCGGGCGACGTCGTCCCGGCCGACGCCGAGGTGGTCGACGGTGTCGCCTCGGTCGACGAGAGCGCCATCACGGGTGAGTCCGCGCCGGTCATCCGCGAGAGCGGGGGCGACTTCTCGGCGCTCACCGGCGGCACCCGCGTGCTGTCGGACTGGGTCATCGCCCGCGTCACGGTCAACCCCGGCGAGACCTTTGTCGACCGCATGATCGCGATGGTCGAGAACGCCAAGCGCAAGAAGACGCCCAATGAGATTGCGCTGACCATCCTGCTCGTGGCGTTGACGCTGGTGTTCCTGGGCGTGTGCGCCACGCTGCTGCCGTTCTCGCAGTTCAGCGTGGCCGTGGCGGGCGCGGGTGAGCCCGTGAGCCTCGTGGTGCTGGTGGCGCTGCTGGTGTGCCTCATCCCGACCACCATCGCCGGCCTGCTGTCGGCCGTGGGCGTGGCGGGCATGAGCCGCATGCTGCAGGCCAATGTCATCGCCACCTCCGGCCGTGCGGTGGAGGCCGCGGGTGACGTGGACGTGCTGCTGCTGGACAAGACCGGCACCATCACGCTGGGCAACCGCCAGGCCGATGCCTTCTGGCCGCTGGACGGCGTCAGCGAAGTGCAGCTGGCCGAGGCCGCGCGCCTGGCCTCGCTGGCCGACGAAACGCCCGAAGGCCGCAGCATCGTGGCGCTGGCGGACCGCAAGTTCGGGGCCGCCAAGCCCGCCGAGCGCGGCGACTTCGTGCCCTTCACCGCGCAGACCCGCATGAGCGGTGTGGACCTGCCGGGCCGCTCCATCCGCAAGGGGGCAGGCAGCGCCGTGCGGTCGCATGTGGAGGCGCTCAGCGGCCGCTGGCCGGCCGGCGTGCAGACCCTCGTCGACGAGGTCGCGCGCCGCGGCAGCACGCCGCTCGTCGTGGCCGACGGCGTGCAGGTGCTGGGCGTCGTCGAGCTCAAGGACATCGTCAAGCCTGGCATCAAGGCGCGCTTCGCGCAGATGCGCCGCATGGGCATCAAGACGGTCATGGTGACGGGCGACAACCGTCTGACCGCCGCGGCCATCGCGGCCGAGGCCGGGGTCGACGACTTTCTCGCTGAAGCCACGCCCGAGGCCAAGCTGGCCTTGATCCGCGAGCACCAGGCCCAGGGCCGGCTTGTGGCCATGACGGGCGACGGCACCAACGACGCCCCGGCCCTGGCCCAGGCCGACGTGGCCGTGGCCATGAACACGGGCACCCAGGCCGCCAAGGAGGCCGGCAACATGGTCGACCTCGACAGCAACCCGACCAAGCTGATCGAGGTGGTGGAGACCGGCAAGCAGATGCTGATGACGCGCGGCTCGCTCACCACCTTCAGCATTGCGAACGACCTGGCCAAGTACTTCGCGGTGCTGCCCGCCGCCTTCGTGTCGACCTACCCGCAGCTGGGCGCGCTGAACGTCATGCGCCTGGCCAGCCCCAGCTCGGCCATCCTGAGCGCGGTCATCTTCAACGCGCTGATCATCGTCGTGCTCATTCCGCTGGCGCTCAAGGGCGTGAAGTACCGCGCCATCGGTGCCGCGGCCCTGCTGCGACGCAACCTGCTGGTGTACGGCCTGGGTGGCGTCATCGTGCCCTTCATCGGCATCAAGGTCATCGACCTGATCCTGGTCGCCCTCGGCCTGGCCTGAACTTCCCAAAAGCTTTCATGAAATCCCTTCTCTCCGTTCTCGCGCTGACCCTGGCCTTGCCCGCCTTCGCCGACGAGGCGGCGTCACCGCTGTCATTCAACCTCGGCGCCGTCAGTGACTACCGCTACCGCGGCATCTCGCAGAGCCGCCTGAAGCCGGCCCTGCAAGGCGGCATCGACTACGCCGACCCGAGCGGCTTCTACGTCGGCAGCTGGGCCTCGACGATCAAGTGGGTCAAGGACATCCCGGGCGGTGATGCCCAGGTCGAGATCGACCTGTACGGCGGCTACAAGACCGAGATTGCCAAGGGCCTGACCCTGGACGTCGGCGGTCTGTACTACCTCTACCCCAGCAACAACCTCAAGAACGTGGCGGGCTTTGCCAATGCCAACACCTTCGAGGTGTACGGCGCGCTGACCTTCGGTCCGGTGACGGCCAAGTACTCGCACAGCACCACCAACCTCTTCGGCAACGTCGACAGCAAGAACTCGGGCTACCTCGACGTGACGGCCAGCTTCGACCTCGGCGACGGCCTGACGCTGGCGCCGCATGTGAGCCACCAGACCGTCAGGCACCTGGCCGTGGCGTCTTACACCGACTACGCGCTGACCCTGTCCAAGGAGGTCGCCGGTCTCGTGCTGAGCGGCTCGGTGATCGGCACCGACGCCGACAAGACTTTCTACGCCAGCCCGGCCAACGGCAAGTTCCTGGGCAAGACGACCTTTGTGGTCGGCCTGAAGAAGACCTTCTAAGGAGTGTTCATGAAGAACGATGCCTTGTTGCGCCCGGCGCTGACGCTGTTCCTGCTCTTCAGCCTGCTCACCGGGCTGGCCTACCCGCTGGTCGTGACCGGTGTGGCCCAGGCCGCCTTCCCGGCAGCGGCCAATGGCAGCCTGATCGTGGAGAACGGCAAGGCGGTCGGCTCGTCCCTGATCGGCCAGGGCTTCAGTGACCCCGGGCACTTCTGGTCTCGGCCCTCGGCGACCTCGCCGATGGCCTACAACGCCGGCAGTTCGTCGGGCTCCAATCTCGCCCCGACGGCCCCAGCCCTGGTGGACGCGGTCAAGGCCCGCGTCGAGGCGCTGCGTGCGGCCGACCCAGGCAACACGGCCCCGGTGCCGGTGGACCTGGTCACCACCTCTGCCAGCGGCCTGGACCCGCACATCAGCCGCGCAGCGGCCGACTACCAGCTGGCCCGCGTGGCCCGGGTGCGGCAGTTGCCGGTCGCCCAGGTGCAGGCACTGGTGGACGCGCAGACCGAGGGGCGCTGGCTGGGCTTCATCGGCGAGCCGCGCGTCAACGTGCTGAAACTCAACCTCGCACTGGACCGTGCGACGATGGCCGCCCGATGACTCCTTGCGCCAACCCATGCTGATCAACAGCGCCCTTTACGACGGCGGTCGCATCGTGGCCGAGCCGGGCCTGGACGGCCTGTCCGAGGCCCTGCAGAGCCAGAGCGGCTTCGTCTGGATTGCGCTGAAGGACCCGACCGATGACGAGCTCGGCCGCCTCGAACGCGAGCTCAATCTGCCTGCGCTGGCGGTGGAAGACGCCCGCAAGGGCCATCAGCGGCCCAAGCTGGAGGAGTACGGTGACATGCTGTTCGCCGCCATGCATCTCATCGAAGCCGGCCCGGAAGGGGAGGGTGAGTTGGAGGTGGGCGAGGTGCATGTGTTCGTGGGGCCGCGCTTCGTGGTGTCGGTGCGGCACCGCAGCGCGCAGGGCTTTCTCGGCGTGCGCGGGCGGGCCGAGCGCGAGCCCGAGCTGTTGCGTCAGGGGCCGGGCTTCGTGTTCTATGCGCTGATGGATGCGGTGGTGGACCGCTACTTCCCCCACATGGATGCCATCGAGGCCGAGCTGGAGAAGCTGGAATCCACGATGTTCCAGCCGCGCCAGGACCGCCAGGCGGTGGTGCAGCAGCTGTTCGGCCTCAAGCAGCGCCTGGCCACGCTGCGCCATGCCGTCACGCCGCTGCTGGAGGTGTCGGCCAAGCTGCATGGCGGCCGTGTGCCGGTCGTCTGCAAGGCCATGCAGGACTACTTCCGTGATGTGTACGACCACCTGCTGCGCATCCAGGCCAGCCTCGACGCCGCGCGTGAAACCATCATCGCGGCCACCCAGGTCAACCTGACCCTGGTGACCATCGACGAGTCTCTGGTGACCAAGCGCCTGGCAGCGTGGGCCGCCATCTTCGCGGCGTCGACCGCGCTGGCCGGCATCTGGGGCATGAACTTCGAAGGCATGCCTGAGCTCAAGTGGGCCTTTGGCTACCCGATGGCCCTGGGGGCGATCGCGCTCGTGAGCGGCGCGTTGTACTGGCGCTTCAAGCGCCTGAAGTGGCTTTGAGCGACCAGCGCCCCGACCCCGACGCGCTGCTGGCCCAGGTCCAGCGGGCGGCCGCGGGCGGGTCAAGATCTTCTTCGGCGCGAATGCCGGCGTCGGCAAGACCTTTGCCATGCTGGTGGCGGCCCAAGCCGCTCGCCGCGAGGGCCGGGCGGTGCGCATCGGCGTGGTCGAGACCCATGGGCGTGTCGACACCGAGGGCGTGGCGCGTGACCTGCTGCGCCTGCCGCTGAAGGACATGCCCCACCGCGGCCAGATGCTGCGCGAGTTTGATCTGGATGCCGCCCTGACCTGGGGCCGTGAGAACCCGCGCGGCGTGCTGCTGCTGGACGAGCTGGCCCACAGCAATGCCCCGGGCTGCCGCCATGCCAAGCGCTGGCAGGACGCCGAAGAGCTGCGCGAGGCGGGCCTGGAGGTGTGGACAACGTTGAACGTCCAGCACCTGGAAAGCCTCAACGACGTGGTGGGCGGCATCACCGGCGTGCGGGTCTGGGAGACGGTGCCCGACCGGGTGTTCGACGCCGCCGATGAAGTCGTGGTGGTGGACCTGCCGCCCGACGAGCTGCTGCAGCGGCTGCGCGAGGGCAAGGTCTACCTGCCAGGCCAGGCCGAGCGGGCGGCGCAGCACTTCTTCCGCAAGGGCAATCTGCTGGCGCTGCGCGAGCTGGCCTTGCGCCGCACCGCTGACCGGGTGGATGACCAGATGCAGGCCTGGCGGCGCGAGCACAGCGCGGGCTCGGTGTGGCCCAACCGTGAGTCGCTGCTGGCCTGCGTCGGGCCCGGCAGCAATGGCGACAAGGTGGTGCGCAGTGCCGCCCGTCTGGCCCAGCAGTTGGGGCTGGACTGGCATGCGGTGCATGTGGAGACGGCACGTGCGCCCGGCGACGGCGCCCGGCAGCGGGTGCAGCGCACGCTGGAGCTGGCGCAGTCCCTCGGGGCGCGCACGGCGGTGTTGTCGGCCCCCGAGGTGGGCCCGGCGCTGGTGGGCTACGCCCGTGAGCACAACCTGGTGCGGCTGGTGGTGGGGCGGCGCGAGCGGGCCTGGCGCTGGCCGGGGCGCCCGTCGCTGGCCGAGGCGCTGAATCGGCTGGCCGAAGACATGGACGTGCTGCAGGTCGCGCTGCCGACCGCGCTGCGCGAGGCCACGCCCAAATCGGCCCTGGACGCGCCGATCGGCAGCCGACTGCTGTCGCCGCAGGCCTTGCGCGGTTACGCGGCGGTGCTGGCCGGGGTGGGCGTCACCACGGCCGTGTCGCTCGTGCTGTTGCGTTTCATCGCGCCCACCAACATCGCGATGCTCTACCTGCTGAATGTGGTGGGTGTGGCGCTGTGGTTCGGCCGCGCACCGGCGGCCCTGGCCGCGCTGCTGGGCGTGGCGGCCTTCGATTTCGCCTTCGTCGAGCCGCGCTGGTCTTTCGCGGTGGGGGACGCGCAGTACCTGGTCACGTTCGCCGTGCTGCTGCTGGTGGGACTGGTGATCGGCCAGTTGGCCGCGGGCCTCAAGGCCCAGGCCGGCGCGGCGCAGGAGCGGGAGCGTCGGGTGCGCGGGCTGTACGCCATGTCCCGCGATCTGGGCGCGGCGCTGGTGGCCGAGCAGGTGGCCGAGATCGCCACCCGCTTCCTGCGGGCGGAGTTCGGTGTGGCTTCGGCCGTGCTGGTGCCGCCGCTCACGCCGGCTGCCGGTGCCTCGCCCGGCCGCGAGGTGCTGGCGGTGCTACCGGGTGCCAGCGTGGTGCCCGACCTGGGTGTGGCGCAGTGGGCCTTCGATCATGGGCAGGCGGCAGGGCAGGGCACCGACACCCTGCCGGCCAGTGCCTGCCTGATGCTGCCGCTGGCCGCGCCGATGCGGCTGCGCGGCGTGCTGGCGGTGCAGGGGCGCGGCACGCGCTGGTCGCCCGAGCAGCGCGAATTGCTGGACACCTGCGCCGCGCTGCTGGCCATCTCGCTGGAGCGTATTCACTACATCGAGGTCGCGCAGCAGAGCACGCTGCAGATCGAAGGCGAGCGCTTGCGCAACTCGCTGCTCACGGCCATCTCCCACGACCTGCGCACGCCGCTGGCAGCCTTGGTCGGGCTGGCCGATGCCTTGCGGCTCACACCGCTGCAGCCCCAGCAGGCCGAGGTCGCCGAGGCGATGCGACGGTCATCGTTGCGCATGAGCGCGCTGGTGGCCAACCTGCTCGACATGGCGCGCTTGCAGTCCGGTGCCGTGCAGCTCAACCGCCAGTGGCTGCCGCTGCAGGAGGTGGTGGGCAGCGCGCTCGCGCATCTGGATGAAACCCTGGCCGGGCGCGACCTCGCGGTGAGCCTGCCGTCTGACCTGCCGCTGGTGGAACTCGACGCGGTGCTGATGGAGCGGGTGCTCGTGAACCTGCTGGAGAACGCGGCCAAGTACGCGCCCGGGCCCGTGGCCATCGAGGCGCGCACCGCGGGGCGGCAGATCGAGATCGATGTGACAGACCACGGCCCGGGCTTTCCGCCGGGCCGGGAGGCGCAGCTCTTCGACAAGTTCGAGCGTGGTGACCGCGAGAGTGCCACGCCGGGTGTCGGCCTGGGCCTGGCCATCTGCAAAGCCATCGTGGAGGCGCATGGTGGCCAGATCAGCGCCCACAATCGGCCCCAGGGCGGCGCCTGCGTGCGCGTGGCGCTGCCGCTGGGGCAGCCGCCCGCCTGACCTGACTTTCCTGCTGCATGGACCGATGAACACGGTGCCTCTTGAGAAGACATTCACCGCCGCACCGGCTCCCGGGAGCCTGCCTTGAGCACCGCGCCTCGCGTGCTGATGGTGGAGGACGAGCCCGAGATCCGGCGCTTTGTGCGCATGGCGCTGCAAAGCGAAGGGCTGGAGGTGTTCGAGGCCGTGAGCCTGCAGCGCGGCCTGATCGACGCCGCCACCCGGCGCCCTGAGCTGGTGGTGCTGGACCTGGGGCTGCCCGACGGCGACGGGCTGGACTTCATCCGCGAGTTCCGCGGCTGGTCGCAGGCGCCCATCCTCGTGCTCTCGGCCCGCGAGGGCGAGGAGCGCAAGGTGCAGGCCCTGGACGCCGGGGCTGATGACTACCTCGTCAAGCCCTTCGGCGTGGCCGAGCTGCTGGCCCGGGTGCGCGTGCAGTTGCGCCGCCGCAGTGGTGTGGCCGACGCCGACCCGGTGCTGCGCTTCGGCGACGTGGCGGTCGACCGGGCGCTGCGCACCGTCACCCGGGCCGGCGAGGAGCTGCACCTCACGCCCATCGAGTACCGCCTGCTGCAGGAGCTGGCCAACGCCCCGGGCCGGGTGCTGACGCACCAGCATCTGTTGAAGGCGGTCTGGGGCCCGGGCCATGCCGAAGATGTGCACTATGTCCGCGTGCACATGGCCAATCTGCGCAAGAAGATCGAGGCCGATGCCAACCGCCCCCAGTGGCTAGTGACGGAAGCCGGGGTGGGCTACCGGCTCAAGGTCTGAGGTCGCGGCTGTAGGTCGTTTCCCTACAGCAAGACCGGGAATCCGTGGGCAGCGACCTCAGGCGTCCATGGCTGCCGGCTGCGCGCCGGTTTTTCGAAGATGCCGTCACCCATCGTTGACCCTGTACTGCGGGAGTGGTGACATGTCATTCTGGAAAAACCTCTCGGTGAAGGCCAAGCTGATCGGCGCCTTTGGTCTGCTGATCGCGCTGATCCTGCTGCTGTCGGCAGCCGCGCTGACCACCATCCGCGGTGATGGCGAGCGCTTTCGCGCCCATGTCGAGGGCATCCAGGCGCGCGCGGCCGCGGCCAATGAAGTGCGCCTGGCGGTGGACCGGCGCGCCATCGCCGCGCGCAACCTGGTGCTGGTGACCCGGCCGGACGATGTGGCGGCCGAGAAAGCGGCGGTGCTGGCGGCGGTGGAGGATGTGCGTCGGTCGCTGGCGACGCTGCAGTCACTCTCGGCCCAGCCGGACGTGCCCGCGCGGGCTCGCGAGCTGGTGGAGTCGATCGCCCGGGTGGAGCAGCAATACGGTGCCGTGGCCGAGGCCATCGTGGGCATTGCGCTCACGGGCGACCGCGATGGCGCCGTGGGCCGCATGAACGAACGCTGCCGGCCTTTGCTCGCCGCCTTGGTGCAGGCCACCGATAGCTACATCCGCTACACCGCCGAGACCTCGGCGCAGGGCGTGATCGAGATGAACGAGGAACAGGCGCGGCAGCTGGTGCTGCTGGGCTCGTGCAGCCTGCTCGCGGTGGTGCTGGCGCTCACGGCGGCCGTGGCGATCACCCGCGGTGTCGTTCAGCCGCTGAACCAAGCGGTCGGGCTGATCAGTGCGGTGGCCGAAGGGCAGCTCGATCTGTCGATTCCGGCTGGCCGTCGCGACGAGTTCGGCCGGCTGCTCGACGCCATCAACCATATGCAGGGCAGCCTGCGCGGCCTGGTGGCCAGCGTGCGTCAAGGGGCTGACAGCCTGTCGCTGGCGAGCGCCGAGATCGCCCAGGGCAACCACCATCTGTCGTCGCGCACCGAGCACCAGGCCAGCGCGCTGCAGCAGACGGCGTCTTCCATGGAGCAACTCGGTGTGACCGTGCGCCAGAACGCCGACAACGCCAGCCAGGCCAATCGCCTGGCCGAATCGGCCACCCGCGTGGCCCGCGAGGGCGGCGAGATCGTGGGCCAGGCGGTGGACACCATGCGCGGTATTCGCGAGGCCAGCGACCGCATCGCCGACATCACCGGCGTCATCGACGGCATCGCCTTCCAGACCAACATCCTCGCGTTGAACGCGGCCGTCGAGGCGGCTCGCGCGGGCGACGAAGGTCGAGGCTTTGCAGTGGTGGCGGGCGAGGTGCGGGCCCTGGCCCTGCGCAGCGCCGAGGCGGCGCGCGAGATCAAGGCGCTGATCGCCGACAGCACTGCGCGTGTCGAGGCCGGCGTCGCCCAGGTCGGGCAGGCGGGGGAGACCATGCGCCAGGTGGTGGACAGCATCGCCTGCGTGACCAGCATCATGGGCGAGATCAGCACGGCGAGCGCTGAGCAGAGCGAGGGGGTGGGCCAGGTCGGTGGGGCCGTGTCCAGCATGGACCAGGCCACGCAGCAGAACGCCGCGCTGGTGGAAGAAATGGCCGCTGCTGCGTCCAGCCTCAAGCAGCAGGCGGTCGAGCTGGTGCGGGCGGTGGGGGTGTTCAAGCTGTCGCACTGACGCCCAAGGCCCTGTCTGACGCGCGGGCTTGGCCGCGTCTGGCGCCGTGGGCCGAACGCCGGGCGCAAGATCTGGCGATCATGAAGCGCTTGGTTTGCCTGTTCAACCGTGTCGGAGGGCTTGCTCTCGGCCTGCTGGCAGCCACAGCCTGCGGCGCACAGGCGCTGCCGGCGTCGGCCGGTTGCCACGGGGCCCTGCAGGCCCTGGGCGAGGCGGAAGACGCCCTCATCGCCACCGCGGCGGCCTCGTCGCCGGCGGCCAGCCAGCCCGGCAGTGAGGACGCGCGGCGCCGGGCAGTGGAGGCGAAGCTGCTGCCGCTGCGGCAGCGCGTCGCTGATGCCTGCCTCGGCGGTGTGACCCGCTCGCCTTCGCCCAGTCAGCACACGATCCAGGGCCTCACGCCACCGTCCGACCCCTCGCGGCCTGTGCAGCGCCCACGGCCGGTGCCCGTGCCCGTGGTGACCGTGCCGCTGCCCCGCATCGACCCGCCGGTCACGCTCAACCATTGCACCGGTGCCAGCTGCCTGGCCAGCGATGGCTCGACGCTGACCCGCGTCGGCCCCAACCAGCTCGTCAGCCCACGCGGGCTGTGCACGACGGTGGGCGCGGTGGTGCGTTGTCCCTGAATCGGGTGTCGAGCGCCCAGGGACAGGGGGCGCTATGTGCGTCGGCGTACAGACGGGCCATGAGGCGGCTGCTGTACTGCCCTGACGCCCGCATGGTGCGGGCGATCGCACCAGGAGTCTTCATGAAGCACCCGACAACCTCACCCCGGTTTCCCTTCCTCTCCCAGGCCACCGTGGCTGTCGCCTTGGTCGCCGCCTGTGCCAGTGCCTCGGCGCTGCCGCAGTTCACCTTCGACCCTGCAGCCGCGGGCCTGCTGGGCACCAACATCACGGCGGACAACATTCTGGTGTCCAGCTTCATGACGGTCTCCGTCGACCCGAGCGGCAACTTCACCCAGAGCGGCTACCTGCCCATCACCGGCTTCCAGCTCGGCGGCAGCAGCTTCACGCCGGCCGGCCTGAACACCGACTACGGCATGTACATCGCCTTCACCGGCAGCGGCACCATCAGCGTCAACGACCCGACGACGACGTTGAACTTCGGCAATCTGTCTTCGCTGAGCTATACGCTGTACGGCTACAACGGCAGTGCGAGCTTTGGAGTCAGCGGGGCCACCCCGACCGAAACCGCGAGTGGCGAAGTGGCCCTGGCCCATGGCTCGCTGGTCAGTGGCACGGTGTTGACGGTGCCCGCCGGCGGTGGCGGCTTCAGCCCATCGGCCAACGCCACGCTCACGCTGTCGGTCGACAACGCCGGGTTCTTCATGTCACCCAGCGCCTTCTACGGCTCGGTGCTGACCGCCTTCACCAGCACACCTTCGCAGGTCGAGCCGGTCGCGGGCGGCTTCGTGGTGCGCCAGGGCGGCGGATCGCTGAACTTCGCGCCCGTGCCGGAGCCGAGCACGACCGCCATGCTGATGGGCGGCCTGTTCGCCGTCGGCTTCCTGTACCGACGCCGCCAGGGGCGCTGGCTGCGCCTGGCTCCCGCCCCTTGAGCTTGTTGGGCTTGTTTGGCTTCTTGGGCGGGAGCTTGCCGCCTCACCCGCGTGGGTCGAGCAAGCGCCGGAACTCGCGCTGCAGGATGCGGTGGCAGTCGCAGCCGCGCTCGTGCAGGCGCGCGGCATCCAGCACCTCGATGCGCCCGCGCGCGTAGCGGATCACGCCCGCCTGCTGCAGGCGCGCTGCCGTCAACGTGACACTTTCTCGCCGCACGCCCAGCCGTGCCGCGATGGCCTCCTGGGTCATGGCCAGCGCGGGTGTGGCCTGCCGCTCCAGGCGGCGCAACAGAAAGCGGCACAACTGCTGCTCCAGGCTGTGGTGACGCGCGCACAGCACCGTCTGCATGATTTCGGACACCAGCGCCTGGGAGTAGGCCAGCAACCGGTCTCGCACGGCCGCCTGCTGTGCGAACGCTTCGGCCAGCAGTACCGCCGGTAAGCGCACCGCGTGGCCGGTGTGCTGCACTTCCGCCTGGCTGCGGGTGTAGTTGCCGTCCATGAGCGGCAGGCCCACCACACCCTCCGGGCCCACGGCCGCGACCTCGCTGCCCACGCCCGAGCGGTCCTGCAGGGTCAGCGACACCAACGTGTTGAGCGGGAAATAGACCCACTGCAGCACGCCGCCTTCCTGATGCAGCACCTGGCCCGGGTGCAGCAAGGCGAGCCGGGCGTGCGTGCCCCAGCCTTGGCGCACCGCGGCCGGTAGCGAGGCCAGCAAGGCGTTCTGCTGCCAGGCGGGCGGCGCAGGCGCTGCGTTGGCATGCAACCAGGCGCAGGGGCTGCCGGACACGCCAGAGGTCGGCAAGGCGGTATCGCGAACGGCCAGATCGGATTTCATGGTGCACCGGAATGGGGGCTGAAGCCGGCGCCATGGCAAGTCGCGTTCCTGCGGCGCGGCATTGCGGCGCGGTATTGCGGCGCGGCATGGCGGCGTGACGCGGCGGGGCCGCGCGAGCCCGGCAGAACTTGCAGAATGGATTGCCGCGGGCGGCAGGCGACCTGGCGGCGGGATGTCACAAACCCTGCGCGCATTTCGTCATCTGCCTGAAGTGACTGCAACCTGCCATGAGTCCCACCATGCCCCTCGATGCAACCACGCGCGCACAGCGCTTCGAACGCGAGCATGCCGCGCGGCTGCGCGCTCTGGCTTATCGGATGCTCGGGGCGCGGGCCGAAGCGCAGGACATCGTGCAGGAAGCGTGGCTGCGTTGGTCGGAAGTCGACGAGCGCGGCATCGAGCAGCCTGCGGCCTTTCTGACGCGGCTGGTGACCAACCTCTGCCTGGACCGTTTACGTTCGGCCGCGGTGCAGCGCGAGCACTACGTGGGCGTCTGGCTGCCCGAGCCGCTGCTGGAGGCGGATGCGTTGTTCAGCTGGGCGCCTGGCCCCGAGCACCTTGCGGAGTACGCGCAGGATCTGTCGACCGCCTTCATGCTGGCACTCGAACGACTTTCGCCCCTGGAGCGGGCCGCCTTCCTGCTGCATGACGTGTTCGATCTTGATCATGGCGAGATCGCCCTGCACCTGGCACGCAGCGAGGCCGCCTGCCGGCAACTGTTGAGCCGGGCACGGCGCAACGTCAAGGCGTCCGGTGTTCGCCGTCGGGTGACGCGGGAGGAGGGGGAGCGGCTGGGCGCTGCCTTCATGCAGGCCGTGCGGAGCCGCGATGTGTCGGGCTTGACGCAGCTGCTGGTCGACGACGCGGTGATGTTGGCGGATGGCGGCGGGAAAGTCAGCGCCTTGCCGCGCCCGGTGCAGGGGGCCGCCCGTATCGCTCGAACGTTCATGGCTTTCGTGCAGATGCCGACCAGCCGCGGTTGGCGATTGGTGGCGGGCTGGATCAACGGGCAACCGGGTCTGCTGGTGGTGGACGACCACGACGACGGGCGGCTGGTGCAGACCCTGACGCTGGCCCCGGCCGAACAACAAGGGCGCATCGAGGCGGTCTACATTCAGCGCAATCCCGACAAGCTCCTTGGCCTGGGCGGCCATGTCACAGCGGGCGCTGCCGGTTCGTCATGAGGGTAGGGCCGTCATGTCGCCGGCCCGCTCCAACCTCAGGACAAGTCATGATCTCCTCCCCACCGCGCCTCGATTATTCGCGCCAGCCCGGCCCGTCGACCGAGCTGTTCAAGAAGTACCTCGACTTCAGCATGGCCTTCAAGATGGACGAGGGCCTGCTGTTGCTCGTCGACATCCGAGCCTCGCAGCTCAATGGTTGCGCCTTTTGCCTGGACATGCACATCAAGCAGGCCCGGCTGCACGGTGAGCGTGAGCTGCGCCTGCACCACCTGGCGATCTGGCGTGAGTCGCCCCTGTTCACGCCGCGAGAGTGCGCTGCCTTGGGCTGGACGGAAGCTCTCACGCAGTTGTCGCCAGACGGCGTTCCGGAGGAACTCTATGACCGCGCGCGCGAGCAGTTCGGCGACGCCGAGCTGGCGGAACTCACCTTCCGGGTGGCCGCCATCAACGGCTGGAACCGCCTCAATGTGGCGTTTCGCACCCTTCCTGGGTCCAAGGACAGGATGTTCGGCCTCGACAAGGCGGGCCTGGCCTGAGCCGGCTCAGCCGAGCTGGCCGTCGATCCACGCGCGGGCGTCGGGCAGTGTCGGGAAGACGCGATAAGGCGCCTTGATGAAGCCCAGGCGCTGGAAGTCGGCGATGGCCGCGAGGATGTCGGGCCGCTGGGCCACGGCCACGATCATCAGCTGCGGGTTGGTGAACATCGGCCCGATGTGCAGCGCGGCGATCTCGGCGGTCGTCGCCGGGCTTGTTTCGTAGGCCTGCACGTCGAGGTAGTTGGTGAGGGCGTA
Source organism: Methylotenera sp. (assembly GCA_021738245.1). GTDB lineage: Bacteria > Pseudomonadota > Gammaproteobacteria > Burkholderiales > Burkholderiaceae_C > Pelomonas. The sequence goes on along the minus strand of JAIPCJ010000012.1, from coordinate 15,507 downwards.
GCGCAGGTCATCGAAGCGGTGGTCGGCGCTGATCGCCACGAGCGAGGCGCGGCGCTCAGCCACGGTCACATCGCCGTAGTAGTGCCGGTAGACGCCGGCCCGTTCCCAATCGATCTTGTATGGCATCGGTGCCGCCCTCGTGATGTGGGGCGCCGCGGATGATAGGAAAGCCCCAGGGCTTGGCCTGTTGCGAGTTCGCATCCGGCGCGATGTGCGGCGGGAGGGCTGTGATTTCCTTGGCGCTTACGATGGGTCACCTCTTGCTCACTCGACTCGCCATGGTCCTCAAGCCCCGCCTTGCCGCTCTCGTATTCGCGACGGTGGCCGCCGCAGCGCAGGCCCAGCCGGCGGCCGAGGCCGACCCGGTGTCCCAGCTGGTCGATCAGCTGAGCCTGGAGCGCTACAAGGCCACCATCCAGGGCCTGACCCGCTTTGGCGACCGGCGCCAGGGCACCGCGCGCAACCGGGCGGCGCTGGACTGGATCGAGGCGCAGCTGCAGCAGTACGGCTGCACGAACACCGAACGCCTGCGCTATGAGTTCACCGAGCCGGCGCGCCGCAACCCGGTGCAGTTGCAGCCCCGCCGTGCCGCTGGCCCCGCCGCCCAGGGCGGCGGCACGCTGTTCGGCAACCGCGCGGCCATTGGCGTGAACACCGACCCCCTGGCCCAACCCGACGAGAAGCTGCGCGCCCTCAATGCCGAGCCCACGCCGCTGGGCACCGGCCCTCGCGAAAGCGTCTACTGCACCAAGGTCGGCAGCACGCAGCCGGACGAAATGATCATCGTGTCGGCCCATATGGACGGCATCGGCTTTGGCGAAGCGGCCAATGACGACGGCTCGGGTGCGGCGTTGGTCATGGAGCTGGCGCGCCTCTTCAGCCAACCGGGGGTGAGCACCGAGCGGTCGGTCCGCTTCATCCTGTGGAACAACGAGGAGACCGGGCTCAATGGCGCCTACGCCTACGTCGCCCAGCGCAAGGACTTGCAGGGCATCGAATCACCGCCCGGCTCGGGTCGCTACCCCGAGCCGCGCTGGCTGGGCATCATCCAGCACGACATGCTGCTGTTCGACCACGGCATGCCCCAGCCCAAACTCGATGCCACCGGCAAGCCGGTGCTCGACGCGCGCGGCCAGCCGGTGTTCGTCGCGCCCAAGGACCAGCGCCCGGAGGCTGACGTGAACATTGAGTTCCAGGTCAACTCCAAGTTCGCCGACGCCTCGGCCCGCCTCGCCTGGGCCCTGCGCGCGGCCAACGAGAAGTACGCGACCGACTATCCCGCTGCGGTCGGCAACCGCATGACCAACACCGATTCCACGCCCTTCATGGACCTGGCACCCGCGGTCTCGGTGCGCGAGAACGAGCGCGGCATGCAGATCGGCGCTGGCTGGAACCCCCACTGGCACCAGCCCACCGACTTGTTTTCCAGCTATTCCGACAAGGATTTCCTGCTCGGCCTGAACGCCGCGCAGACGACGCTGGCAGCGGTGAGCCAGCTGGTGGGGCTGTCGATCAAACCCTGAAGCGCGTCGCCGGCCTCAGGCAGTGCCGGGTGCGATGTGGGGTGAGGCGGGGCGGCGCCGCCAGCGGTCGCGCAGCATGAGCCCGGGGCGCTCCACGAGATAGTGCAGCGCGGCGCCGACCGCCAGGATGACCGCCGCGTACACCGGGAAGAGGGCCATGCCCTGCAGCGGCAGCGCCGGCGCCAGCCAGGTGTTGACTGCATGCATGGCCAGCTTGTGGCTCAGGTAGAGCGAATACGAGATGGTCGCCAGCCAGCCCGGGCCCGGCAGCGCCCAGCGCCCCATCAGCCCTTCGCGCGACGATGCCGCCAGCACCAGCAGCGCAAAACCTGCGGACAGCACCGGCCAGCCCAGCGCATTGGCCGCCAGGCCGGTGCGGTTGCGAAACAGCAGCAGCGCCAGCCCCGCCAGCGCCAGCCCCGCCAGCGCGAGCGTGTTCGACCGCGCCTGCAACTGCGCCCACCGGCCCGGCCGGTAGACCCGCACGACGGCCAGCACCACGCCCATCAGCAGCCCGTCCAGCCGCATCCACGTGGGGTAGTAGATGTCTTCGATGAACCAGGGACGCGGGGGCTGGAGGGCGTCGTTGTGCAGCCAGACGCCGGTGCGCAACGCGATGCCGCCCAGCAGCAGCAGCACGCACAAGCCGATGAAGCGCAGTGCGCTCGGGCGGCGGGTCATCCAGGCCGCCAGCAGCGGGAACACGAGGTAGAAGTGCTCTTCCACGCACAGCGACCAGGCATGCGAGAAGGCCTGGTTCTGGCCGTAATCGATCAGCAGGTTGAGCGTGAAGGTGGCGAACTGCCACCAGGTCTCGATCTGCGGCGCCTCGCGCAGCGCCGGGAAGGCGAGGTACACCGCGAGCGTCACCCCGAAGGCCGGCAGGATGCGCCAGGCCCGGCGCCAATAGAAGTCGCGCAGCGACGGCGGCTCGCCGCGCTGCAGGCCCTGAAGCAGCTGTGACCCGATCAGAAAGCCGCTGAGCACGAAGAAGATGTCCACGCCCGCCCAGCCGAAGCGGGTGAGCCATTCCCAATCGGGGCCGAGGCCGCCGATCAGGAAGGTGTGAAAGCACATCACCCAGACGATGGCGATGCTGCGCAGGAGGTCGAGGCCGGGAAGGCGTGTCATGGGGGAAGGTCAGGAGCCGGGTGCGCAGGGTAGCGCCTGCCGGGCAGCCTGACCTTCATCGGCGCGTCAACGTGATCTCGCCGCAGGCCTGCTCCTGCCCCTGATGCGCCGCGCGAGGCCGGGGCGCACCGCCGGCCGTGACGACGTCATGCCAGCGCCAGGCGGCCTTCAGCGTCAGCGCGCCCTGCTGCGGCAGTTCGTAGGCGTCGTCCAGCGCGAGCAGGGCCCGGCGTTCCTCGCCCACGTGCAGCGTCAGGTAGTCCTCGGCGGCGGGGTCGCCGCGCTTGCGCAGGGCGCCCTGGAAGGGCAGCGGGCCGCGGGCGCTGCGCACCCTCACGAAGGGCGCGAACCAGCCGCCCTCGAAAGGGCTGCCCCAGCGCAGCAACTGCACATCCGTTGCGCCGGTGTTGCGCAGCGTGAAAGTCAGCTGCACCCGGCCGTGGGCGTCAGTGGCTTCGAAGCGGCAGGACAGGGAGACAGGCGTGGCCATGGCAGAGCTGCAGGCAAGGAGCAGGGCCGCGGCGAGGCCGCTGCGGCCGGCAAGAGACCGGTGCGCCATGATCAAGCCACGAAAGCCCGCAGCCTGCGGCCCGTGGCGGCGTCAATTCTTGACAGGGTTGTTCTCCGCGAAGTACTCGTGGTTGTCGGAGTTGTCCAGCGCCTTGGTGGGGTTGGACTTGGCCAGGCTGAGGGCCGCGCTCTGGCCATAGGCCCAGTCATCGGTGGCCGCGATCACGTTGAAGTGCATCATCTCGTGCACCAGGGTGCCGCCCTTGCTGTCGGTGCCGGTCATCGGCGCGTTCCAGAAGGCGCCGCACACATAGATCTTGTACGGCTGGGTCGGGTAGACGTAGGCGTAGGTGCCGCTGTCCTTGCAACTGCAATCCAGCGTCAGCGCAGCGCTCTGGAAGGCGTTGCGGGCCTTCACGAAGTGGTCTTTGGCGGTGTTCCAGCGTGACAGCGTGTAGGCGCCGAACCAGCTGGTGTAACGCGGCGTGGCCGAGGGGGTGCCGCTCAGATACGACGCGGAGCTGACCGCGTAGTTGGTGGCGGCGGTCACGGCTGAGGCCAGCGTTGACTTCTGGCTGCTGGTGCAGGCGCCGGTGTAGGAGATGCTCGCGGCGGCGGTCGTCACGTTCGGGCTGGCAGCGGCCGCGGCCATGGCATTCAGGGCCTGGGTCTCGGCGACAGCATCTGCCGCGCCGAGCTTCTCGTTGCGCCCCTGCGCCCACAGGTACATGGCGGTGGGGCTGCGCATCGACTGCGCGCCCGAGCCGTGCGTGCCCCGGTCGCTCTGGAACTCGATGGCGTAACGGCCATTCTTGCTGAAGTCGTAGGCGCCGGTCAGCTCGACCCGGTAGTTCAGCGTCGCGCCCGCGGCGATCTCGACATAGTCCTTGGCCGTCGGGGCCGCCCGCTTGATGACCGGGCCGGTGTAGCGCACCGGCGCATCGTCGCGCGTCACCCGGAAGAGGGCGCCGCTCATCTTGTCGCTGGGCAGCTGCCAGCGCAGCACCTGCACCGCGGTGCGGCAGAGGTTGGTCACGGCCACGTCCACGTGCACGTCCACATCGCCGGTGACGATGGGGCCGGCACTGGTCAGGCGCACGTCCAGGCATTCGCCACTGGCGGCATGGCTCGCGCTGGTGGCGGCAACGGCGAAGGCGGCGGCGGTCAACTTGAACCAGGTGTTCATGCGGGCTCCTTGTCGGCCCCGATCGGGGCGCGGGTTGAAGAAGCGCCGCATTCTGGTGACGCGCCGGCCCCGCCGTTGCGGGGACTGTCCTGTCCCCGGAAACAGCTTAGGGCGTCCCTGGGTGGTCAGGCCGCCAGCAATTGCCGCAGCACGAAGGGCAGGATGCCGCCGTGGCGGTAGTAGTCGACCTCGATGGCGGTGTCGATGCGCAGCGTGAGCACCACGGTCTGGGTGCTGCCGTCAGGCCGCGTGATCGTCATGGCGGCATCGCCCTGGGGCTTGATGTCGTCGGCCAGGGTGATGTCGATGGTCTCGCTGCCCGTCAGGCCCAGACTCTCCCAGCTGGTGCCGGGCTTGAACTGCAGTGGCAGCACGCCCATGCCGATCAGGTTGCTGCGGTGGATGCGCTCGAAGCTCTTGGCCACCACCGCCTTGATGCCAAGCAGCTGCGTGCCCTTGGCCGCCCAGTCGCGGCTGGACCCGGTGCCGTATTCCTCGCCGGCGAACACCACGGTCGGCGTGCCCTCGGCGATGTAGGCCTGGGCGGCGTCGTAGATGGTGGTCTTCACGCCGTCTTTCAGCGTGTAGCCGCCTTCCTCGCGGGAGCCGTCGGGCAGGGCGGGCAGCATCAGGTTCTTGACGCGCACGTTGGCGAAGGTGCCGCGCACCATCACGTCGTGGTTGCCGCGCCGCGCGCCATAGGAGTTGAAGTCGACCTTGGCGACGCCGTGCTCGACCAGGAACTTGCCCGCCGGCGTGCTCTCCTTGAACGAACCCGCGGGGCTGATGTGGTCCGTGGTGATGGAGTCGCCGAACAGCGCCATGACCTTGGCGCCCTTGACGCCGGCCACGAGGGCCGGCGGCGCCATCGTGAAGCCCTCGAAGAACGGCGGCTGGGCGATGTAGGTGCTCTTGGGCCAGGTGTAGACCTGACCCTTCACGCCCTTGATGGCATCCCACAGCTTGCCGGGTTTGCGGCTGACCTGGTCGTAGTTGGCCTTGAAGGCCTTGGCATCCATCGCGTGCTTCATCAGCGCATGGATCTCGTCGCTGCTCGGCCAGATGTCGCCCAGATAGACGGGCCGCCCCTTCTTGCCGATGCCCACGGGCTCGGTCATCAGATCCTTGGTGACCGTGCCGGCGATGGCGTAGGCCACCACCAGCGGCGGGCTGGCCAGGAAGTTGGCCTTGAGGTTGGGATGGATGCGTGCCTCGAAGTTGCGATTGCCCGACAGGACGGCAGCGCACACCAGGTCGTTGTCCTGGATGACCTTGTTCAGCTCGGGCGTGAGGTCGCCCGCATTACCGATGCAGGTCGTGCAGCCATAGGCCGCCACGTTGAAGCCGAGCTTCTCCAGGTAGGGCAGCAGGCCGGCCTTCTGCAGGTACTCGGTGACGATGCGCGAGCCCGGCGCCAGCGAGGTCTTGATGTGGGGCTGCACCGTAAGGCCGGCCTCCACGGCCTTCTTGGCCAGCAGGCCGGCGGCTAGCAGCACGCCGGGGTTGGAGGTATTGGTGCAGGACGTGATGGCTGCGATCAGCACGTCACCGTTGCGCACCGGCAGGCCGGCGTCGGTGGTGAAGGTCTGCTGCAGCTTCTCGGCCGGCTGATTGAAGCCGTTGGCAGCGGTGGGTTGGCTGAAGAGCTCGGCAAAGCTGGACGACAGCTTGCCGATCTCGATGCGGTCCTGCGGGCGCTTGGGGCCGGCCAGGCTCGGGGCCACGGTGCCCAGGTCGAGCGTCACGACCGAGGTGTAGTCGATGTCGCCGCGCTTCGGGATGCCGAACAGGCCCTGGGCGCGCCAGTAGGCCTCGAAGGCCTCGATCTCGGCCTTGCTGCGCCCGGTGCCGCGGAAGTAGTCGACCGTCTTCTGATCGACCGGGAAGAAGCCCATCGTGGCGCCGTACTCCGGCGCCATGTTGGCGATGGTGGCGCGGTCGGGCAGCGCCAGGCTGGCCGTGCCTTCGCCGAAGAACTCGACGAACTTGCCCACCACCTTGTGCTTGCGCAGGATCTCGGTGACCGTGAGCACCAGGTCTGTGGCGGTCACGCCTTCGCGCAGCTGGCCGGTGAGCTCGAAGCCCACCACGTCAGGCGTCAGGAAGTACACCGGCTGGCCCAGCATGCCGGCCTCGGCCTCGATGCCGCCCACGCCCCAGCCGACCACGCCGATGCCGTTGATCATGGTGGTGTGGCTGTCGGTACCCACCAGGCTGTCGGGGTAGTAGACCTTGCCGGGCCCTTTGTGCACGCCGCGGGCGAGGTATTCGAGGTTGACCTGGTGCACGATGCCAAAGCCCGGGGGCACGACGCCGAAGGTGTCGAAGGCCTGCATGCCCCACTTCATGAACTCGTAGCGCTCGCGGTTGCGCTCGAACTCCAGCTTCATGTTGAGGTCGAGCGACTTCTTGGTGCCGTAGTGGTCGATCATCACGCTGTGGTCCACCACCAGGTCCACGGGCACCAGCGGCTCGATGGCCTTGGGGTTCTTGCCCAGGCTGGCGGCCACATTGCGCATGGCAGCCAGATCGGCCAGCAGCGGCACGCCGGTGAAGTCCTGCAGCACCACCCGCGCCACGACGAAGGGGATCTCATCCACCCGCGGGGCCGTGGGCTGCCAGGCGGCGAGCTGGGCCACGTGCTCCGGCGTCACCTTCTTGCCGTCGCAGTTGCGCAGCACGCTTTCCAGCACGATGCGCAGCGACACCGGCAGCCGGGCCACGTTGGGGTGGCTCTGGGCAAGGCGCGGCAGTGAGAAGAAGCGGCCGGATTTCCCGGACGCGGTCTGGAACTCGTCCTGGGTGTGGGCGAAGGCGTGGTCGGCAACGGGTTTCGGCATGGTTACTCCTTTACGATCTCGGCCCATTGTGGCGAGCCTGCCGTGAAATTTGTGAATCCCTTCCAGAGGACTCGGCCATGAAGGGCCCATCCGCTCGCCCCCGCCTGTTTCCCCTCACCTGGCCGCTGTTGCTCGAACTGCTGCTGGGCATCGGCATTGGCGTCATCGGCACGGCGCTGGCCGCGCGCCTGTCTGACAACAGCGGCGCCGCCTTCGGCATCGCCAACCAGGTCTTCGCCGCGCTCTTCGTGCTTTTCCGGGTCATCGGCGCCGGAGTCAGCGTGGCAGTCACGCAGGCGCTTGGCGCTGGCCGGCGCGACCAGGCCGATGCCGTCGCCCGTGCCGTGGTGGGGGCCAGCACCTGGCTGGGCCTGGGCGGTGCCGCTGCCGCGTTGCTGGCTGCCGGGCCCATGCTCGCGCTGGTGAACACCCCGGCCGAGGTGGCGCCGCTGGCGCGCACCCTGCTGCAGGCCCTGGCGCCGGCGCTGCTGCTGGACGCCTGGAACGCCAACATGTCCAGCGTCATGCGTGCCCACCTGCGCAGCCGCGAGGCGCTGTTCGTGGTGGTGGTCATCCAGGTGGTGACGCTGAGCGTGGCGCTGCTGGCCATGCCCCACCTCGGTCTGCCGGGGTATGCGCTGGCCTGTGTCGTCGGGCGCGGCGTGGGCCTGGCCATGCACATCACGCTGTGGCGGGCGCGGCTGGGCCTGCGCCTGCGCGCGGCCGACTGGTGGCGCCTGGTGAGGGCTCCCCTGGCCACGGTGCTGCACATTGGCATCCCGGGCGCGGCCGAGAACATCGCCTGGCGCGCCGCCTTCATGACGAGCCTGGCGGCCGTGGCCCAGCTCGGCGCACATGCCCTGGCGACCCACGCCTACACGATGCAGTTCCTGCACGTCATCCTGATGTTCAGCTTGGCCATCGGGTTTGCGGTGGAGATCCTGGTGGGCCACATGATCGGCGCGGGAGAGTTGCACGCAGCCCACAAGCTGGTGCGCAAGTCGCTGGCGCTGGGCTTCGTGGTGGCCTTCCTGGTGGCGGGCAGCTTCGCGCTGTCAGGCCCCTGGCTGCTGGCCCAGTTCACGTCCGACCCCGAAATCATCGCCCTGGGCTGCACGCTGCTGTGGTGGACGGTTGTTCTGGAGCCGGGGCGCACCTTCAATCTGGTGGTCATCAATGCACTGCGCGCCACCGGCGACGCCCGCTACCCGGTGCTGGCCGGCGCGGCTTCCATGGCCGTGGTGCTGGCCGGCGGCAGCTGGTTCCTGGGGGTGCACCTGGGCTGGGGGCTGGTGGGGGTCTGGATCGCCTACGCCGCCGATGAATGGATCCGCGGCCTGCTGATGTGGCGCCGATGGGCGACACTGGGGTGGTTGCCCCACGCCCGAGCGGCCCACCGCAAGCTGCGGCTGACCCGGCCGGGGTGAATCAGTATTTTCCTATCCAGTAAGACTTGAGGGATGTTTTCTACAATGCGCCCCTTTGGCCCGACCACTTCCACCCGCCCCATGACCTCCACCCTGACTCGACTCTCCCTGGCCCTGGCCCTCGTCAGCGGCGCAGCGCAAGCCCAGCAGCCCGCGGTCATCTTCGACATGGGCGGCAAGTTCGACAAATCCTTCAACCAGGCCGGCTACCAGGGTGCCGAGCAGTGGAAGAAGGAATCCGGCAAGGCCTATCTCGAGTTCGAGATCAGCAACGACACCCAGCGCGTGCAGGCCATCCGCCGCATGGCCGAGCGGGGTGCCAGCCCCATCATCAGCATCGGTTTTGCCCAGGCCTCCGCCCTGCAGCAGGTGGCCAAGGACTTCCCCAAGACCCAGTTCGCGATCATCGACGCCAAGGTCGACCTGCCGAACGTGCAGTCGGTGCTCTTCAAGGAGCAGGAAGGTAGCTACCTTGTGGGCGCCATGGCGGCCCTGGCCAGCAAGACCGGCAAGGTCGGCTTCGTCGGTGGCATGGACATCCCGCTGATCCGCAAGTTCCAGTGCGGCTACGAGCAGGGCGCCAAGGCCACCAACCCGAAGATCGAGATCTTCTCGAACATGACGGGCACCACCTCCACCGCGTGGAACGACCCCACCCGCGGCGGTGAACTGGCCAAGGCCCAGTTCGCCAAGGGCTCGGACGTGGTCTTTGCCGCGGCCGGCGGCACTGGCGTGGGCGTCTACCAGGCGGCCAAGGACGCCGGCAAGCTGGCCATCGGTGTGGACAGCAACCAGAACCACCTGCAGCCCGGCACGATGCTGACCTCCATGGTCAAGCGCGTGGACGTGGCCGTCTACAACGTGCTCAAGGGCTGGAAGCCCGGCGTGCAGGTGCTGGGCCTGAAGGAAGGCGGCGTCGACTACGCCGCCGACGAGCACAACGCCAAGCTGCTCACCCCCGCCCTCAAGACCAAGGTTGACGCCGTCAAGGCGGACATCATCGCCGGCAAGGTGAAGGTGTCCGACTACATGGCCGACAACGCCTGCAAGTTCTGAGCGTCAGCGTGAGCGCGTCCGTCGCCGTTCGCCTGCGGGCGATCTCCAAGCGCTTCGGCGCCGTGCAGGCCAACCGCGAGGTGTCCTTCGACATCGCCGCGGGCAGCGTGCATGGCCTGGTCGGCGAGAACGGCGCCGGCAAGAGCACGCTGATGGCCATCCTGTACGGCTACTACCATGCCGACAGCGGGTCCATCGAGGTGCATGGCCAGGCCGTGCAGATCGCCAACTCCCAGCAGGCCATCCAGCTGGGCATCGGCATGGTGCACCAGCATTTCATGCTGGTGGACACGCTGACCTGCCTTGAGAACATCATGCTGGGCGCCGAGGGCGGCTTCTTCCTGACGCCCTCCAAGGCCAAGGTGCGCGCCAAGCTCGAAGCCCTGATGGCCGAAACCGGCCTGCATGTGCAGCTCGACGCCGTCGTGGCTGACCTGCCGGTGGGCGAGCTGCAGCGGCTGGAGATCCTGAAGGCCCTGTACCGCGGCGCCAAGATCCTGATCCTGGACGAGCCCACGGCCGTGCTGTCGCCGCAGGAGACCGTCCAGCTCTTCGTCACGCTGCGCCGCCTGCAGGAGCTCGGCACCACGCTGATCCTGATCACGCACAAGCTGCGCGAGGTGATGAGCCTGTGCGGCGCCGTCACCGTGATGCGCGCCGGCCAGGTGGTCGAAACGCGCCACATCTCGCAATGGAGCGAGGCGGCGCTGGCCGAATCCATGGTGGGCCGCAAGGTGACGCTCGGCCGTCCGGAGGGCCTGGAGATCAACACCGGCGCGGTGCGCCTGCAGGCCAGCGGTCTGAGCCTGAAGCATGCCAACGGCGTGCCGGCGCTGCGCGAGGTGAGCCTGACGCTGAAGGCCGGTGAGATCGTCGGCGTGGCCGGGGTGTCCGGCAACGGCCAGAGCGAGCTGCTCGAGGTGCTCAGCGGCCTGCGCGCGCCCGAGGCCGGCCGGCTTGAAGTCGGCGGCCAGACCTTCACGCCGGCCGCCTGGCTGGACACGGCGCAGGCCCGCCCGCTGCGCCTGGCCCATGTGCCGGAAGACCGCCACGCCGTCGGCCTGGTGATGAGCTTCCCGGCCTGGGAGTCGGCCGTGCTGGGTTATCACGGCCTGCCGAAGTACCGCAAGGGCGCGGCCATGAATCACGCTGCCATGAAGGCCGCCACGCGCGAGATGCAGGAACGCTTCGACGTGCGCCCGCGCGACGAGAACCTGGGCTCCAGCAAGTTCTCCGGCGGCAACCAGCAAAAGCTCATCCTGGCGCGCGAGATCGGCGAGCAGCCGACCGTGCTGCTGGTGGGCCAGCCCACGCGCGGTGTCGACATCGGCGCCATCGAATTCATCCACAACCAGTTGCGTGCGCTGCGCGACGCGGGCTGCGCGGTGCTGCTGGTCAGCAGCGAGCTCGACGAGATCCTGGCCCTGGCCGACCGGGTCGTCGTCATGAACGCCGGGCGCATCACGGGCGAGCTGTCCATCGACCAATGCGATGAGCGGCGCCTGGGCCTGCTGATGGCCGCACAAGAAGAACGAGTCGCGGCATGAGCCAACCTCTGCAACTTCCCCGCTGGATCGACATCGGCCTGCTGCCGCTGTGGAATCTGGCCATCGCGCTGCTGGTGGCCGGCCTCGTGGTTATGGTCATCGGCCACAGCCCGTGGCAGGCGCTCACCGTGCTGCTCAACGGTGCGCTCGGCAGCGTGCGCGGCCTGGGCTATTCGCTGTACTACGCCACCACCTTCATCTTCACCGGGCTGGCCGTGGCGGTCGCCATCCACGCGGGTCTGTTCAACATCGGCGGTGAGGGCCAGGCGACGCTGGGCGGCATCGGCGTGGCGCTGACGGCGTTGTGGCTGGGTGCCAAGCTGCCGGCGGTCGTGCTGCTGCCCTTGCTGGTGGTGGCCGCGGCCTTGTTCGGCATGCTGTGGGCGGCGGTGCCGGCCTATCTGCAAGCCTGGCGTGGTAGCCACATCGTCATCACGACGATCATGTTCAACTTCCTCGCCGCGGGCCTGAATGGCTACCTGCTGGTGAACTGGCTGCGCCCGGCCGACAGCATGTCGGTGGAGTCCGCCGAGTTCGCCGAGGCGGCGCGCATGCCCGCCCTGCACCAGATCGCGGCCTACTTCGGTGTCGAGCTGCCGTCCTCACCGCTGAACCTCAGCCTGCTCATCGCGCTGGTGGCCTGCGTCTTCGTCGGCTGGTTCCTGTGGAAGAGTGCCGCCGGCTACGCGGTGCGCGCCGTGGGCAGCGCGCCGCGTGCCGCCCACTACGCCGGCATCCGCCCGCGCGCCCAGGTGCTGCTGGCCATGGCCATTTCGGGGGCGCTGGCGGGCATGGTCGGCATCAACGAAATCTCCGGTGTGCAGGGCAAGCTCACGCTGGACTTCGTTGCCGGCGCAGGCTTCACCGGCATTGCCGTATCGCTGATGGGGCGCAATCATCCGTTCGGCATCGTGCTGGCCTCGCTGCTCTTCGGCGTGCTCTACCAGGGTGGCGTCGAGGTGTCGTTCGAACTGCAGGGCTTCAGCCGCGAAATGGTGGTGACCGCCCAGGGCCTGATCGTGTTGTTCTCCGGCGCCATGGCCACGGTCAGCGCGCCGCTGTTCGCCCGCGTGTACGCGGCGCTGAAGGGAGGCCGCTGATGGATGAGGTGCTGATCGCCTCCGTGCTGGCGTCCACGCTGCGCGTCAGCGCGCCGCTGCTGCTGTGTGCCATGGCCGGCGTGCTGTCCGAGCGGGCCGGCGTGGTGGACCTGGGGCTGGAAGGCAAGATGCTCTTCGCCGCCTTCGCCGCCGCCGCGACGGCCTCCGTCACGCACTCCACGGGCCTCGGTCTGCTGGCGGCCATGGCCGTGGCCTGCTGCGCGTCCCTGGTGCATGGCTATGCCTGCGTCACGAATCGTGGCGACCAGGTCGTGTCCGGTGTCGCGCTCAACATGATTGCGGCCGGCCTCACCGTGGTCCTGGGCATCGCGTGGTTCCAGCAGGGCGGTCAGACGCCCCCGATCGCGCCCGAAGTGCGCCTGACCGCCATCGCGCCGGCCTTTGCCGAACCGCAGGCCGGCCACTGGTTCGCCTCGGTGTTCGGACATGGCCTGCTGAGCCACAACGTGCTGGTCTACGTGGCCTTCCTGATGGTGGCGGCGGTGTGGTTCTTCCTGGAGCGCACCCGCCCGGGCCTGCGCCTGCGCGCGGTGGGTGAGAACCCCGCCATGGTGGAGGCGGCCGGCATGTCGGTGCAGGGCCTGCGCTACCAGGCGCTGTTGATGAATGGTCTGCTCTGCGGCCTGGCGGGTTCCTATCTGACCCTGGCGCAGAACGCATCCTTCTCGCCCAACATGACCGCCGGCCGCGGCTTCATCGCGCTGGCCGCCATGATCTTCGGCAAGTGGAAGCCGCTGCCCACGATGGCGGCCTGCCTGCTGTTCGGTTTCCTGGACGCGGTGGCCATCCGGCTGCAGGGCGTGCAGCTGCCGGCCGGTCTGGGTGGGGGCGAGGTGCCGGTGCAACTCATCCAGGCGCTGCCCTACATCCTGACCGTCGTGCTGCTGGCCGGCTTCATCGGCTCGGCGATTGCGCCCAAGGCCCTGGGTCGTCCGTACGTGAAGGAACGCTGATGGAGCTGAGCCAAGACCTGCTCGACCGTCTGCTGGCCGAATCGCTGCGGGCGCGCGACCTGGCCCACGCGCCGTACTCCAAGTACCGCGTGGGCGTTGCCATCCTGGACGAGCAGGGCCGCATCCACGTGGGCGCCAACATGGAGAACGCCTCCTTCCCGCAGGGCTGGTGCGCCGAGCCACCTCCGCGGACGGCCATGTCCATGGCCGGCGGCCAGCGCGCCGTGGCCGCCCTGGTCACCGGCCCCGGCCCCGACATCATCACCCCCTGCGGCGGCTGCCGCCAGAAGCTGCGCGAGTTCTCGGTTCCCGAGGAACTCGTCATCATTGCCGGTGATCCAGGTGGCATCCGCCAGCGCTGGACCCTGGCCGAACTCCTGCCCCACAGCTTCGGGCCGGACCATCTCAAGTTCTGAGGTACCTCATGATCGACAACAAGAAGCTCGACGTCGCGATCCCCGCGAGCGTCGACAAGCTGCAATCCCTGTTCGGCAATGCGCCTGAAGTGGCCGTGGTGCTCGGCTCCGGCTGGGCCGGCGCGGTCAGCCATGTGCAGGAGCCGCAAAGCCTGCCCTACACCGAGCTGCCGGCCTTCCCGCAGCCCAAGGTCGAGGGCCACGTGAACGAAGTCGTCGTCGGCCACATCGGCGGCCAGCGCGTCATCTTCCTGCGCGGCCGTGCGCACACCTACGAGACCGGCGACTGCACCGGCATGGCCGGCGCGCTGCGCACGCTCAAAGCCTGGGGTGTGAAGCTGCTGCTGCAGACCAATGCTTCCGGTTCGTTGCGCGGCCATATGCCACCGGGCAGCCTGATGCTGATCGCCGACCACATCAACGCGCCACAGCGCAGCCCGCTGGTGGGCGAGCAGGGCAGCCATCGCTTCGTCGACATGGTCAACGCCTACGACGCCGACCTGCGCAAGCATGCGCTCGCCCTGGCCAAGCGCGAGAACCTGATGCTGGGCGAGGGCGTGTACTGCTGGGCCCTGGGCCCGCAGTTCGAAACCGCCGCCGAGATCCGCATGTTCGCTGCCTGGGGCGCCGACGCCGTCGGCATGAGCACCGTGCCCGAGACCATCCTGGCCCGCCACGCCGGCCTGAAGGTCATGGGCATCGCACTCATGACCAACATGGCCGCCGGCCTCTCGGCCGAGGCGCTGACGCACGATCTGACCCTCAAGCAGGCGCAGATGTCGGGCGAACGCGCGGCCGGCTTCCTGGCCGCGCTGGTGGCCAGCCTCAAGGACGTGGCGCTGTGACCACCGACCTCAAGGCTGCCGCGCGCACCGCGCTGGCCTGTCTGGACCTGACCAGCCTGAACGACGGCGACACCGCCGCCGACATCGACGCGCTGTGCCGCCGTGCCCAATCCGCCCACGGCCCGGTGGCCGCGGTCTGCGTCTGGCCGCGTTACGTGGCCCAGGCGCGGGCCGCCTTGCCGGCCGGCATCAAGGTCGCTGCGGTCGCCAACTTCCCTGACGGGGCGCTGGACCAGGCTCGCGCGCTGGCCGACGTGGCCACCATCGCGCAGGCGGGTGGCGACGAGGTCGACGTGGTGCTGCCCTACCGCGCCCTCATGGCCGGCCAGTCGACCGAAGTGGCCGAGTTCCTGTCCGAAGTGCGCTTCGCCAGCCGCCCGCTGACGCTCAAGGTCATCATTGAGTCGGGTGAGCTGCAGACGCCTGAACTCATCGCCCAGGCCACGCGCCTGGCGCTGGCGGCCGGTGCCGATTTCGTCAAGACCAGCACCGGCAAGACCCGGACGGGCGCCACGCCGGCCGCGGCCGCCGTCATGCTCAAGGAAATCCAGGCCAGCGGCCTGCCATCCGCCGGCTTCAAGGCCTCGGGCGGCGTGCGCTCGGTGGCCGACGCTGCAGGCTACATCGCCCAGGCCGAGGCGACCCTCGGCGCCACCGCCTTGCACCCGCAGCGCCTGCGCTTCGGTGCCAGCGGCCTGCTGACCGACATCGAAGCCGTGCTCGGCGGCGCCGCCTCCACCGCATCCGACGCCGCCTACTGAACCGCCCATCATGCTTGCCCAAGAAATCATCCGCGCCAAGCGCGACGGCCAGGCGCTGACCGAAGCGCAAATCAACCATTTCGTCCGGGGCCTGGTGGACAACTCCTGGACCGAAGGCCAGGTGGCGGCGCTCGGCATGGCCGTCTTCCTGCGCGGCATGGGCCGCGACGAAGCCGTGCTGCTGACCCGCG
>JAIPCJ010000011.1 GCA_021738245.1 Methylotenera sp. | reverse complement strand
GGTCGCCTTGGGCTTGGCACTGGCATCCAGGGTCGTGCACTGGCTGAGCTTCTCGCTGCCCGCCACGCACAGGTTGTCAAAGAGACTCAGCTTGCCGGCTGCCGTCAGGTTCGTTGCATTGAAATCAACCAGCGTGTTGCTGCCATCGTTGAACAGGATCTTGCGGGTCCCCTGACCTCGGATCCGGTCAGCAGCCGACCAGATCGGCGTGGCGGAATTCAGCACTTCCCCCGTCGCGGTGTTGAGCTTGAAGGCATTGACCGTACCGTTCCAGGTCTTGGTGGTGTAGAGCGGGATGAAGATCCAGTCGTCGCCGGAGGACGGCGTCAGCGAGCTGGTCGCTGCGGCCGACGCGCTGCCAGTGGATCTCTCGATCTTGCTCAGCGCATCGACCAGGCTGGTCGCCATCTCGGCGGCGTTGTTGGCGCTGTAGTAGGTGCCTCGGCCGTTGACGGCCGCGTGCCACAGGTCGTCCACCGCAGTCAGCGTGTCGGCCACCGGTTCAGGCCAGATCTTGGTGCCCTGCTTGATGTCGAAATAGTCCCCGCTCGGTGCCGACTCGTAGTCCTTCCGGTAGGTCAAGGTGCCATTGAGGCCCAAGCCCAGCGTGAAGGTGGTCATGTGCTGGGCTTTGTTGTTGTCCTTGTTGTCCACCGGCACGATGTTGTCGCAGACATCCTGGGTGACGGAGGTCACGTTCCCATTGACGTCTTTTTGAGTGAACGTCACGCTGCAGTTGTTCAGGGCTGGCGTCCGCAGGTCGGTAAGGTAGTAGTACTGGGCCACGTCGGCCAGCGTGTTGGACACCCCCACCCCGTTGTTCGCCTCGTCACGGAAGGGGCGGTCGATCGAACTGCCACCGTCGGGGTTGCCGATATCGGTGGTGCCGTCGAGCTGCTTGGGAATGACCGTGGCCTGGTTCCAGTAGCCGTCGGTCGACAGGATGGTGTAGTTGCGCTGGCAGGCGTACTGCATCGGATCTGTCTGGCCGGTCAGCTTGTTGGCGAAATAGCGGCCCGCGCGCGCCAGTGCCGGGCGCAGCGGCGTGTTGCCCCCCGTGGCCGTGCCGTAGAGCCGCTTGAAGAACTCGGTCTTCTGCGTGCCGGCATCGAAGTCCGCGATGTTCAGGAAACCGGTGCTGTTGGCGCCTCCATTGGCGTACTCGCTGATTTTGGAGAAGCCCACGCGGAAGCGGGTCGCGTCAAGCTTGGCAAAGGCCAACCCCGCACCTGCCCGCATGGCCAGCATGCGGGTGCGGTAATAGGCGAACCAGTTGGCGTAGTTCTGCTTCTGGGTCGCGGTTGCGTTCTTGACGCGCACGATGTCGAAGTCGACGCTCTGGCAGGTGGCGCCGGTTTTGCCTGGCTTCGGCGTGGCCCAGAGGAAGGGGCCCAGATCACCGTCCGTGACCGTCGTGGTCGTGCTGGTCTGCATGGTGCAGCTGCCCGCCACGTTGTTCCGGCAGGTCGTCCCGGGCGTGTTGATCCGCGAATAGGTCTTCACGACGGTGGTCGTTTGGTCAGCCGCCGCGTCGTAGGTGGACGTGGACGTGCCTGCGGGCACGGTGCAAGCGGCATCGTTGCGGGCACCGCAGACCACCGAGGTCACCACCGTCGTGGGCCCGGTGATGGTCGCCCCCAGCACATCCGGTGTCTCGGGGTTCTGGTTGCTCAGGTCGACCGTGCCTGACGTGCTGCTGTAGCCATCGTTCTTGGCGGCCGTGAAACTGGCGTCCACCATGGGCGAGCCATCAGGGTTCAGCGGCGCGGGATAGATCCGGTTGGGGTCGTAGAAGATCTTGTTGGCGCCGACCCAGCCGAAGCAGACGTTGCCCGTGGGCGCGTTGTCTGGCAGGTAGTTGAAGCCCATGGAGCCCGAGTTGTCGAGCACGAACATCAGGTTGGCCCGCACGAGCGTGCCGTTGGACATGCTGCTCAACGGGCGATCAGCAAGGTCTGCCGTTCCCGCGGTGGCCGTGGCCGCCGCAAAGATCAACGACAGGCCTGCGACGATGCGCCACAGGCGTTGGGACAGAGAAGTCGTACTCATGCTGGGACTCCTGCGCTGCTTACAGCCGGACGATGGTTTCGGTGAACGAGACGGTGCCGCGCGCGCTCTGCGCCCGGACAACGATCCGGTAGTACTGGGAACTGGGCACCATGGTCTCGATCTTTTCTTTGCCGTAGCCGACGACACCCTTGTTGCCGCCGCCGGTCAGCGCGGAGCCCACGGGCACGGCGCAATCGACGGTGCTGGGCGCTCCGGCCGCCGAGCACAGGCGCGTGATGATGTAGCGCGCCGTGTTGTTGCCGCCATTCAGCGAGATCTGGGCCGAAGGCTGGATGCAGCCTGTGCAATTGCTGGCGCCGGTCCAGTTGACGAGTGCCCGGTTCGGATCGCCGCTCTGGCCGGTCATGTCAATGGCATCGCCGCTGCTCGCGTAGTAGCCGGCAGCCGTCTGGTCCGACTGCAGCGTGGTGCCGACGTTGGCGTTCAGGTAGGCAATGGCCTGCTCGGCCGCCTGAGCGGCCGCCGACGTGGCGTCTTGCTTGAAACCCAGGTTGCCGATGACCAGCGAACTGGTATCCACCGAACGCACCAGGGCCACGGCGCCCAGGGAGATGACCACCAAGGCCATCAAGGCAAAGATCAGCGAGACGCCCCGCTGTGCAGGGGTCGGTCGTCGATGGGCGATCACACCGCAATCTTTCATGTCATTGCCCCCAGATCACGTTGCGCAGCGGCGCGGTCACTTCGAACACCGAGTAGCGGTAATGCTTCCAGTCCGCCACGTTGCTGACGCTCAGCGGCAGGCATTGGCTGCTGCCACAAGTGCTCGTGCCCGTGATCGAGGCGGCCGTGCCGACGTCCCACAGCGGCGAGGCCGTTGTGACTTCGTCCTTCTGGTAGGAACTGCTGCGCGCCACCAGCGCAATGCGCACCGCCCTCACCTGCAACCAGCCTGCGTTGGTCGTCGGCGTGGTGTTGTCGTAGGTGTCCACCACACCGTCGGCATTGGTGTCCTTGCCGTACATCGCGCGCAGGGCCACGATCTGCGGGAAGAGGTCTTGCGAGACCGTGCCGCCGGTCGCAACGTCCAGCGTCTGCTGCTGCAGGTTGTAGTTGGCGTCCACCGCGAACGTCCGCAGCACGAGGCGCCCAGCGTTGAGCAGGCGGTCACCCGCCAGATAGCCGCCCGTGGGTGCGACCTGGCCGCCGTTGTTCCAGTTCGAGCTCGTGTCGTGCACCAGCTGGTTGGTATTCGCGATGCCGGTCACCTGGTAGGCACCACACCAGTTGGTGGCACTGGGGGCGGCCGGCACGGCGAACACGATGTCATTCACCGAGAAGCCCAAGGCCGAACGCACGGTGAACCGGTCAGCCGTTGTCGGGTGATTGACGCTGATGATGCCGGGCACCGTGTAGTTGCGGTCCGAGTACATGACCGTGACGCTGTCGGGTGCCCCCGAGGCGCCGGCCGTGATCATCACCGGAGCCAGGGTCCAGTTGAAGGCGCCTGCCGTGGCATGGTTGGCCTGGATGGCGCAGCCCAGCAACGACAGCTCGCTCAGCAGGCCATAGCCCGCCATCTGAATTTCACGCTGCATCGTGTACAGCCCCAACGCGCCGTTGACCTGGGCATCGCCGCCACCCGTGGTGACGCGCTTCTGCCCTTCCGAGAAGGACAGCACCTGGGCGGTCACGAGCACCACGACAATGCCGAGCAGCAACCCGACCATCAACTCGATCAGGGTGACCCCGCGTTGGCGAGGAGCAGTTGTCTTGACGACAGAGTGCAAGGACATCACGGCAACAGCCCCTCAGTTGATGGACGTGGCCATCGTGAATCGGCTCTGGGATTCACCCGCCGCCGTCCAGCGGATGTCGATGGACACGGCACCCGCATTCGTCACCGTGACGGTGGCCGTGCCACTGGGCAGGCGCGAGGACACCCGCGCCAGCCAGTCGGTGCACACCGCATTGCAGGTGCCGCTCGTGTTGTAGGTGGTGAGGTTTGAAGTGCGGTCGGTCCACATCGCGCCGATGAGCTGCTGGGCCAGGAACGCGGCTTCGGCGCGGAAGGTGGCGGCGGTCTGAGCGCGTGTCATGGCCCCCTGCAGACCGACGACACCCAGCACACCCATGGCGCAGATCAGCAGGGCGACCATGGCCTCCAGCAGGGCAAAGCCGCCCACCGGACGACGGGTTCGCGTGGGGCTGTTTGATTTCATGGCTGAGTCTCCATAGCGCTGCGTGTCAGCACTTGCGCGGATCACCGCTGGCGTTGACGCTGGGCTCGCACATCCGAATGGTGCCGCCCGAGCCAATCGCGATGCGCAGCGCACGGTAGTCATTGCCGGAGGTGTCGTTCTCGATGTCCAGCCGCGCCAGGCCCGTGTTGTTGATGGGCCGGCCGAACCCGTTGAAGATGACCACCTTGGCCGTCTGCGTTCCGCCGTCATAGCCCTGCACCTTGACCCACTTGCCACCGCTGCCGGTGGCCTGCTTGTCCAGGATGCGCGGGTCTGTCGTGTCACTGACGTCCGTGGCGCACTTGCCCTCGGGGTCGTCGAGGCTGACCACCCAGGAGACGCCGTCGTCGTCCACCTTGCAGCTGTTGTCCATGACGGCGGAGTCGGTCAGCGACACCAGCGAAAACCGCACATTGGTGTTGCGACGCATCGCCTCGGCGCGGGCTTTTTGCAGGCCCGTCTGCAGCGACGTGGCCACATTGCGGATCTGGATGTTGCGAATCCAGGCGCTGGCGCTCGGGATGACGGCCATCAGCAACAAGGCCACCAGCGCGATCACCACCGCCAGCTCGATGAGGGTGACGCCCCGCGGGCCCGACTGCTTCATGATCAGCACTCGCTGCCCTTGGCCAGCCAGCAGTTCTTGCCCGTCACGGTCGCGCCCTTGAACTGGGTGGTGGTCTGCAGATTGGACTGGTTGATGGTGTAGACGTGACCGGCCGACACCGTGCCTGTGCGGCCGGTGGCGGTGATGGTGTAGGCCTGGCCCGAGCTGCCCGGCGTGCAGGCGTAATCGAAGCCCTTGGCCCCATTGGGCGCGAAGTTGCTCCAGCTCGGCGCGTTGGTCGCGTTCACGCAGGCGGTGGCCGAGCCGTAGTTGCGGTTGTCCTGGTAGTACTGCTCCATCTTCACGCGGTAGTCCGCGAGCTGGGAGAAGGCCTCGGACAGGGAGCCGCGTCGCACGTAGTCGCGGTACTGGGGCACCGCGACGGCCGCCAGGATGCCCACGATGGCGACGGCGATCATCAATTCGATCAGCGTGAAGCCTTGTTGCGACTGAGAGGTCTTGTAGTGGGACATGCGCGGTTCCTGTGAGCCAAGGAGGGGCGTGTGACGCCCACGGACGAGCCGCCAGGCGGCCTTTTCGAATCATTCTCCGGCAGGGGCGGGTGCGAATGTCGTGCAAAACTTGGCGCCACGGAAGCGCTTCTCGACGGGCGTCGAGCCGTTCGCGACGAACGGCACAGATCCGTAAGCATTTGCTACGCCACAAGAAAAACGCGACCCGAAGGTCGCGTTCTGAGGGGCGGGGCGGCGCGGCAGGCGTTCAGCGCGGCAGCGTCGAGCGACCCATCAGGTATTCGTCCACCGCGCGGGCGGCCTGGCGGCCTTCACGGATGGCCCAGACCACCAGGCTCTGGCCCCGGCGCATGTCGCCGGCGGCGAAGACCTTGTCGACATTCGTCTTGTAGGCCGCCGCACCGTCGGTCGTGGCCTTGCCGTTGCCGCGGGCGTCCTTGTCCACGCCAAAGGCCTCCAGCAGGGTGCTCACCGGGGACACGAAGCCCATCGCCAGGAAGGCCAGGTCAGCCTTGAGGATCTGCTCGCTGCCCTCGACCTCGGTCATCTTGCCGCCCTGCCATTGCAGGCGCACGGTCTTGACGCCGGTGAGCTTGCCCTTCTCGCCGATGAACTCCTTGGTGGCGATGGCGAACTCGCGCTCGCAGCCTTCCTCATGGCTGGAGGAGGTGCGCAGCTTGATCGGCCAGTAGGGCCAGGTCAGCGGACGGTCTTCCACCTCGGGCGGCTGGGGCAGGAGCTCGAACTGGGTGACGCTCTTGGCGCCGTGGCGGTTGCTGGTGCCAACGCAGTCGCTGCCGGTGTCGCCGCCACCGATGACGATGACGTGCTTGCCGTCCGCGCGGATCTGGTTCTTCAGCTTGTCACCCGCGTTGACCTTGTTCTGCTGAGGCAGGAACTCCATCGCAAAGTGCACGCCGGCCAGGTCACGGCCGGGCACAGGCAGGTCGCGCGATTGCTCGGCACCGCCGGTCAGCAGCACGGCGTCGAACTGGCCCTTGAGCTCGTCGGCGGAGATGGTTTCCTTGGCCCAGTTGGTGACCTTGGATCCCTCCGGCAGGCTACCCACCAGCACCCCCGTGCGGAACTCGACGCCTTCAGCCTTCATATGCTCGATGCGGCGGTCGATGTGGGACTTCTCCATCTTGAAGTCCGGGATGCCGTAGCGCAGCAGGCCACCGACGCGGTCGTTCTTCTCGAACACCGTGACACTGTGACCGGCACGGGCCAGCTGCTGGGCTGCGGCCAGGCCCGCAGGGCCCGAGCCGACGATCGCCACCGTCTTGCCCGTCTTGACCTTGGGCGGCTGCGGCTGCACCCAGCCTTCGGCCCAGGCGCGGTCGATGATGGCGTGTTCGATGGACTTGATGCCCACCGCGTCGTCGTTCACGTTCAACGTGCAGGCCGCCTCGCAGGGCGCGGGGCAGATGCGGCCGGTGAACTCCGGGAAGTTGTTCGTGCTGTGCAGCACGGTGATGGCGTTCTTCCAGTCCTCCGGCCGGCCCTTGTAGACCAGGTCATTGAAGTCCGGAATGATGTTGTTCACCGGGCAGCCGTTGTTGCAGAACGGCGTGCCGCAGTCCATGCAGCGCGCGCCCTGCTGCTTCGCCTGTTCGACGTTCAAGCCGATGACGAATTCCTTGTAGTTCTTGACGCGCGCCGGCACGGGCTCGTAGCCCTCTTCCAGGCGCTCATACTCCAAAAAGCCAGTCACTTTTCCCACGGCTTCTCTCCTTAGACCTTCGCTGCCGCAGGCGCCTTGGCCTGGGCGATGGTTTGTGCAGCTTCCTTCGCGGCGTTGAGCTCGCCCAGCGCGCGGCGGTACTCGTTCGGGAAGACCTTGACGAACTTGGTGCGCGACTCGGCCCAGTGGTCGAGGATGTCGCGGGCGCGCTGGCTGCCCGTCCAGCGGTGGTGGTCTTCCAGCAGCTTCTTGAGGATGGCCTCGTCGGTCTGCGGCTCACGGTCCACACCGTCCACGGCCTTGGTCTTGTGCCAGATGGCCTTGTCGACCGTGGCCTCCTGCTCCTGCGCGGTCATCAGCTTCTCCAGCGAGACCATGCTGGTGTTGCAGCGCTTGGCGAAGTGGCCGTCCTCGTCGTAGACGTAGGCGATGCCGCCGCTCATGCCGGCAGCGAAGTTGCGGCCGGTCTTGCCCAGCACGGCGACGGTGCCGCCGGTCATGTACTCGCAGCCATGGTCGCCCGTGCCTTCGACGACCGCCGTCGCGCCCGACAGGCGCACCGCGAAGCGCTCGCCCGCCACACCGCGGAAGAAAGCCTCGCCGCGGGTCGCGCCGTAGAGCGCGGTGTTGCCGACGATGATGTTCTTGGTGGCATCGCCGCGGAAGTCGATGCTCGGGCGCACCACCACACGGCCGCCGGACAGGCCCTTGCCGGTGTAATCGTTCGCGTCACCGATCAGGTAGAAGGTGATGCCCTGGGCCAGGAAGGCGCCGAAGCTCTGGCCGCCCGTGCCTTCCATCTGGATGAAGATGGTGTGGTCGGGCAGGCCCTCGGGCTTGCGGCGGATCAGCTCGCCCGACAGGCGCGCACCGACCGAGCGGCGCACGTTCGTCACTTCCTGCATGAACTGCACCTTTTCGCCCTTGTCGAAGGCGGGCAGGCACTTCTCGATGAGCTTGACGTCCAGCGCGCGGTCCAGGCCGTGGTCCTGCACGTCGTTGTGCAGGCGCGAGACCTCGGCCGGCACGGCCGGGCGATGGAAGATGCGGGCGAAGTCCAGGCCCTTGGCCTTCCAGTGCGAGATGGCCTTCTTGGTGTCCAGCCAGTCGCTGCGACCGATGAGCTCGTCGAACTTGCGCACACCGAGCTGGGCCATGATCTGGCGCGCCTCTTCCGCGACGAAGAAGAAGTAATTGACGACGTGCTCGGGGCGGCCGGTGAACTTCTTGCGCAGCACCGGGTCTTGCGTGGCCACACCGACGGGGCAGGTGTTGAGGTGGCACTTGCGCATCATGATGCAACCCTCGGCCACCAGCGGCGCGGTGGCGAAGCCGAACTCGTCGGCGCCCAGCAGCGCGCCGATGACGACGTCGCGGCCGGTCTTCATCTGGCCGTCGGCCTGCACCCGCACGCGGCCGCGCAGGCGGTTCAGCACCAGGGTCTGCTGCGCTTCGGCCAGGCCCAGCTCCCAAGGCGTGCCGCAGTGCTTGATGGACGACCAGGGCGAGGCGCCCGTGCCGCCGTCGTGGCCGGCGATGACGATGTGGTCGGCCTTGCACTTGGCCACGCCGGTGGCGACCGTGCCCACGCCCACTTCGGACACCAGCTTGACCGACACGTCCGCCTTCGGGTTGACGTTCTTCAGGTCGTGGATGAGCTGCGCCAGGTCTTCGATGGAGTAGATGTCGTGGTGCGGCGGCGGGCTGATGAGGCCCACGCCCGGCACGGAGTGGCGCAGGAAGCCGATGTACTCGCTCACCTTGCCGCCCGGCAGCTGGCCGCCCTCGCCGGGCTTGGCGCCCTGGGCCATCTTGATCTGGATCTGGTCGGCGCTGACGAGGTATTCGGTCGTGACGCCGAAGCGGCCCGAGGCCACCTGCTTGATCTTGGAGCGCAGGGAGTCACCGTCCTGCAGTTCGTAGTCGGCCTCCATGATTTTGTGGCCGAGCACGTCGCCGACCTTGCTGCCGCCCACGATCTTGATGCCCTTGAGCTCGTTGCGGTAGCGGGCCGGGTCTTCGCCACCCTCGCCCGTGTTGCTCTTGCCGCCGATGCGGTTCATCGCGACGGCCAGCGTGGCGTGGGCTTCGGTGGAGATGGAGCCCAGCGACATGGCGCCGGTGGCGAAGCGCTTCACGATTTCGCTGGCCGGCTCGACCTCTTCCAGCGGGATGGCCTTGGCCGGGTCGAACTTGAACTCGAACAGACCGCGCAGCGTCATGTGGCGCTTGCTCTGGTCGTTGATGATCTGGGCGTATTCCTTGTAGGTCTCGAACTTGCCGCTGCGCGAGCTGTGCTGGAGCTTGGCGATGGCATCGGGCGTCCACATGTGCTCTTCGCCGCGGGTGCGCCAGGCGTACTCGCCACCGGCCTCCAGCATGTTCTCGAGCACCGGGTCGTCACCGAAGGCGGCCTCGTGCATGCGGATGGCTTCTTCCGCCACCTCGAACACGCCGATGCCGCCGACCTGCGTGGCCGTGCCGCGGAAGTACTTCTCGACGAAGTCCGCCTTCAGGCCGATGGCCTCGAAGATCTGCGCGCCGCAGTAGGACATGTAGGTCGAGATGCCCATCTTGGACATGATCTTGGACAGGCCCTTGCCCACCGCCTTGATGTAGTTGTAGCGGGCCTGCTCCGCCGTCAGCTTGGCCGGCAGTTCGTCCTGCATGGCTTCGAGCGTTTCGAGGGCCAGGTAGGGGTGCACGGCTTCTGCACCATAACCGGCCAGCACGGCGAAGTGGTGCACCTCGCGGGCGGTGCCGGTCTCGACCACCAGGCCAGCGGTCGTGCGCAGGCCCTCCCTCACGAGGTGGTGGTGCACGGCGGACAGTGCCAGCAGCGCGGGGATGGCGACGCGGTCACGGCCGACATGACGGTCGGTGATGATGAGGATGTTGTGGCCGGACTTGATCGCGTCCACAGCGGAGGCGCACAGCGACGCGAGCTGCGCCTCCACGCCTTCGCGACCCCACTCGCGCGGGTAGGTGATATCGAGTTCGCTGGGCTTGAACTTGCCGTTTGTCGGGCCTTCGATGCTGCGCAGGCGCGCCATGTCATCGAAGTCGAGGATGGGCTGGCTGACCTCCAGCCGCATCGGCGGGTTGATGGCGTTGATGTCCAGCAGGTTGGGCTTGGGGCCGATGAAGCTGTTCAGCGACATCACGATGTTTTCGCGGATCGGGTCGATCGGCGGGTTCGTGACCTGCGCGAAGAGCTGCTTGAAGTAGTTGTAGAGCGGCTTGTTCTTGCTCGACAGCACGGCCAGGGGCGAGTCGTTGCCCATGGAGCCGATGCCCTCTTCGCCGTTGGCGGCCATCGGAGCGAGCAGGAACTTGATATCTTCCTGCGTGGTGCCGAAGGCCTGCTGGCGGTCGAGCAGCGACGTCTCGAAGGTCGGGCGCGTCGCGTTGGGCACGGCGATGTCGTCCAGCTTGACGCGGACGTTCTCGATCCACTGGCGGTAGGGGCGGGCGTTGGCGAACTGGTTCTTCAGTTCCTCGTCGTCGACGATGCGGCCCTGCTCCAGGTCGATCAGGAACATCTTGCCCGGCTGCAAGCGCCACTTCTTGACGATCTTGCTCTCGGGGATGGGCAGCACGCCCGACTCGGACGCCATGACGACGAGGTCATCGTCGGTGATGCAGTAGCGCGAGGGGCGCAGGCCGTTGCGGTCCAGTGCGGCGCAGACCTGGCGGCCGTCGGTGAAGGCCATGGCGGCCGGACCGTCCCAGGGCTCCATCATGGCGGCGTGGTACTCGTAGAAGGCACGGCGGCGCTCATCCATGCCCTCGTGCTGCTCCCAGGCCTCGGGGATCATCATCATGGCGGCGTGGGCGAGCGGGTAGCCGGCCATCGTCAGCAGCTCGATGGCGTTGTCGAAGGTGGCCGTGTCGGACTGGTGCTCGAAGCTGATGGGGTAGAGCTTCTTCAGGTCGTCGCCCAGCACGGGCGACTTCATCACGCCTTCGCGGGCGCGCATCCAGTTGAAGTTGCCCTTGACCGTGTTGATCTCGCCGTTGTGGCAGACCATGCGGTAGGGGTGGGCCAGCGGCCACTCGGGGAAGGTGTTGGTGGAGAAGCGCTGGTGGACCAGCGCGATGGCCGAGACGACCCGCGGGTCGGCGAGGTCCAGGTAGTACTTGCCAACCTGGTCGGCCAGCAGGAGGCCTTTGTAGATGACCGTGCGGCAGCTCATGCTGGGCACGTAGTACTCGCGGCTGTGCGTGAGCTTGAGCGCCTGGATGGCGCTGGAGGCCGTCTTGCGGATGACGTAGAGCTTTCGCTCCAGGGCATCGGGCACGATGATGTCCGGGCCACGGCCAATGAAGATCTGGCGGATCACCGGCTCTTTTTCGCGCACGGTGGGCGACATCGGCATGTCGCGGTCCACCGGCACGTCGCGCCAGCCGAGCAACACCTGGCCCTCGGCCTTCACGGCGCGCGCCAGTTCCTGCTCGCAGGCCAGGCGGGAGGCGGCTTCCTTGGGCAGGAAGATCATGCCGACGCCGTATTCGCCAGGCGGGGGCAGCGTGATGCCCTGCTTGGCCATCTCCTCGCGGTAGTACTCGTCCGGGATCTGGATCAGGATGCCTGCGCCGTCACCCATCAGCTTGTCGGCCCCGACAGCGCCGCGGTGGTCCAGGTTCTCGAGGATCTTCAGGCCCTGCTGGACGATGTTGTGCGCCTTGTGACCCTTGATGTGCGCCACGAACCCCAGACCGCAGGCGTCCTTCTCGTTGGACGGCCGGTACAGCCCATGCTCGGTGAGGTCTTGGATCTCGGACTGAATCTGGTCGGCCTGGCTCATGGCGCCCTCCTGGTACGTAACAGGCCGGGAGCGTACTGCACCGCAACAAATGCGGCAACTTCATTAAAATGGGGTCAGGTTCAATTTATTAATCAACATCTCTGAGTTCTTACTTAAATGGGGCCAGAGTCATCAGGCGCCGTCGGCGCCTTGCGGGGCCGTCCTCTGGGTCGCTTCTGCGCCACGCGTGGGTGCGCCTCCTCCAGCGGCTTCAGGAAGGCCTCGCTCGCCACAGGTCGACCTCGCAGCGCAGCCATCGTGAACACGGCCTGCTCCTGCGCGGGCACGCCTTGGTCCATGAATTCACGCCAGGCATGCTCACGGTCGAAGGGTGTGTTGCCGAGCGCCCAATAAAGCGGGTGCTCGGTGATCAGGCTCAGGCGCTCCAAGCCCAGGTGGTGTCGCGCGCTGGACCATGGCCAGTCCTGGGCCTGCGAACAAAGCCCCGCCCTCACGGGATTGAGTTCGATGTAGCGCATGCAGGCCAGCAGATGCCGCTCGCCTTCGATCAAGCCGGCGCGGAAGCGGCCTTCCCAGAGCGTCCCGGTGCGTTGGTGTCGGGCGTTGAACCAGCCGACATAGCGACGCCCCAGGGCCTGCATCATGCGACTCAGGGCGTCGGCCGTCGGCGGGGTGACGAGCAGGTGCAGGTGGTTGTCCATCAGGACGTAAGCGTGCAATGCCACCTTGTTGACGGTAGCGACCTCCGCCACGGTGTTCAGCAGATGCTGCCGGTCGAGGTCGCTGAAGAAGATCGCCTGGCGGTTGTTGCCGCGCAGGATGATGTGATGAGGTTGATCAGCCAGGATCAGCCGGGGCAGTCGGGCCATGCGGAGGACGTGAATCTGCGAAGGTAGGGCCGATCAGAATAATCGACTCCGACCCCATTTTCAGACATCCTCAGAACAGGGTTTGGCCGGTCAAGCGGTGATGCTCGCGCAGGGCGAAGCGGTCGGTCATGCCGGCGATGTAGTCGGCGCAAGCTCGTTCCCGGTCGGGGCGGCTGGCGAAGTCGGCAGGCATTTGCGACACGTCACCCACGTAGGCCGCGAAGAGGTCGCGCAACACCTGCTCCGCGCGCGTGCGCGTCGACTGGACCTGGGGGTGGCGGTACAGGTTGGCGAACAGGAAGCGCTTCAGCGCCGTGCTCTTGGCTCGCATCTCGGGGCTGAAGCGCAGCAGCGGCTTTTCGGCGTGCCGCACGGCATCGATGCTCTCCGGTTGGGCGCTCTCCAGCGCGGCGCGGGTGGCGTCGATGATGTCGTAGACCTGGGCGGACAGCATGCGGCGAATGGTCTCGAACAGAAGCCGCTTGCCCGTGAGGTGTGGATGCGCTTCCAAGGCCGCGCGCCAGTGCTCGCGGACGAGCTCCACCTCCAGCAACTGCTCCAACTCGATGAGGCCGGAGCGCACGCCGTCGTCCACGTCATGGGCGTTGTACGCGACTTCGTCAGCCAGGTTGCACAACTGGGCCTCCAGGCTCGGATGCCCGCCGTGCAGGAACCGCGTGGCGATGCCACTCGGCTCCGCGGCGTCGATCAGTTCGGCGTGACGACGCGAGCAGTGCTTCAGGATGCCCTCGCGCGTCTCGAAGCAGAGGTTGAGGCCGTCGAAGTGCGGGTAGCGCTGCTCCAGATGGTCAACCACCCGCAGCGACTGCAGGTTGTGCTCGAAGCCGCCATGCGCCTGCATGCAGGCATCCAGCACATCCTGGCCGGCATGGCCAAAGGGCGTGTGGCCCAGGTCGTGCGCCAGGGCCACGGCCTCGACCAGGTCCTCATCCAGCCCAAGGCTGCGGGCGATCGAGCGGCCAAGCTGAGCCACCTCCAGCGAGTGCGTCAGCCGCGTGCGGAACAGGTCTCCCTCGTGGTTCAGGAAGACCTGCGTCTTGTAGACCAGCCGACGAAACGCCGTGCTGTGGATGATGCGGTCGCGGTCGCGCTGGAATTCGCTTCGCGTCGGCGCGGGCGGCTCTGCCAAACGCCGCCCGGGGCTGCGCGACGGGTCTGCAGCATAGGGAGGACGCGCCGGCGGCCGCATCAGGCAGCCCCGTGATCGACCAGCAGCTGCCGGATGACCGCATCAGGCACCGGGTGCAGACCGGCCCGCCCCAGCGACTCGATCAGCACGAAACGGATGGCGCCGGCCTCGGCCTTTTTGTCAACGCGCATCAGTTGCAGATAGCGGTCGCTGCCCAGTCGCGGCGGCACGACCGGCAGGCCCGTGCGGTCCACGAGCGAACGCAGCCGCGTGACGAACTCAGCCGGCATCAGGCCCATGCGGTGCGACAGATCAGCGGCCAGCACCATGCCGCAGGCCACGGCTTCGCCGTGCAGCCAGGTGCCGTAGCCCAGGCCGGATTCGATGGCATGGCCCAGGGTGTGGCCGAAGTTCAGGATGGCACGCAGGCCCTGCTCACGCTCGTCCTGACCGACCACCTCCGCCTTGATCTCGCAACTACGGCGCACCGCGTAGCCCAGCACGGCTTTGTCGCGGGCCAGCAAGGCCTCGAGGTTGTCCTCGATCCAGCACAGGAAACCGGCATCGGCGATCGGGCCGTACTTGATCACCTCGGCGAGGCCCGCGCGCAGCTCCCGGTCGGGCAGCGTGTCCAGCGTGTCGAGGTCGGCAATCACGCGCTCGGGCTGGTAGAAGGCCCCGAGCATGTTCTTGCCGAGCGGATGGTTGATGGCAGTCTTGCCGCCGACCGACGAGTCGACCTGCGCCAGCAAGGTGGTAGGCACCTGCACAAAGGGCACACCGCGCATGTAGATGGCGGCCGCAAAGCCGGTCATGTCGCCGATCACGCCGCCACCCAAGGCAAAGAGCACGGTCTTGCGATCCAGGGCCGCGCCCAGCAGGTGGTCGCAGATGCGGTTCAGGCTGGCCCAATCCTTGTGCTGCTCGCCGTCGGGCAACACGACAAGGTCGACACGGGCGTACACGCCGCGCAACTGCGCCCGCAGCCGTTCAGCATAGAGCGGCGCGACGGTCTCGTTGGTGACGATGACCGCAGCCGCGGCCTTGGGCAACGCCTGCCAGCTGGCCTGCTCGTCGAGCAGACCCGAACCGATGCGGATCTCGTAGTGGCGGTTGTCGGGGAGCTCGATGCGGACGGTGTCAGGGGCGGGCATGCCGTCGAGTGTAAGAGCCCCCTCCCCGCGGCGCCTCTGCATGGCGGCAATGGCGGCTTGAGCGCGACGGGAGCCCGGCTTGGGCCCGGCCTGGCCCGGCCGAAACAGCCCCTACTGCGGCTCGGCGCCCACGGTCGCCGCAACGCGCGTCGGGTCCAGCAGGCCGGCCAGTTCCAGTTGCATCAAGGCCATGTTGACCAAGGCATGCACGGAGGGCCGGGCGCTTTCGAGCACATAGTGGGCGCAACGCCGGTACAGCGGGTCGCGCTGGTGATGCAGTTCGCGCAGCTTGGCCAAGGGGTCACGCACCTGCAGCAGCGGTCGCGTGGTGTCATGCCGCAGCCGGCGCATCAGGTCTTCAGGCGTGGAGCGCAGGTAGAGCACGACGGCACCGTGGTGCAACAACTCGCGGTTGCGCTCGCGCAGCACCGCCCCACCGCCAGTGGCCATGACGCGGTCGCCCGGACGAGCGAGCAACTCAGCGATGACATCGCTCTCGAGGTCACGAAAAGCCTCTTCACCATGACGCTCGAAGAACTGGCGGATCGTGCCGCCGATGCGGGCCTCGATTTCGTGATCCGAATCGACAAAAGGCACGCCAATTTGGCGTGCCAGTTGTTTGCCGACGGTGGACTTCCCACCGCCGGGCATGCCGACCAGCGCTAGCTTCAGTTGAGGCACGCCCCGGGCGACGCACCGGTCGACAAGAACAACGGAATCGACGTCACCAGCCCGCTCGGGGACGCGATGTTGAGCGTGACCGTCCCCGTGGAAGCCGTATCGAACTTGTAGCTGATGGTGGCAGCCGTCGGCGGGCTGGTGCTGGGCACCGGCGAACCCCCCAGGCCCGCCGCCGCGAGACCATCCGTCGTGTTGACCGACAAGGTTGTGCCGGCGGCCATCGGGTTGAAGGCGACCGGGTTCGCATCCGACAGGAAGAATGAAATCGCTCCGCTGGCAGGCAAGCCGTACAGGGCGCCGCCGACGGGGTAGTACGTGGTCTTGTTCGCCACATCGTTGGTGTAATCGTCAATCAGTTGCAGCGAAGCAAGACAATTGCCCCCCGTGGCACCCACGTTCGAGGGGCGCGACGTTCCCCAGACCGGCCTTGCGTTGGAGGTCGAGAAGATCGTCTGCAGCGATCGACGGACGTGCGCCGTACCCCAGGTGCCGGTGCAGGTGTTAGGTTGGCTCGGAATGGTCACATCCCTGGCCAGCAGCGGCGAGGTCGAGTTGATGCACTCCCCAGTGGCCCCGCCCGTCGGGACCAGCGGCACCGACTGGTCGTTTGCGGCGCTGTAAAACCTGTCGTACAGACGGTCAAGGTAGACGTTACCCAAGTCTTGAAACAGCTCACCGGCGTCATAGACGTTGTTGCCGTTGGTATCGAGGAAGGACTTCTCACCCAGCGCGTACGCCAGGACCGTCACCCGCCCATCTTCAGGCACCGGCGCTGCGCTGACGAAATTGGCGGTCGCCGTCGCAATGCCATTGCTGTTGAGCGCCGTCTGGCGAATCGCCTGAATCTGGCCCCCCTCGGCGATGAAGTTGATCGCGGTGCCATCTGGCACGGGGTTGCCGAGTCGGTCGGACGCAATCACCGTGTAGGTGTTTGGCGTGCCTTGGATCTTGTAACCCTCGATGTTGATGGTGGCTTGAGACACTGAGAAGTTCAACTGCGATGGCAAGCCGACGGCAATGGCCAGGGCATTGGAAACGGTCGAGATGGTGGAGCCCTGCAGCGTCGCTTTGATGCGCACAGGCGTCGGCACGGTGCCGGAGTTCACTCGCACGATCACGTTGCCGTTGCTGTCGCTCACCTTGGTCACCGGGCCCGACTGACCATCCAGGGTCAATCCACCGGTCAGCACGCTCGGCTCCAGCACGACGGTCTGGCTGGGCAGTCCGTTGTTGGAGGCGTCCTTCACCTGGAAGGTGACACTGGAGCTCTCCACCAGGCTTGAGCCGCGCAAGTAGATGACGTTGGGCGATGCCGACACAAAGCCGATGCTGGCGGCCACGGGCGAAGCCACGGGCAAAGTCAGGGAGCGCGTCAGCGCTGTACCGGTCACCGAGACCTGCAGATTCTCAACCGCCGCCACCGCGCCGCAACCCTGGTCACGGAAGGTGAAGGAGGCCTTTCCCGTGCTGGTGGTGGTCGTCGTTGGCGTCAGCACACCCTTGCCGGCAGCGGCGCAGGAAGAGGTCAACACCAGATTCACGGGTGTTGCCGCGGACGTACCAGAAAGAGTGACTGTCAGGTTGGCTTGGCCGTAAGCCGACAGGCTGCTGCCTGACGGCAGGTCGGTACTGAAGTCTGCAATGGTGACGTTGGTGGCCGTCAATTGAAAGCCGGCCGACGCGGAGTAGTCGGTCCCGGCGTAGGTCGCCGTAGCCTTCAGCGTATCTGCGCCTGCCGTGGTGGACGTCGCCGGCGACAGTACAACGGTGGCAACGCCATTGGCGTCAGTCAGCGCGGACGTGGCGCTGAAGGCCCCGAGTCCTGCATCGGTCGAAAACTTCACGACGATGCCTGCCACCGGCGTGCCGCTCTTGTTGACGACGGTCGCCGTGACAGTGGCCGGCGCCCCCGCCGTCACCGTGGTCGACGAAAGGCTGAGCGCTACCGTCGCGGAGTCACTGGCCGTCGGCGAGCTGGAACCGGAACCCGGCCCGACCACCGGCGTACCGCTGCCACCACTGCCCCCGCCACCGCACCCGGCAAGCGCGGCGAGCAACGTCACGCAAAGCAGGGACCTTGCCCCGGGCCATTTCACTGCAATCGACATCATTAAAGCTCCTGCGTCGACGAGACCCTTGCAATCGGCCTCGCCGTTCCTGTTCTTAGCGAACCGTCGCGCGCTCACTGACGACCTTGGGCGTCAGGAAGATCAGCAGTTCGGTCTTGGACGATGTGCGAGTCTTGTTCTTGAACAGGTTGCCCAGCACGGGCACATCGCCCAAGAGTGGGACCTTGTTCACGGTCTCGCCTTCGTCCTGCGTGTAGATGCCGCCGATGACGACCGTGCCGCCGTTCTCGACCAGCACTTGTGTGGCGACGTGCTTGTTGTTGATCGCATAGCCCTGCGGCGTCAGCGTGCCGCGGCTGTCCTTGTTGACGTCGACCGTCATGATCACGCTGCCCTCGGGCGTGATCTGTGGCGTCACTTCCAGCTTCAGCACGGCTTTCTTGAAGGCCACCGCCGTGGCACCGCTGGCCGTGGCCTGCTGGTAGGGCAGTTCTTCGCCCTGCTCGATCACGGCCTTGGTCTGGTCTGCCGTGATGACGCGCGGGCTGGAGACGATCTTGCCCTTGCCGTCGGACTCCAGTGCAGACAGTTCCAGGTTCAGGAAGCGATTGGCCGTGGCACTGAAAAGGGACACCGCGAACGTCTGCGCCACCGCGCCGGCGAAGCTGTCGGACGACACGTTGGCGCCCAGGTTCACGAAGTTGGCGTTGTTGTAGGCACCCGGGTTGGCGGAGTTGCTCGGCGCACTGGACCCCGGCTGGTTGGTCTGGTAGGTCACGCCGTTGTAGTTGCCCCCCACCGTCACGTAATTGCCACCACCCACGCTGTAGCCCGGGATGCCGCCTTGCTGGCCACGGAGGTCGTTGGCGCCCAGCTTCACACCCAGCGCGCGGCCAAAGCGGTCATTGGCTTCGACGATGCGCGCCTCGATCAGCACCTGGCGAACCGGGATGTCGATCTTGGCGATCATGGCCTGAATCTCTTCAAGCTTGCTCGGCACATCCGACACGAACAGTTGGTTGGTGCGGGGCTCGAAGATGACACTGCCGCGCGACGACAGAATCCGCGTGCCTGAGCCGCTGCCGCCACCCGTGCCGGTGCCCGTCTGGCCCTGGCCCGTCAGGCCCTTGGCAATTTCTTCGGCCTTGACGTAGTTGAGCTGGAAGGACTGGTTGCGCAGCGGCTCCAGTTGCGCAATGGCAGCCTTGGACTCCAGATCCAGCTTCTCCTTGGCGGCCAGCTCTTCCTTGGGTGCGATCCAGAGCACATTGCCCGACTTCTTCAGGCCCAGGCCCTTCGCCTGCATGATGATGTCCAGCGCTTGATCCCAAGGGACGTCTTTCAGGCGCAGGGTGACATTGCCGGTCACGGTATCGCTGGTCACCACGTTGAAGTTGGTGAAGTCGGCGATGACCTGCAGCAGTGCACGCACCTCGATGTTCTGGAAATTCAGCGACAGCTTGTCGCCGGCATACCCAGGGCCTTGCGTCAGCTTGTTGGGGTCGACCTTTTGCGGGCGGACCTCCAGCACGAACTGGTTGTCGCTTTGATAGGCGCTGTGCTCCCAGTTGCCCTTGGGCTCGACCACCATGCGCACACGATCACCGACCTGCGAGGTGGTGATGAGCTGCACCGGCGTGCCGAAATCGATCACGTCGACCTTGCGGCGCAGGTTCTCCGGCACGCTGGAGCGCAGGAACTCCACGACCAGGTTTTGCCCCTGCTGCTGGATATCGACGCCGACCTGGTTGCTGGGCAGGTTCACGACCACACGGCCGGCCCCGTCGGGACCGCGGCGGAAGTCCACGTCACGCAGGGCCAGCGGCGCCGTGTTGAGGCTTTGCGCGAAGTGCACCGGCTCGCTGGACGCCTGGGTCGGTGCCGCGACCGTGTCCAGCACCACGACCAGCGCGTTGCCCTCCAGCTTGGCCCGGTAACCCGATGCGTTGCGCAGATTCAGCACGACGCGCGAGCGGTCACCGGCCTGAGCAATGTTGGCCGTGCGGAGGTTGCCTTGGTTGAGGTCCACCTGGCTGCGCCCCACGCCATTGACCACGCCGGGGAGGTCGATGGCGATGCGCGGAGGCGCCTGGACGGTGAATCCCGCCGGCAGCTCGCTGAGTGCCTCGCTCAATTCAATGCGCACCACGTCCACGCCCGCCTGCTGGCTGGCGTTGATCGCGCGAATTTGTGTCTGCGCCCAGGCCGCCGGCGTGGCCAGCAGCGCGAGTGCGAATCCCAGCAACCAGCCACGGCCCATCGACTTGCTCTCCTGCATTGTCTTGTTCATCGTCCCTTCTCCTGTAGCTGGAGCGTACTGAGGCGCTCGATCCACTCGCCAGCAGCGTCCTGGACGACTTCTCGCAACGTGATGTCGGTCTCGGTGATCTTGGTGATCCGACCGAAGTTCTGGCCAAGATAGTCCCCGGCCTTGACGTTGTAATAAAGGTTGTCGACGCGCAGCAACGCATAGCGCTTGTTGTCGCGTGTCATGCTGCCCACCATCGCCATGCTGTCCAGCGGGAAGGCTTCCAGCGGCTCTTTGCGGCGGTTGATCTCGGCCGTCAGCAGGGAATTCGGCTGAGCCGCCTCCTGCTTGATGGCCACGCTCAGCTTCTGCGGGCTGAACGGATCGACACCCGCCGCGGACTCATACGGCTGGGGCAGGAACTTCTTGGGCGGCAGCAGCGGCGCCACGGTCGGCTTGGCTTCCTTGCGCTGCTGGTCCATCCACTGACGAATCTCGTCGATGTCGCCTCCGCAGCCGGCCAGCAGCACTCCGCCCGCCAGGGCCATCAGCAAATGCTTCATTTCTTGACCCCCGCCTTGGCGGCCATCCGGCGCTGCTCAGCCACCTCGGCCGTGTCGAGGTAGCGGTAGGTGCGTGCCGTCGCCTCCATCGTGAGCGGCGCGTTCGCATCACGCGCACCATTGGGGGCGGCGACGATGAGGTTGTGCAGGGTCACGATACGAGAGAGATTGGACACGTCGGCCGCGAAGGAACCGATGTCGTGATAGCGGCCCGACACCTTGATCGCGATCGGCAGCTCGGCGTAGTAGTCCTTGACGACCATCTGACCCGGCCGGAACAGCTCGAACTGCAGGCCGCGGCCGCCGCCGGCGTTGTTGATGTCGGACAGCAGAGAGTCGATCTCGGCCTTGCCGGGCAGCTGCTTCTCCAGCTGCGTGACGTACTCTTCGACCTGGATCTTCTGCTTGCGCAGCTCAGGCAGATTGACGGCCTGGGCGAGCTTGCCCTGGTAGTCCTGGCGCAATTGCGGCTCGCGTGCCCGTTCGGCCTCGAGGCCGTCCTGCACATCGGACAGCACGAGGAAGTAGCCAGCCACGATGACGAACACCATCACGGCAACGCCAGCGGCGATCTTGGGCAGCAGCGGCCACTGGCCCGGTTCCTTGGGGTTGAGACCCTGGAACTGGCTGGAGAGATCCGCGAACCAGGCGTTGAGGTCGATCTTGGGGTTGGAGGTGGCCATGGTCGGTCAGCTCTTCGTCGGCACGCCAGAGGCAGCCTGGGCGGCCTCGGTCGGCGGGGTCTTGATCGACACCTTCATGGAGAAGTCCAGCAGGCGCCGCGAGTCTCGCGTGTTGGTCGACACGCTGGCGAGCTTGACTTCGATGAGGTCGGGTTTGTCCAGCCATTCGGAGTTGCGCGACACATTGCGCAGGAACTCCGACACACGCTCGTTGGTCTGGGCGATGCCGTTGATCGTGACGGTCTTGTTGTCCTGGCGAATGGCGGTGAGGTAGATGCCCTCGGGCGCCAGGCGCGCGAGGTCGTTGAGCAGATGCACCGGCGTGTTGCGGTCCGTCTGCAGGTCCTCCACCGCGCGCTGGCGGGCCTTCAGGGACTCGATCTCGGTCTTGAGATTGGCGATGTCCTTGATCTGGGCCTCCAGCCGCGAGATCTCGTTCTGGATGTATTGGTTGTGCGACTGCTGCTCGGTCGTGAGGAACTGAAGCAGCAGATAGACGGCACCGACGATGCCCGCACCGGCCAGCGCAGCCACGCCCAGGCCGGCGAAGAACGCCGCCTTGCGCCGCTTGCGCCGCTCTTCGCGGTACGGCAGCAGGTTGATCAGGATCACTGGAAGAACCTCCGCATCGCGAGGCCGCAGGCAGTCAGGTAGGACGGCGCCTCGCGGCGCAGTTTGGGCTCACGCACCGCCGAGCCCATCGCCATGTTCTCGAAGGGATTCACGACCATGCAGGCGAAGCCCGTCAAGTCGGTGACGCGCTCCTTCAGGCCAGGCAGGGTGGCCGTCCCGCCCGCCAGCATCACGTAGTGCACCTTGTGGTGCGGCGTGCTGGTGAAGAAGTACTGCAGCGCCCGGCCGATTTCCTGCGACAGGCTGTCGACGAACGGGTTCAGCACGCTGGTTTCGTAGTCTTCCGGCAGCTCGTTGGCCAGTTTCTTCTGCTCGGCCTCCTCGAAGGAGAAGCCGTACTGGCGTGAGATGAGCTGCGTGAGCTGCGAGCCGCCGAAGGACTGGTCGCGGTCGTAGAGCAGTTCGTCGTCGCGCAGCACCTTGAGGCTGGTGGTGTCGGCGCCGATTTCGAACAGGGCCACCAGCGCATCCTTGCCCTCGTTGGGCAGGGCGGCAATCAGCCGACCCATGGCCATGCGAGAGGCATGCGACTCGATGTCCAGGATGACGGGCCGCAAGCCCGCGGCCTCCGCCAGACCCTGACGGTCTTGCACGCGGTCCTTGCGGGAGGCGGCAATCAGCACTTCCACGTCGCCGACCGAGGTCGGGCTCGGGCCGATCACGCAGAAATCCAGGCTCACTTCATCTAGCGAGAACGGGATGTACTGGTTGGCTTCGGCCTCGACCTGCAACTCGAGCTCTTCCTCGCGCAAGCCAGCTGGCAGCATGATCTTCTTGGTGATGACGGCCGACTGCGGCATGGCAAGCGCGGCGTCGCGCGTCTTACTGCCACTTCGGGCCACCACACGGCGCACCGCGTCGGCGACTTCGTCGAACTTTTCGATCTGCCCGTCTGCAATCCAACCCTTCTCGAAGGGTTCACTCGCGAACCGTTCGAGGACGAATTCGCCGCCATTGGTCTGGCTGAGTTCCACCAGCTTGACGCTGGAAGAACTGATATCCAGGCCAATCAGGGGAGGGTGCTTGCGACCCAGAAGTGCGTCAAGTATTCCCATGCCCTTTATCTCCGTGACGTTCCCGACACGCAGGTTACGTTTTGGATTATTAATAAGTTACTTGAATGCTAGCAGCAAAGCCGTTGACGCCGAACGCAAATTCGGCACGAGCTGGTAACGCCACGTTGCTAAACATACACGATTCGACTCGGTTGCAAGCTCCTGAAAAACGCACACGAAGCGGTCGTATGCCACACCCTTTGGACCTGCGTCTCGCCTAAAAGAGCGACACGCCGCCCTTCCTATAATCCGTTGCCAACTCCCCACGCGCCCGACGGGTGCGCCACGCCGGCTCATGAATGACAAGTCCCGATCTGCAGCGCCCAGTCCTTCAGCCGCCGGTTCACCCTCTTCCCCCCCGTCTTCGTCAGGTCTGATGCCTCGGATCGGACGCTGGGCCCTGTGGGCCGTCGGCTTGCTCATGGGCGGCGTGTTCGCGGTGGCCTTGCTGGTTGCGCTGGCGCTGGCGCTGGCCTACCCCAACCTGCCCGACATCAGCGGCCTGACCGACTACCGCCCCAAGCTGCCGATGCGGGTGCTGTCCAGTGACGGCGTGCTGCTCGGTGAGTTTGGCGAGGAGCGACGCAGCTACCTGCCCATCCAGCAGATCCCGAAGGTGATGCAGGAGGCGGTGCTCGCGATCGAGGACGCGCGCTTCTACCAACATGGCGGCGTCGACTACCTGGGCGTCATCCGGGCCGGCTTGGCCAACGTCGGTGAGTCGCGCAGCCAGGGGGCATCGACGATCACGATGCAGGTGGCCCGCAACTTCTACCTGTCCACCGAGAAGACCTTCACCCGCAAGATCTACGAGATCCTCCTGGCGCTGAAGATCGAGTCGGCGCTCTCGAAGGAGAAGATCCTCGAGATCTACATGAACCAGATCTTCCTGGGTCACCGCGCGCACGGTTTCGCGGCCGCCAGCGAGGTCTACTTCGGCAAGACGCTGGACAAGATCAGCGTGGCCGAGGCCGCGATGCTGGCCGGCCTGCCCAAGGCGCCCTCGGCGTACAACCCGATCAACAACCCGCGTCGCGCCACCATCCGCCAGCAGTACATCATCGAGCGGATGTACGAAACGGGCTACATCACGGAGGAGCAACGCGACGCCGCCAAGGCCGAGAAACTGCGCATCCGGCCGGTGCAAGAGTCGGCTTCGCATGCCGAGTTCGTGGCGGAAGCCGCCCGGCAGCTGATCTTCAATCAGTACGGCGACGAGGCCTACTCCCGGGGCCTGAACGTCTACTTGACGCTCAACAGTGCCGAGCAGAACAGCGCCTACCGCGCGCTGCGCCGCGGCATCCTCGACTACGAGAAGCGCCAGGTCTACCGCGGTCCGGAGGCGTATGCCGACCTGCCGGGCGACAACAAGGAACTCGACACCCGCATCGCAGAAGCCCTGGGTGACCACCCCGCCAATGACGAACTCCTGGCCGCAGTGGTGCTGGAGGCTGACCCGAAGAAGGTCACGGCGGTGCTGCAAAGCGGCGAGTCCATCACCATCCTCGGCGAAGGCCTGAGGCCGGCGACCTCCGGCCTGTCCGAGAAGGGCAACCCCAAGACGCGCATCCGCCGTGGCGCGGTCATCCGCGTCGTGAAGGGCCCGAAACAGAAGGACGGCGGCGAATGGACGATCACCCAGCTGCCTGAGGTGGAAGGCGCCTTCGTGTCGCTCGACCCGCGCAACGGCCAAGTGCGCGCGTTGGTGGGTGGCTTTGACTACGCCAAGAACAAGTTCAACCACGTGACCCAGGCCTGGCGCCAGCCGGGCTCCAGCTTCAAGCCTTTCATCTACTCGGCCGCGCTCGAGAAAGGCTTCACGCCGGCGACGGTCGTCAACGATGCCCCGCTGTTCTTCGACGCCGGCACCACCGGCAGCCAGCCCTGGGAGCCCAAGAACTACGACGGCAAGTTCGAAGGTCCGATGCCGCTGCGCACCGCGCTGGCCAAGTCCAAGAACATGGTGTCGATCCGCGTGCTGCACTCGATTGGCGTGAAGTACGCGCAAGACTGGATCACCCGCTTCGGCTTCGAGGCCGAGAAGCACCCGGCCTACCTGACGATGGCACTGGGCGCAGGCTCCGTCACGCCGATGCAGATGGCCCAGGGCTATGCGGTGTTCGCCAACGGGGGCTATCGCGTCAGCCCGCAGTTGATCGCGCGCATCACCGACAACAAGGGGCGCGAGCTGTACCAGGCGGCCACGGTCACGCTCGGCGATAACGCACGGGCCATCGAGCCTCGCAATGCCTTCCTGATGAGCAGCCTGCTGCAGGAAGTCACTCGCAGCGGCACGGCGGCGCGCGCCCAGGCCACTCTCAAGCGCCCGGACATCTACGGCAAGACCGGCACCACCAACGACTCGATGGACGCCTGGTTTGCCGGATACCAGAAGGATCTCGTGGCCATTGTCTGGATCGGCTACGACCAACCGCGCAAACTCGGCGACCGGGAGACCGGTGGCGGCCTGAGCCTGCCGGTGTGGATCGAGTACATGGGCTTCGCCCTCAAGGGCAAGCCGGTCGACGAGATCACCCCGCCGGAGGGCGTGGTCAACGTGAACGGAGAATGGTTCTACGAGGAGTACAGCGCCGGCAGCGGCGTGCGTGAACTCGCCAACGAGCCCAATGTGCCGGGTACGGCGTCGGAGGACGAAAAGAAGTCGATCCTCGACCTCTTCAAGCGCTGACGCCGTCGGCTTGCCGGGCTCAGGCGCCGAAGCTCAGGGCCTGACCGGCCTGCTCGCTCACGCTACCCGACAGGCGGGCCAGCAGCTCGTGGCCCTCCCGGTCGACCCACTGCGCACCGTTCCACTTGAAGTGGTAGCCGCCTGACCGGGCGGCCAGCCAGATTTCCTGCAGCGGTGGCTGCGTGTTGAGCACGATCTTGCTGCCGCCCGGCATCGTCAGCTCCAGCAGGCCGCCGGTGCGATGGGTGTCGATGTCCACGACATCCTCCTCCAGCCAGGCATCGATCTGCGCCTCGATGCGGGCCAGCAGGGCGTGGGCTTTGGCGTGGTAATCAGCGTCGGACAGGGACATAAACTGCGCGAATGAACAAGACTCTCGTCAGTGTAGGGGGCCGCCTTGTCGCCCTGGCCATCACCCTTACCGCGCTTGCGGGTTGTGGGCAGAAGGGGCCGCTGTACCTGCCCAAGCCTGCGGCGCCGGCGTCGGCCCCCGCAGCCTCTGCACCGGCGCGCTGATCAGGCCACCCTGCCCTCTTGCACCGCGTGGCAGGCCACGCGCACGCCCTTGATCTCCAGCAGCGCCGGCCGCTCGGTCTTGCAGCGCTCGTTGGCCAGCGGGCAACGCGGGTGGAAGCTGCAGCCGCTCGGCGGATTCAACGGGTTGGGCACCTCACCCTGCACCGGCGTGCGGGCCCGACCCGTCATGTGGATGTCGGGAATCGCATCCAGCAGCATGCGCGTGTAGGGATGGCGTGGGCTGCCGAACAGCGAGGCCTTGTCTGCCACCTCGACCAACCGTCCCAGGTACATCACACCGACCTCGTCAGCCACATGGCGCACCACGGCCAGGTTGTGCGAGATGAAGAGATAAGTCAGACCGCGCTCGCGCTGCAGGTCCTTCATGATGTTGAGCACCTGCGCCTGCACGGACACGTCCAGCGCCGAGGTCGGCTCATCGCAAACCAGGAACTCCGGCTGCGTGGCCAGCGCCCGCGCAATCGAGATGCGCTGCCGCTGCCCGCCGGAGAACTGGTGCGGAAACTTCTCGGCATCTGCAGGGTTGAGGCCCACGGACGCCAGCAACTCGCCGACACGCGCTCGCGCCTCGGCGTCTGACTGAACGAGCGCATGCTCGCGCAGCGGCTCGGCCACGATGTCCATGACCTTCCAGCGCGGGTTCAGCGAGGCGTACGGGTCCTGGAAGATCATCTGCATGCGCCGACGCAGCTTCAGCGCGTTGGCGCCGGCAAGCGTCTTGGCGATGTCTTCGCCGTCAAAGTGGACGACCCCGCGCGTCGCGCCGTACAGGCCCACCAGCAGGCGCGCGACCGTGCTCTTGCCGCAGCCGCTTTCCCCCACCAGCGCCAGCGTGCGCCCGCGCTGGATGCTGAACGACACCCCATCGACCGCATGCACGATGGCCTTGGGCTTGCGCTCGACGACACGGTTCAACCACGGCGGCGACACATCGAAGATCTTGGCGAGGTCGTGGACCTCGACGAGGGGGGCGCTCATCGCACAGCCTCCGCGGTGACCGGCAGCCAGCAGGCAGCCTGGGTGGCACCCGCCGGGGCGAGTTCCGGCCGCTCACGACGGCAGCGGTCGGCCACGCGCGGGCAGCGCGGGTTGAAGGCGCATCCAGGCGGGATGGCAGTGAGCCGAGGCATGGCGCCATCGATCTGCAACAGCCGCTCGCGGTCCTCGTCCATCGCCGGGATGGAGCCCATCAGACCGACGGTGTAGGGGTGGGACGGACGGTGAATGACGTCGGCCACCGGACCGATCTCCGCCACGCGGCCGGCATACATCACCGCCACACGGTCGCAGGTCTCGGCAATGACGCCCATGTCGTGCGTGACCAGCATGACGGCGGCGCCCTGCTCCCGGCAGACCTTCTTCAGCAACGCGATGATCTGCGCCTGGATGGACGCGTCCAGCGCCGTGGTCGGCTCGTCCGCGACGATGAGCTTGGGATTGGCGGCCAAGGCCAGCGCAATCACCACGCGCTGGCGCATGCCGCCAGAGAACTGGTGCGGATAGTGATCGACCCGCGCTTCAGGCGCCGGGATGCCGGTTGCCGCGAGCAGCTCCACCGCACGGGCACGCGCCTGGGCGGCGGTCAGGTCAAGGTGGGTGGTGATCGTCTCGACCAATTGCCGCCCCACGGTGTAGAGCGGGTTCAGTGACGTGAGCGGATCCTGGAAGACCGCGCCGATTTCACGGCCGCGAATGCGCCGCATGTCCTCGTAAGGCAGGTTGTCGATGCGGCGGCCGGCGAGCTTGATCTCGCCTGCGGCGATGCGCCCCGGCGGATCGAGCAAGCCGATGATGGCCGCGCCGGTCAACGACTTGCCGGCCCCCGATTCGCCGACCACGCCGAGGATCTCGCCCGGTGCGATCGAGAAGGAAATGTCGTCCAGCGCCAGCAAGGTGCCGCGCCGCGTGGGGAACTCCACCCGCAGGTGGTTGACTTCCAGGAGCGGTGCCGTCATCGGAGTCGGGGGTTGAGGGCGTCACGCAGCCAGTCGCCCAGCAGGTTCACGCTGAGCGTGATCAGGATGAGCGTCAGGCTGGGCCAGGCGGTGATCCACCACTCGCCCGAGAACAGGTAGTCGTTGCCGTTGCGGATCAGAGTGCCGAGCGACGGGCTCGTGGCCGGCACGCCGACACCGAGGAAGGACAGCGTCGCCTCGGTGATGATGGCCGACGCGATCTGGATGGTGGCCAGCACCAGCACCGGCCCGAGCACATTGGGCAGCACGTGCCGGCGCATGATGCGCAAGCCGCTCACGCCGATGACCCGCGCCGCCTGCACGTACTCCTTGTTGCGCTCGACCAGCGTGGAGCCCCGCACGGTGCGCGCGTACTGCACCCAGCCGGTGAGCGCAATCGCCAGCACCAGCACCACAAACGCTAGCGCGTCAGGTGCATGCGGGAAGAGGCTGCGGCCTACGCCGCTGATCATCAGCGCCACCAGGATGGACGGGAAGGACAGCATCACGTCGCAGACCCGCATGATGAGGGCATCCACACGGCCACCCACAAAGCCGGCCAACAGCCCCAGGCTCACGCCGATCAGGATGGACAGCAGCACCGAGGCCACACCCACCAGCAAGGAGATGCGCGCGCCGTACATGAGTGCCGACAGGATGTCGCGCCCCTGGCCGTCGGTGCCGAGCCAGTACTTGGCGTCACCGCCATCGACCCAGGACGGCGGCTTGAGGGAGTCCAGCAGCTCGAGCGTGGCGAGGTCGAACGGGTTGTGGGGTGCCACGAACTCGGCGAAGAGCGCGCAAACGAAGCAGACCAGCGCGATCACGGCCGCCAGCATGGCCACCGGCGAACTGCGGAAGGAATGCCAGACATCGCCG
The DNA here is from genome assembly GCA_021738245.1 of Methylotenera sp. GTDB lineage: Bacteria > Pseudomonadota > Gammaproteobacteria > Burkholderiales > Burkholderiaceae_C > Pelomonas. Next base: position 18,245 of record JAIPCJ010000011.1, on the reverse strand, counting down.
TCAAAGAAAGCCTTGACGGCCGACGGCGCGGCAGTGGGATTGGGGTTGGCGTCGACAGCCATCTTCAGTGCGCCTTGCCTTCGACACGCAGGCGCGGGTCGACAGCGAAATAGAGCAGATCCACGCCGAGGTTGATGACGACGAAGATCAGGGAAATCAGGCACAGGTAGGCCGCCATCACGGGGATGTCGGCGAACTGCACGGCCTGAATGAACAGCAGGCCCATGCCCGGCCACTGGAAGACCTGCTCGGTGATGATCGCGAATGCGATCAACGACCCGAGCTGCAGGCCCGTGATCGTGATCACCGGCACCAGCGTGTTCTTCAGCGCATGGCCAAAGTAGACGCTGCGATTGGTGAGGCCGCGCGCCCGGGCGAAGCGGATGTAGTCGGTGCGCAGCACTTCGAGCATCTCGGCGCGCACCAATCGCATGATCAGCGTCAGCTGAAACGCCGACAGCGTGAACGCCGGCAGGATGAGATGCAACAAGCCATCGCGCGTCATGAGACCCGACGTCCAGGTGCCGAGCGCCACGACCTCGCCTCGGCCGAAGCTGGGCAGCCACTTGAGCTCGACGGCAAACACCCAGATCAGCACGATGCCGATGACGAAGTTGGGCAAGCTCACGCCGAATAGCGTGCCGGTCATCAGCAGCTGGGCGCTGGCCTTGCCTCGGCGCAAGGCCGCGTACACACCGAGCGGGATCCCCAGGCCCAGCGCGATCAGGCCAGCGACCAAGGCGAGTTCCAGCGTCGCCGGGAAGCGCTCACCGATCAGCGCCGACACCTTTCGGCCCTGCCGCAGGCTGATGCCGAACTCGCCCTGGGCCGCATTCACCGCGAAGCGCGCAAACTGAACCGGGAACGGCTGGTCCAGGCCCAACTCCTTGCGAAGCGCGACGCGCTGCTCCTCGGTGGCGTCCTGCCCCAGCAGGTTGGTGACCGGGTCGCCGACATATTGAAAGAGCATGAAGGCGATGCAAGCCACCGACAACATGACGACCAGGGCCTGCACCAGGCGACGAAGAATGAAGACGAGCATGGACTCTTGGTAGCGGGCGCGTCAGTGCGCCGCGCGAAGGCGCGATCATGGCGAAGCCTGGCCGCGTGGGCCTCCCGGGAAAGCCCCTAGCGCTGCGGTGCAACATGAGCTGGCCGCATAAAGAAAAACGGGCCGCAATCGCGGCCCGTTCAGCTGAGATGCGGAGCAAGCCCCGCAGCCATCATCAGAAGCGATGACGCAGACCCAGCATGGCGCCCCCGCGCTTGGTAGCCGAATTGAGGAAGGTCACGGCTCCGTCAGTCTTGGTGTAATCGAACTCCAGGTAGGCATCCGTGCGCTTGGAGAAGGCGTAGTCGAGCACCACGGCGAAGAAGTCCGCCTTGGAAGTGGTGCTGGCGCTCGCGTTCAGACCCAGCGGCGCGATGGCCAGACCGTAATGCGTCTGCTTGGTCAGCCAGGCGTTGGCACCGACATTGAGTTGCGGCGTGAGCTGGTAGGTTGCACCCAGCATGTACATCGTGCGGGTCTTGATGTCAGCCGAGTTGTTGTTGAAGATGCTCGCGCCCAGCAGGCCGCTGGTGTAGGCGCCGCGGGTCGTCACAGCGACACGGAAAGCACTGGTGGCATCGGCCACGACTGCCGGCGAGGTCAGCAGATTGCTGATGGACTCGAACTTGTTCTCACCCCAGGAGGCGTGCACGTACAGCGGCCCGTCGGTGTACGAAGCCCCCAGGACCGTCGCCTTGATCTTCTTGCCGGTCTGCTCGGTCGCCTGCAGGTAGGCGCCACCGGCACCCCACTTGCCGTCGTTGTAGCGAATCAGGCCGCCGATCGTCTTGTTCGGCAGCGCCGCTGCCGCGCCAGACTGACCTTCGCCAGCGCTGACCTGGACTTCGCCGTACACATTGCCGAGCTGGACCAGGTACTTGACCATGTTGTCCTGACGCGCGGTCATCGACATGCCGATCTCGGGCTTGTAGGCCTCGATGTAGGGCGAGTAGCGGAAGGAGGCGAACGTGGACGTGTACAGGTCGAACAGGATGTTGTACTGGCGACCCAGGCGAATTTGGCCGAACTCGCTGGACTGCAGGCCCACCCAGGCCTGGCGCCAGAAGTCAGTGGCGCTGCTAGCGGCCCCTGTGTCGGACTGCAGACGGTGCTCCAGGTTGGCCAGAGCCTTCAGGCCGCCGCCCATGTCTTCGGTGACGTTCACACCCAGACGGCTCTGCGACATGCCGCCCGGCACGACGGTCTTGGTGCCGGTGCCAGCATTGGCGTTGCTGGTGTAGCGCACGCCGACGTCAACGATGCCGTACAGGGTGACACTGGACTGCGCCCAGGCAGCAGTGGTGCTGGCGGCGAGGACGGCGAGGGCGAAGGTCGCTTTTTTCATCAAGGTTGTCTCCTGCGAATAATTGTGAACCGCTTGATTCTCAACCAAGCGCCGCCTTCAAACGGCAAGCCTGTTGTGCAATGTCCACATCGCTTCCCCTGTCTCGTGCGGGACAAAAAGAAAAGCCGCCCGAAGGCGGCTTTGACTGATGCGCGCGGCGCCAAGCGCCGCGATTCATCAGAAGCTGTGGCGGATGCCGACGTCGTAACCGGTCGACTTCAGGCCGTTGGCCGTGGCGGCCGGAGCGCCTGCGACGGCGAAGCGAGCTGCACCGCTGTTCTTCAGTTGCGAGAACGTGGTGTACAGCGCGGTGCGCTTGGACAGGTTGTAGATGTAGCCAGCGGCGAACAGCTTGGCATCGCCGATGGCGGTGTAGCCGGTCACGGTGGTCTCAGCAGCGGCGTTGGCCTTGGCGTCCGTGTAGGCGGCCCACAGTTGGCCCTGACCCAGCGGAGCGGTGACGGAGGCCGTCACGATTTGCTGCTTGCGCGACTGGAACTTGGTCTCGGTGTAGGACAGCGACGGGCGGAAGATGCCGAAGTCGTAAGCGCCACCGATGGAGGTCAGCTTGAACTTGCTGGTGTCAGCGGCGTTGGACGTGCTGGCGTAAGCGCCCGACACGTGCAGCGGACCGGCCTTGTAGCCCAGGCGAACCGATTGGCCCTTGTTGGTACCCGTGCCTTCGCCAGCGGACACGTCGGCGCCGCCGTAGAAGCCGCCCAGGTTGGCCGGCAGCGAGTAGGACACCAGATTGTCGGCGCGGCCGTAGGACGTGCCGTTGCCGCTGCCCAGGTTGCTGTAGACGGCGCTGACGCTGCCCAGACCCGTGAAGGCCGTCGGATCGAAGTCTTCGAGGTGCAGGCGCGAGACGGTCTTGTTGCGACCCAGGCGCACTTCACCGAAATCACCGGTCAGGCTGACCGTGGCACGACGGGCCCAGAAAGCGCCGCCGCTGGCAGCACCGGCCACGCCGGTGTCGGTATTGATCTCGGACTCGAGCCAGAAACCAGCCTTCAGGCCGCCACCGAGGTCTTCGGTGCCGCGCACGCCGAAGCGGCTGGTGTTCAGGCCGCTGGAATCCAGCTTCTTCACCGCGAGGCCGCCGGTCTTGACGTACTTCACGTCGGCGTCGATGACGCCGAAGAGGGTGACGGACGATTGCGCGACGGCAGCGCCGCCGGTCAGGCCAAGAACGGCCAGGGCAATCAGAGCTTTTTTCATTCAATACTCCTAGGTATTCATCCGAGCCGGGGCTGAAGGGCGCAGCGGCTCACCTCCTGTGAGGAAGTGGGCGTATTCCACCAGAGCTCGGGGTCGTTCGGGAATTCACGGATATGAAAATGTGTGTTGTCGTTGCGGAGTCACAACGTCACGCGCGATTCACCTTTTGGTCATTGATATACGGATTAATTCGATGGAATTGCTCGCAGGCCACCCCTCGCCCCGGTCTCTGAACTGGCAGGACCGGCTGATCAGCGCTTTGGACGCCGGCCTGCGGACGGTGTTCGTACCGACCCGCGCCACCCGGCCGACGCCAACCGCGGGCATGCCGCTGCCCGAGTTGACGGAAGCGGACCGACGCGAAGCCGAGGCGCTGATGCGTGTCAATCACGTGGGAGAAATCTGCGCTCAGGCGCTCTACCAGTCGCAGGCGCTTTTCAGCCGCAGCGAGGACTCGCGCCGCCACTTCGAGGCGGCGGGGCAAGAGGAGCTCGACCATCTCGCCTGGACCGCCGAGCGCATCCATCAATTAGGCGGCCACACCAGCCACCTGGCGCCGCTGTGGTGGGCAGGCGCATTCGCCTGGGGCAGCCTGGCAGGCATGGCGGGTGACAAATGGAGCCTGGGCTTCGTGGTCGAAACCGAGCGTCAAGTCGAGGCCCACCTCGCGGGCCACCTGGAACGCCTGCCCCAGGCCGACGTGGCCTCGCGGGCCATCGTCGAACAGATGCGCCAGGAAGAAGCCGCGCATGCCGAAGAAGCGCTGGCGCAGGGAGCGAGCCTTCTGCCCGCCCCCATCCCGGCCGTGATGCGTGCGGCGGCCAAGGTCATGACGACCGTGGCCCATCGCCTTTGATCAGCCCTCGACGACTTCGAACGAGGTGGTGATGGCGGAGGTCTTGGCCAGCATGGCCGTGGCCGAGCAGTACTTCTCGTGTGACAACGCCACCGCGCGCTCGACGATCTCCGGCTTGAGCGCCTTGCCGGTCACCACGAAATGGAAGTGGATGGCGGTGAAGACCTTGGGGTCGCTCGTGGCGCGCTCGGCTTTCAGGGCCACCTTGCAACCGCGGACGTCGTGCCGGCCGCGCTTCAGGATCAGCACCACGTCATAGGCGGTGCAGCCGCCCGTGCCTGCAAGCACCATTTCCATCGGGCGTGGCGCGAGGTTGCGGCCGCCACCATCGGGCGCGCCGTCCATCGACACCACATGCCCGCTACCGGTCTCGGCGACGAAGCTCATGCCACTCGGGCCCTCGGGGCCCAGCCAACTGACGGTGCATTCCATGCTGAGTTTTTAGAGGCCAGGCCCCAATTCGTTCACAGAAAAATATTGCGGCGCAGCATAACGCGGCGCTACACTGCGAACCAAGCGAAAACGTTTTCGCACCGATTGTCTCCTCCACCGCCTCCATGGTGGATTCAACCCGAGCTTGCAAAAGCTCGGGTTTTTTTTCGCCGAAGGCAGCCCGGGCCTCGCGCTGGGGGCCCTCCCCTATCATGCGGCGCCGCAACACGACTGCATGGAGACTCGATGAGCCCCGCCCGGCCGCCCTCGCCCCCGCGACGCAAGCCCGCCCGGAAGGCGGCCCCTCAGGCGCCGGCCATGCTCCCGCCAGGCAGCAGCTATCTCCAGCGCATCCTGAACGCCCGCGTCTATGAAGTTGCCCGCGAGACCTCGCTGGACGCCGCGCCGAAGCTGTCCCGGCGCCTGGGCAACAAGCTCTGGCTCAAGCGCGAGGACGAGCAGGACGTCTTCAGCTTCAAGCTGCGCGGCGCCTACAACAAGATGGCCCACCTGTCGCCCGAACAGCGGGCGGCGGGCGTCATTTGCGCCTCGGCGGGCAACCACGCGCAAGGCGTGGCGCTGTCCGCCCGCAAGCTCGGCTGTCGCGCGGTCATCGTGATGCCGGTGACGACGCCCCAGGTGAAGATCGATGCCGTGCGCGGCCATGGCGGCGAGGTCGTGTTGTTCGGCGAGAGCTTCACCGACGCCTTCGGCCACGCCAAGGAGCTGGAGCGCGACCAGGGCCTGACCTTCGTCCACCCCTTCGACGACCCGGACGTCATTGCCGGCCAGGGCACGATCGCGATGGAGCTGCTGCGCCAGCACCCCGGCCCGATCGACGCCATCTTCGTGGCCATCGGCGGCGGCGGGCTCATCTCGGGTGTGGCGGCCTACGTCAAGGCGCTGCGACCGGAGATCAAGGTCATCGGGGTGCAGACCACCGACTCCGACGCCATGCTCCGCTCGGTGAAAGCCGGCAAGCGCGTCACGCTCACCGATGTGGGGCTCTTTGCCGACGGCACCGCCGTCAAGCTGGTTGGTGAAGAAACCTTCCGCATCACCCGCGAGCTGGTGGACGACTTCATCGTGGTCGACACCGACGCCGTCTGCGCCGCGATCAAGGACGTGTTCGAAGACACCCGCTCCATCCTGGAGCCCTCCGGTGCGATGAGCGTCGCGGCGGCCAAGCAGTACGTCGCCCGGACCGGCGCCAAGGGGCAGTCGCTGGTGGCCATCACGTGCGGCGCCAACATGAACTTCGACCGGCTGCGCTTCGTCGCGGAACGGGCCGAGGTGGGTGAGCAACGCGAAGCCCTGTTCGCCGTGACCATTCCGGAGGCGCGCGGCAGCTTCAAGCGCTTCTGCGAGCTGCTCGGCCCGCGCAGCGTCACCGAGTTCAACTACCGCATCGCCGACGACAAGGTCGCCCGCATCTTCGTGGGCGTGGCCATCTCCAAGCCTGACGAGGCCGCCAAGCTCGCCCGCACGTTCACCAAGGCGGGCTTCCAGACGCTGGACCTGACCAATGACGACCTGGCCAAGGAGCACATCCGCCACATGGTCGGCGGGCGCAGCGACCTGGCGCGCAACGAGCGCCTGTACCGCTTTGTCTTCCCTGAACGCCCCGGCGCGCTGATGCGATTCCTGTCGAGCATGCACCCGGACTGGAACATCAGCCTGTTCCACTACCGCAACCAGGGCGCCGACTACGGCCGCATCCTGGTCGGCATCCAGGTGCCCAAGGGCGATGCAGGCGCGCTGCGGAATTTTCTCGACGGCCTCAACTATCCGTACGAGGACGAGTCCCACAATCCGGTCTATCGCTTGTTCCTCGGTTGAGTTGAAATCCGGGGGTTTGCAACCCTTTGCATCATGACCGTTGCCCAACAGTCGCTGATTTCACCGACCGCCAATCCGGAACTCGAACGCGCCCTGCGTGACCGCGTGGACCGCCGCTCGGCGATCGCGGGCGGGCTGGGCGAGTTGGAGCCCCTGGCGGTGCGGCTGGGCCTGGTCCAGAACAGCCTCACGCCACGCTTTCGCGACCCCGTGCTGGCCCTTTTTGCGGCCGATCACGGCATCGTGGTCGACGGCGTCGGGGCGCAATGGGGCCGGGCCACCAAAGACCAGGTCCAGATGGCGCTGCATGCCCAGTTGCCGGTTTCGGTCTTCGCGCGACTGCAAGGCCTGCACCTCACGGTGGTGGACTGCGGCGTGGCCGACAACCTGCCGCCCCATGCCCGGCTGCTGGCGCGCAAGGTGGCGCATGGCACCCGCAATGCACGCACGGGCCACGCCATGAGCCTGGACCAGGCCCACGCCGGCGTTCGCGTCGGCATGGAGATCGCCGACAACCTGCCCGGCAATGTGCTGGCCTGCGCCTCCATGGGCCAGGGCTCGGCCGAATGCGCGGCGCTGGTGCTGTCGCGGCTGTCCGACCAGCCGGTGCGCGACTTCGTCGTCTCGGGCCCGACGATGCGGCAAGACGACCTCACCCACCTGCTCGACGTGCTGCACGGCGCGCTGGCCCGCCATCGCGACGCCAAGGAGCCCATGGACGTGCTGGCAGCCTTCGGCGGCTATGAACTGGCGGTGATGGTCGGCGCCATGCTGGTGGCCGCGAGCAAGCGCAGCCTCATCATCATCGACGGCATTGCGGCCTGCGCTGCGCTCAAGCTGGCCTCGATGATCTGTGCGCCCGTGACGGACTACGCCGTGTTCTGCCGCAGCCATGTGCACCGCGGCCTGGACGAGGCGCTGGCACTGTTCCACGCCTCCGCCCTGCTGGAGCTGGGCATGGACAGTGCCGACGGCACCGGTGCGGCGCTCGCCTGGCCCATGATCCGCGCGGCCGGCGCCATGCTGACCGACCTGCACGAAGTGGCCGAAGCCCGGGTGGCGGCGCGCCCGGCGCCCGGCATCAACATCCCCACGCTGGGCGCCTGAGCGGTGCATCAGCGGCGTCCCTGCGACGCCAGGCAAGCGCTACTGGTTCGCGATCTCTTGCCGTGCCGGTGGGCCATTGACCTGGGGCGCGGCTGGATTCGGGTTCGCGGGCTGGGCCTGCGGCATAGGGGGCTGCCCACCGGCCGGCGGCATGGCGCGCAGCGGCACACCGGCGACGCCCACATTCGGATCACCGCCGAGCACGACATTCGACGGTTGAGCCGGCGGCAGTGACCCGGTGGCTGCGGCTGCCGGCGGGCTGATCTGCAGCACCTGCACCGCGCCCTGCCCGGCCAGACCGAGGCTGGCGCTGCGGGCGTCGACCCGCAACAGACGCAGGTCGCCATCGACGATGGCGCCGACGCGCACCGTGCGTGCGACACCATCGACTTCAATCAGGGCCACGCCCTCGCCGGCCTCGGCCGCCTTGGCGCTCTTCGGCGCCACCACGCCGAGCAGGCGCAGCCGGGTGGAGGCCGCGACCTCGGGCTCCGCGGTCGCCTCCTGAGGCGTGACGCCCAGCAGCCGACTCAGGTCGACCGCGCCGCTGCGCCCCTCGCCGGCCGGCGTCACCGACGACGGCATGGGCAGTGGACGGGCGAACAGTTGCAGGCCCCAGTAGGCCACCGAGCCGCCGAGCAGCAGCCACACCGAAAACGCCATGAATCGAGCAAGCATCGCCCCATTATGATGGCCCGATCACCGCAGCTTCGTGCCTCCACGCTTCCCGACATGCGCCGTTTCCATCCCGCCCGCGGCTTCACGCTGATCGAACTGCTCGTCGTGCTCGTCATCATCGGCGTGCTGGCCGCGCTGGTTGTGCCCAATGTGCTTGACCGGGCGGAAGACGCCCGTGTCACGGCCGCCCGCACCGACGTGAACAACCTGATGCAGGCGCTGAAGATGTACAAGCTGGACAACCAGCGCTACCCCAGCAGCGAGCAGGGCCTTGACGCCCTGGTCCACAAACCGACCACCGGCACGCCGCCGCCGAACTGGAAGCCGTATCTCGAGAAGCTCCCCAACGACCCCTGGGGCCACCCCTACCAGTTCGCCAACCCTGGCGTGAAGGGCGAGGTCGATGTCTACAGCTTTGGCGCCGACGGTCGTCCGGGCGGCGAAGGCCGTGACGCCGACATCGGCTCCTGGCAATAAGGCGCCGCGCCTGGGCTCCAGCGCTGTTCGCCGCTCGGCGGGCTTCACGCTGATCGAGCTGCTGGTCGTCGTCGCGCTGATCGCCATCAGCAGCGCCACGATCATGCTGGCCCTGCGCGACCCGGCCGAAATGCAATTGCAGCGCGAAGCCCAGCGGCTGGCCGCCCTGCTCGAAGCCGCGCGCGCCGAAAGCCGCGCGTCGGGGCTGACCGTGCGCTGGATCCCCAAGGGCCTCAAGGGAGGCGACGACTTCCGCTTCGAGGGGCTGCCCCGCACGCTGCAGTTGCCCACCCGCTGGCTGGGCGACCCGGTGGCCGTGCAGATCGCCAACGCGACCGCCGCCAACCCCGGCCTGGTGCTCGGCCCCGAGCCGATCATTCCGGCACAACGGCTGCGGCTGCAGCTCGGCAGCCAGCAACTGACGCTGGGCACTGACGGCCTGGGTGCCTTCGACATCGTGGCCAACCCATGACGAACAGCCGCGGCTTCACGCTCATCGAGGTGCTGGTGGCACTGGTCATCGTGGCCATCGCGCTGGGCGCCGGCATCAAGGCCGCCGGGGCGCTGGGCAACAACGCCGAGCGCCTGGCCCAGGTCAGCGCCGCGCAGTGGTGCGCCGAGAACCTGCTGACCGAACTGCGCCTGAACCAGCAGTCGCAGAACCAACTGCCCAATATCGGCGAGTCCCCCTTCAGCTGCGAGCAGCTCGGCCGCAGCTACGCGGGCACGCTCAAGGTCAGCCCGACGCCCAACCCCAACTTCCGGCGCATCGACGCCGCCGTGGCGGACGACCAGGGCGTGCCGTTGCTGAGCCTGTCGACCATCATGAAGCAGTGATGCACAGCCCTGCTCCTCATCGCAACACGGCGGGTTTCACATTGGTCGAGGTGCTGGTCGCCTTGGTCGTGATGGCCACGATGGCGGCCATGGCCTGGCGCGGCATTGACGCGCTGGTGCGCAGCCGCGAGATCGCCCAAGGCCACCTCGCCCAGACCAGCCGGCTGCAGACCGTCATGGCGCAATGGGAAGTGGACCTGCGCGCCTTGCAGGACAGCCACAGCACCGTGCAGCCCCTCGATTTCGATGGCGGCAACCTGGTGCTGACGCGCCAGGGCACGGGTGGCCTTCAGGTCGTGGTGTGGAGCCTGCGCGAAGGCACCCTGTGGCGCTGGGAAAGCCCGCCGGTGCGCCTGATCGATGACCTCATTGACCAGCGCCAGCGCGGCCTGCAGCAACTGGCGCAGCGCAATCCTTCGCTGCGCGCCTTCGACGGCGTGGCCAGTTGGCAGTTCTACTGCTACTGGGGCAATGCCTGGAGCAACTGCCAGTCCACCGGCACCACGACCAGCAATGCCGGGCCGGTCAAGACCACCAACCCCACGCCCGCGGGCCTGCGCATCGCGATGCAGTTCGCCGAAGGCAGCGGCCTGAGCGGCACCCTGACGCGCGAGCTGGAGGTGACCGTCCGATGAGATGCCGCCCGGTCGCCCTGACGAGCAGCAGGCCAAGGCAGCGAGGCGCCGCCCTGCTGACCGCGATGATCATCGTCACTCTCATCGCCAGTCTCGCAGCGGGCATGGTCTGGCAGCAGTACCGCGCGGTGCAGATCGAGGCCGCCGATCGTGCGCGGGCCCAGAGTGCGTGGATCTTGCAAGGGGCGCTCGACTGGGCGCGACTCATCCTGCAGGAAGACGCCAAGCAAAACCGCAACAAGCCGGTCGACCATCTCGGCGAGCCCTGGGCAGTCCCGCTGGCCGAGGCACGGCTGTCGACCTTCCTGGCCGCCGACAAAAACACCACCTCGAACGACGACGGCCCGGAGGCGTTTCTCTCCGGCAGCATCGAGGACGCCCAGAGCCGCTACAACCTGCGCGCCCTGCTCGGTGGCAGCACCGTACCGCCGCTGGAGCAGCGTGTGCTTGAGCGGCTGTGCAGCCAGGTCAACGCGCCGCCCGGGACGGACGCGGTGATCATTGCCGGCCTGCGATCAGCCTTCCCGGCAGCCGCCAGTGGCGCGAGCGCGCCCGCAACCAGCGCCAGCAGCACCGTGCGCAACTCGGGCCCGCTGGAGCCCGCCGGGCTCGACCAACTGAGCTGGTTCGGCCTGGACCCCGACACCATCAAGCGGCTGCAGCCCTACGTCGTGCTGCTGCCCAAGGCCACGCCGGTCAACCTGAACACGGCCTCGCGCGAGGTGATTGCAGCCTTGTTCGATGGCATGAATCTCGCCGCCGCCGAGCGCCTGGTGCAGGGCCGCAAGGCCAAGCCGCTGAACGACATCACCAACGACGCGGCCGCCTACCTGCCCGCCAACGCCCTGGCGCAGGCCACGGCCGCACGGGCCGCCGTGACCTCATCCTTCTTCATCGTCACGGGCCGACTGCGGCTGGAAGAACGCCAGCTCGAGCAACGTTCTCTCATCGAGCGCCAGAACCTCAACATGGTGGTGCTGGCGCGTGAACGCATCAATCAGCTGCTGGATCGGTGATGCCCCGAAGTCGACACCGGCTACACCTGTTCACCGTGCAGGCGCCCCCGGCGCCGGCAACGTCACGCCCCCCTCCTAGAATGCGCCGCGCCTTCTGAGCCCCTATGAGCACCCTGCTGCTGTTCCTGCCCCCGCGAGCGCGCCTGCGTGCGCCGGGCCGCGCCATGCCCGAGGGGACTGCGCGCGAGTACGATTACGCCCTCACGATCGACGGCCGCCAGGTCAGTGCCGAGGGGCGCGCCGCACCCGCAGCGCTGCCGGCGGCTGACAGCGTCATCGCGGTCATTGCCGAGTCCGACATCAGCTGGCGCCGCGTGGAACTGCCGCGCGCCGGGCGCCAGATGCGCGCCGCCCTCGCCGGCAAGCTCGAAGAGGTGCTGCTGGACGAACCCGACGCCCTGCACTTCGCGCTGGAGCCGGATGCCGTCGGGGGCGACACCGCCTGGGTGGCGGTCACCTCGCGCCCTTGGCTGGTCGACCATCTCGCGGACTTGGAAGCGGCACAGGTCTTCATCGACCGCGTCGCGCCGCTGTCCTGGCCCGATGAACTCGCGCGCGGCCACTTCTTCGAGATGCCCAATGAGCGCGGCATCAGCGTGGCCCTGCGCTGGAGCCACGCCGAGGGCGTGGCCACGCTGCCGCTGGAGGGGGGGCTCGCGCGTCAGTTCTTTCCGCCCGGCCTCGTGCATGCCGCGCAATGGACCGCCACCGCGGCCGCGGCCACGGAAGCCGAGCGCTGGCTGGGCACGACCGTGACGATCCAGACGCCCGCGCAGCGTGCGCTGGGTGTGCTGGACAGCGCCTGGGACCTGCGCCAGTTCGACCTCGCCCCGCGCGCCCGCGGCGTGCGCGCCCTGCGCCTGGTGACCCGCGAGCTGATGCGCAAGCCCTGGCGGCCGGTTCGCATCGGGCTCGTGGGCCTGGCCCTGGTGCAAGTCATCGGCCTCAACCTCTGGGCCTGGCAGCAGCAGCGCGAACTGTCGGCCCGCCGCCAGGCCGTCACCGCCGCGCTGACCGAGACCTTCCCGCAGGTGCGTGCCATCCTGGACGCGCCGGTGCAGATGCAAAAGCAGCTCGACCTGCTGCGGGTCAGCGCCGGCAGCATCGGCGACCAGGACCTCGAAGCCCTGCTAGGTGCCGCGGCCGCGGCCTGGCCGGGCGACCGCCCGCCGACCGAGGCCCTGGCCTTCGAACCCGGGCGCCTGACCGTGTCCGCCCAGGGCTGGAGCCCGGCGCAGATCGACACCTTCCGAAACCAGCTGCGCAGCGAAGGCTGGCAGCTCGACGCCAGCGACGGCAAGCTGACCATCAGCCGCGCCAACGCACAGAGACGCAGCTGATGGCCCGTTCGAATCTTTCTTCCAACGGTCAAAGCCTGCCAGCCCAGTGGCAGCAGCTCAAGGCCCAGGCCCTCACGCAATGGGAGGCCATGGGCGAGCGCGAACGCATTGCGCTCGGCACCGTCGGCGCGCTGCTCGTGCTGCTGCTGGCCTGGAGCCTGCTGCTGGCACCGGCCCTGCGCGTCCTGAAGAGCGCGCCGGCCGAGCTGGAAAAACTCGACGCCCAGATCCAGCAAATGCAGGTCCAGGCCCAGGAAGCCAAGGCCCTGCGCGCAGCGCCGGCCGTGCCGCCTGCCCAGGCGCAGGCGGCACTGACGGCCTCGGTCGAGCACCTGGGCCCGGCCGCCCGACTCAACCTCACGGGTGACCGTGCCGTCGTCACGCTGACCGGTATTGCCCCGGAGGCGCTGCAGGCCTGGCTCGGCGAAGTGCGCTCCGCTGCCCGGGCCCGACCGGTCGAGGCACAACTCACGCGTGGCCCCAAGGGTTATGCAGGCACGCTCGTGCTGACGCTGGGAGGCAGCTGATGGCCTGGTTCCGCAAGACGGCCCATGCGGCCACCGTGGCAGGAGATTCGGTGCTCGGCGCTCCGGCAACGGGGGGTCGTGCCGTGAGGCACATCACGCCCCGGCGCTGGAGCATCGGCGGCGCGCTGCTGGGCATCCTGGTGGCCTTGATCGCCTTTGCACCCGCCAGCTGGCTCGCGCGCGCCCTCGCTTCGGCGACCGATCAGCACCTGCTCATCGTGGACACCCGAGGCAGCATCTGGAACGGCTCGGGCGTGCTGGTGCTGACCGGTGGTGCAGGCAGCCGGGATGCGTCGGCCCTGCCCGGCCGGCTGCACTGGCGCATGAGCTTGAAGGGCATGGGCCTGCAGCTCGCCGCCCGCCAGGACTGCTGCATCAATGGCGACCTGCTGCTGGGCATCCAGCCCGGCCTGGGCCGCATGGCCATCAGCGTGGACAACAAGGCCGACTGGCTGGCCCGCCTGCCCGCGGGCGTGCTGGCCGGCCTGGGCACGCCCTGGAACACGCTGCAGCTGGGCGGCTCGCTGCGCCTGTCTGCCCGTGACCTGCGGCTGGAGTCCGTGCAGGGCCGCTGGCGGCAGTTCGGCGAACTGCAGCTCGACCTGGCCAACCTGTCCTCACGCGTCTCCACCGTCGCGCCGCTGGGCAGCTACCGCTTCACCGTGACAGCCGACCCGGGCACCCCGGGGGTGAGCACCTTGCGCCTGTCGACCCTGGAAGGCGCGCTGCAGCTGTCGGGCGTGGGCACGCTCAACAGTGGCGGCAAGAGCCGTTTCACCGGCGAAGCGGGGGCCGCCCCCGGCCGCGAGGAAGCGCTCAACAACCTGCTGAACATCATCGGGCGCCGCCAAGGCGCGCGCTCCGTCCTGACGATCGGATGATCATGAATCTCCACCGCACCGCCACCTCCGCCGCCGCCATCACGGCCTTGTTGCTGGCAGCCGGCACGGCCACGGCACAGCCCGACAACGCCCAAGTGCAACGCGGCCGCCCTGCCGGCCCGGCCGTGAAGGCCAGCTCCCCGGTGACGCTGAACTTCGTCAATGCCGACATCGAGGCCGTGACCCGCGCGATCGGTGTCATGCTCAACCGCCAGATCATCATCGACCCGCGCGTGAAGGGCGCGATCACGGTCTACAGCGAGCAGCCCGTCTCGGTGGCCGACGCCTACCGGAACTACCTCGCCGCGCTGCGCGGCCTGGGCTTCACGGTGGTGGAGTCGGCCGGCTTCCTGAAGGTGCTGCCCGAGCCGGACGCCAAGGTGCAGGCGGGCTCGGTGGCCGTGGAGACCAGCAACATCCGCGGCGACCAGATCATCACGCAGATCTTCCGCATCCAGCACGAGAACGCCAACAACCTCGTTGCCACGCTGCGTCCGCTGATCAGCCCCAACAACACCATCAACGCCAACCCGGGCAACAACAGCCTGGTCATCACCGACTACGCCGACAACCTGCAGCGCATCGCCAAGATCATCGCGGCGATGGACACGCCGGGCACGAGCGACATCGAGATCGTGCCGCTCAAGCACGCCGTGGCAGCCGACCTGGCGCCGCTGGTGCAGCGCCTGGCCGATGGCGGCACGCCCGCGGGGGCGGCGGTGCCGGGGCAGAGCAGCAGCACCGTCAACGTGCTGGTCGACCCGCGCGCCAACGGCCTCATCCTGCGCGCCAGCAACCCCGCGCGGCTGGCTGCTGTTCGCGCCATGGTCGACAAGCTCGACCAGCCCAGCAATGACGGCGGCAACAACATCCGCGTCGTCTACCTGAAGAACGCCGACGCCGTGAAGCTGGCCACCGTGCTGCGCGCCGCCTTCGGCGCGGCCGCCTCGGCCAACAGCAACAGCGGCGGCAGCGGGGCGAACGGCACCGGCAGCCTGCTGTCGGCCGGCACGACCAACAACAACGCCTCGCTGACCGGCAACACCAGCAACACCGGCACCAACAGCGGCGGCATGAACTCCACGGCCGCCACCTCGCCGCTGAACCAGTCGGCCGGGCCGTCGACGGGTGGCTTCGTGCAGGCCGACCCGTCCACCAATTCGCTGATCATCACAGCCCCCGAACCGCTGTACCGCCAGGTGCGCGCGGTCATCGAACAGCTCGATGCCCGCCGCGCCCAGGTCTACGTGGAGTCGCTCATCGTCAAGATCGACAACACCAAGGCCGCGCAGTTCGGCGTGCAGTGGCAGAACATCTTCGGCACCAAGGGCGACAGCACCCTCACCGGTGCCGGTACCAACTTCGGCACGGGGCTGTCCAACATCATCAACGCCACCGGCGTGGTGGCCAGTGGCACATCCGGCGTGCAGTCGGCGCTGAGTAACGGCGCCACTGCGCCTACCGGGCTGAACATTGGTTTCCTGAAGAAGTTCGGCAGCGTCTACACACTGGGTGCGGTGGCCAATTTCTTCGAGAGCCAGAGCGGCGCCAACGTGCTGTCCACACCCAACCTCGTGGCGTTGGACAACGAAGAGGCGCGCATCGTCATCGGCCAGAACGTGCCCTTCGTGACGGGCTCCTACGCCAGCACCAGCACGACCGGCGGCACCGTCAACCCGTTCACCACCGTCGACCGCAAGGACGTGGGCCTGACGCTCAAGGTCAAGAGCCAGATCGGCGAGGGCGGCACCGTGCGCATGGTGGTGTACCAGGAGAACTCCTCGGTCGTACCGGGCTCCAACGGCACCACCGGTCCGACGCTGGACAAGAGCGCCATCGAGACCAGCATCGTGGTGGACGACGGTGACGTCATCGTGCTCGGCGGCCTGCTCAAGGACGAATACACCGACGGCGATGACGGTGTGCCAGGGCTGTCCAAGATCCCTGTCATCGGCAACCTGTTCAGCAGCAAGAACCGCAAGCGGGTGAAGACCAACCTGATGGTCTTCTTGCGCCCGGTCGTCATCCGCAACGCCGAAGGGTCCAACCAGCTGACGATGGACCGCTACGACAGCATCCGCGCAGTGCAGCAGGGCGCACAACCGCAGAAGAGCATGATCCTGCCGGACACCGGCGCCCCCGTGCTGCCCGACACCCAGGGCGCCTCGCCCCGCAAGGCTCTGCCGCAGCAATAAGGCGACCATCGACCATGGCCGCGACCCGCCACCCCCTGCCCTACGCCTTCGCCAAGGCGAACACCGTGCTGCTGGAAGACGACGGCAGCACGCTCACCCTGTGGGCGCCGCCCGATGTGGGTTGGGCCACGCTGTCCGAGGTGCAACGCCTGTACGCGGTCGACCGCCTGGAGTCAGAGGCCGCACCGTCGCTGGCCGAGCGCATCAACGCCGCCTACGCCGGCAGCGAGAGCAGTGCCGCCGTGGTGGTGGGCGAGGTCGAAAGCGCGGTGGACCTGTCCCGCATGATGCAGGACCTGCCCGCGGTGGAAGACCTGCTGGAAGCCGCCAACGACGCGCCCATCATCCGCATGCTCAACGCCCTGCTCACGCAGGCGGCCAAGGACGGCGCGAGCGACATCCACATCGAACCCTACGAGCGCAGCAGCTCGGTGCGCTTCCGCGTGGATGGCACCTTGCGCGAGGTGGTGCAGCCCAACCGGGCCCTGCATGCCGCGCTGATCTCGCGCCTGAAGATCATGGCCGAACTCGACATCGCCGAGAAACGCCTGCCGCAGGACGGTCGCATCTCGCTGCGCATCGGCGGCCGCGCGATCGACGTGCGCGTGTCCACCCTGCCCTCGGCCCACGGCGAACGTGCAGTGCTGCGCCTGCTCGACAAGAGCGAATCCAAGTTCACGCTCGAAGGCCTGGGCATGGACGGCCGGGTGCTGAGCGCCTTCAAGCAGCTGGTGCAGCAGCCGCACGGCATCGTGCTCGTGACCGGCCCGACCGGTTCCGGCAAGACGACCTCGCTCTACGCCTCCCTGCAAACCGTGGACACCAGCACCACCAACGTGCTGACCGTGGAAGACCCGATCGAATACGAGCTGCCCGGCATTGGCCAGACCCAGGTCAACAGCAAGATCGACCTGACCTTCGCCAAGGCCCTGCGCGCCATCCTGCGCCAGGACCCGGACGTCATCATGATCGGCGAGATCCGCGACTACGAGACCGCGCAGATCGCCATCCAGGCCTCGCTCACGGGCCACCTGGTGCTGGCCACACTCCACACCAACGATGCACCCAGCGCCGTCACGCGGCTGACCGACATGGGCGTGGAGCCTTTCCTGCTGAGCAGCTCGCTGCTGGGTGTGCTGGCCCAGCGCCTGGTGCGCCGGCTCTGCCCGGTGTGCAAGCGCCAGGACGAAGACGGCCGCTGGCACCCGGTGGGCTGCGACGCCTGCGGCCACACGGGCTACAAGGGTCGCACCGGCGTGTACGAGCTGATGGTGGCCGACGACGCCGTGCGCAGCCTCATCCACAACCGCGCCGCCGAAAGCGAGCTGCAGGCGTCCGCCCAGGCTGCCGGCCTGCGCTCCATGCGGGAGGATGGCGAGCGGCTCATCGCCACCGGCGTGACCTCGCTCGAAGAAGTCCTGCGCGTGACCCGCGAATAGGCGAAGCGCCGTGCCTGCCTACAAGTACGAAGCCCTCACCGAGGCCGGGCGCCAGAGCAGCGGCCTGATCGAGGCCGACAACCCGCGCGCCGCCCGTGCCGCGGTGCGCGCCCTGGGCCTGACGCCGCTGTCCATCGACACCGTGCAGCAGCACGGCGCGCACGAGGGCAGCCGCTTCACACGACGCGTGTTCAGCCCGACGGCCCTCGCCGTGTGGACGCGCCAGCTCGCCGGCCTGGTGGGCTCAGGCCTGCCCATCGAACGCGCGCTGACGGCCCTGGCCGAGGAGAGCGAAGACACCCGCCAGCGTGAGCTCATCAGCCAGCTCAAGGCCGAGGTGAACGCCGGCTCGGCCTTTGCTCGCGCGCT